>JANOAJ010000244.1:0-44942 GCA_031411035.1 Sphingomonadales bacterium
CGGCGTGGCGACGCGGCAACCCCCCGCGCTTGTCCGGATATTGCCTTCACTGGTTGCGCGCGTGAACGGAGATGGCAACGAGATATCCGGCGTGCCATCCGTGCAGCATCAGGTGCCGCTGGGCACCTATACGGGCTGGAACGTCACTGCCAAAGGTTATGACGCGGGCACAGTGTGCGGGTTCAATGGCGGGTTTATTCCCTTTGCCCGCACCAGATCCGAGCGCGAGGCAACGGGTGACCCGCGTCCCTCGCTTGAGGAACGCTATGGCAATCATGACGGTTTCGTCGCCAAGGTGCGTGAAGCCGTGGCGCGTCAGCAGGCCGAAGGCTGGCTGATGCCTGATGACGCCGTCCGGATCCTGGCCGCGGCCGAAGCGAGCGATGTGTTGAGGTAACTCAAGCCGTCTCGCGCGCCGTCACCCGGTTGGCAAACATCTCCATGATGTCACCTGACGTTACCGGTCGTGCATCGCCTTCATCCACCGGGCGCGCACCGCCTGAGGATTTCGGGGACACATCCACGCCCTTGGCCGCCGCCCGCGCGCGGCAGGCACCAACCGTCATATCCTCACGCGTGTTGTGCGCGAGGAAATCATCAAAGCGAAACCAGCGGATCGCATTGCCATGCGTCACCTTGTCGATCTGCGCATCAGTCAGGTGATTGAGCGTGGGCCAAAGATGTTCGGGCGCTTCGGGCCACAAGGTATCGGAATGCGGATAATCGGTTTCATAGGCGACATTATCCTCGCCCAGCGCATCGAGATTCTTAAGGCCAAAGGCATCGTCAATAAAGCAATGCAGGAAGTGCCGCTTGATGAGTTCACTTGGCTTGATGTGCTGGAAGCGCGAGTTGGTCCACGCCTTGTGCCGTGCGTTGGAGAAATCCGCGCGTTCCATCAGATAGGGCACCCAACCCAGACCGCCTTCCGAAATCGCAATACGCAGCGTGGGATAGGTGTGAAGCGCTTCCAGCTGAAGCCAATCTGACACGCCTTGCGATACTGACAGCGGCATCGTCGAAATCCAGGCTTCAATCGGCGTTTCTGATGAGGCATGGGGTGCGGGATTGCCACTGCCGATGTGCAGCGCGGCCGTCATATCGGTATCAGCCAGCGCCTTGAAAAAGGGTTTCCAATAATCATTGTGGATGCTGGGCAGGCCCTGCACCGTCGGATTCTCATTCATCTGGATCGTACGAAAACCCTTCTTTGCCAGCCGGTGGATCTCCGCGACAGTCGCATCAATGTCCCATGTCGGCAGCACGCCCAGCGGAATGAAACGCCCGGGATAGGCCATGCACCATTCATCGTAGTGCCAGTCATTGATGGCCTGCATGTGGCGCAGCGCAAGGCGCTTGTCTGACGCGGTGTGAAAAGTCTGGCCGTCAAAGGCGATCGAGTTGCCGAAGCACAACGAAGCGGCAATGCCGTTCACATCCATATCATCAATACGGGCGTGAACATCGTAACAACCTTCACGCAGTTGTTCGAGCGCGGTCGGCTCCATGCCATATTCCTCGAACGGGCGACCCACCACCGCGTTGAGGCCCACAGAAGGCTTCATCCGGCCCTGATAATACCAGTAATTCTTGCCGTTCTTGTCCGTTTCAAACTTGGGCGCACTCGCCAGAAGATCGCCTGACAATTGATTGTCGAACAGGGTCGGCGGCTCGCAGATATGATCATCGACACTGATCAGCACCATATCGTTCATGTTCATGCGGGCTCTCCTTGCGTACGTTCAGGCTGTGGCGGGCAGGATGGCAAAATCCGCGCCGTCAAAATGGCTGAGCGGGGCACGGGCGACCTCGCTAAAATCGATGACCTTGCCCACCCGTCTGGCCAAGGCGGCATTTTCGGGCTGGAAGGTGAAGCAATTGGGGGGCATCCGGCTGGCATCGCTCTGCCGTTCCATTGGCGTGGTGCGGCCATGACCGAGAATCGTGCCCCATTGCAGCAGCCGCGCGGCTTCGCGTTCCAGCCCCTCAAGCGAGTCGATCCACCCCCGCAGCTTGAACAGGGAGATGCCCGCAATTGCCTCTGGCGTACTGCAGATATCGCTGCGATGTTCGATCCGGTGAATGGGCGCGCCGTCCCGCCGGATTTCGGAAGTGACCAGCCCGTTTACGGGATCGCTGGTCACTATGTCGTAACAGGTCGGCGCGGAATCATCAGCATGGGCAGCGGCGAGAACGGCCAAGTCATGCAAATGGGTGCAATTGGCCTGCTTGGCCCCCCGCGCTGCCACATCCGCCAGCGCGATTCCGGTAAAGGTCGATTGCAGCACCGCAGGGGCGCCGGGGCAGGTTGTCCACGGCACACGGTCCATCACCGGCTCAACGGACAATATGGCTACGCCATCATGATGCAGCGTAACCGCCATGCAGTGATAATCATCTTCCACTGCCGCTGTGACGCGCGCGGCGGCGGGCGTCACGATAAGCCGTCGGCGAAAGCCGGGCAGCTTATCAAGATCGCCCGACTGCATCGCGCTTAATCCTTCGCCAGCAGCAGAGCCGCCGCCATCGGGCCGCCTCCTGAGGTAGCAATAGCAACGCGGGGATCACCCGGAATCTGGCGCGCGCCCGCTTCCTGCCGCAGTTGTGCCACGGCTTCATAGGCAAAGCCAAAGCCGTGCAGACGTCCCCAGCCAAGCTGGCCGCCGCCGGTATTCATCGGCAGTTCGCCATCCCGCGCGATGCGTTTGCCGCCTTCGATGAATCTGCCTCCTTCGCCAACGTCGCAAAAGCCCAGGCCCTCAAGCCAGGTGATGGGCTGGAAGGCAAACCCGTCATAGAATTGGACGGTATCAACGTCCTTGGCCGTGTAATCGGTGTTCTTCCAGAGGTCACGGCCGGTGGGATAGGCGCTCGCCCATTCGGCCTGATCCCAGCTATAGCGCTCTACCGAACCGGCCGAAGCCGCAATGCGGATGGGCGTCGCCTTCACTTCATCCAGCGCGTCGCCCGCCGAGACGATCACAACCGTGGAGGCATCAGTGAACCTGTCACAATCATAAAGGCAGAACGGAGACGTGATCATCCGCGCGGACATGTATTTGTCCATCGTCAGCGGTTCCTTGACGATGGCACTGGGATTGAGCGCGGCGTTGGCATGATCGTTGATCGCCACCTGCGCCAGTTGTTCGCGCGTCAGGCCGTAACGCTTCATATGCCGCATCGCGAACTGGGCCGTCCAGCAAGCGGCGGAGAACGCACCAAAGGGGGATACCCATTGCGAATTGCCCGTAACATCCTTGCGGCGTTCCATGGGCGGATATTCATCCGGGCGCGCAAGAGCCGCCGCTTCATACACCGTGCGGAAGCAGATCACGTGGCGCGCCAGCCCGGAACGGACCGCGGCTGCCGCATCGGCAATCGCCCCAAGCTGTGCGGTCGATTCCGCAGCGCCCGTATGCCAGCGCGTCTTGAGGCCGCAGACTTCGATCACTTCGTCCACACCGATCGGCGAAAAGCCCAGAAACGCCTGCATCTTTCCAGGATAGGTGGAGACGCCATCAATCTGCTCGAACGTCAGCCCGGCATCGGCAACAGCGGCCTTGATCGCATCCATGGTGAGGCCCAGCGCCGAGCGGGTCAGTCGGACGCCGACTTCTGAAATGCCGATGCCTGAAATATATGCTTCGCGTGCCATCGATCAGGCGACCTTTTCAAACAGGGGATACCAGATGCCGTCCTGTTCCTCGAACACCACGCGCACCGGATCATCAAAATCGACTGCCTCGACCGGGCAGTTGACGATATTGGTCGTCAGATACACGCCCGGTGCGTCATCCAGCTTCACCCGGGCGATAACGAAGGGCACCTCCATGTCCTTCGCCCAGGCCTGATAATTGATCGTGTAGGTATCCACGACGCCGGTGCCCGCCACCGCATGGGGGGCGACATTTTCCGACTGGCAATGGCGACAAATCGCGCGCGGCGGATGAATGAAGCCGCGGCAATCGCCGCACCTGGCAATGTTGAGCTTGCCTTCGGCACCTCCCGTCCAGAATGCGCGGTTGTCACTATCAAGGCGAATGCGTGAGCGTTGCCAGGCCATGTCTCAAAAATCCCGTCTGTGTCGATGCAAGGTTTCGGGCCTGACGCGCCCGAAGGCAAGATGACCATATCTGATGCCATGCTATAACGCGCAGGCGATTGGCCGCCAGACGGTTGCGGGCGCTGGTCATCGCTGTAGCGATTACGCCCGTGCCCTGTTGATCGGGTGCGGATTCTCATATCTAGATTTCGGCAACAGACAGCGTTGCCGGTGCGATGCTATGGAACGGATCGAGGAGCATCTTATGAGCGACATTCTGGGCTACAAGGGCAAGCGCGTCATCGTCAGCGGCTGCTTTTCCGGCATGGGCGAAGCGACAGCAAAGCTGCTGCTGGAACTGGGTGCCGAAGTGCACGGGCTGGATTTCAAGGACAGCAGCCTGCCCCTTGCGTCCTTCACAAAGATTGATCTGCGCGATCCTGCCAGCCTCGAAGCGGCGGCCGCCGGCATTGGCGGCAGGGTTGATGCCTTGTTCAATTGCGCGGGCCTTCCCGGCGGCGGCGCCTTCCCGCCGCTGGACACATTCAAGGTGAATTTCGCGGGCACCCGCCATATCACGGACTGTGTCCTGCCGCTGATGGGCGAAGGCAGTTCCATTGTCAGCATCGCTTCGACCGGCGGGCTGGGATGGAGCCGCCGCATCCCTGTCCATATGGAACTGATGCAGACCAAGGGCTTTGACGGGGCGATTGCCTGGGCCGAGGCGCATATGGATCAGGTGGCGGAAGGCTATGCCTTTTCCAAGGAAGCTGTGATCGTCTGGACGCAGTTCATGTGTGCGCAACTGATCAAGAAGGGCATCCGCATCAACTGTTCGTTGCCTTCGCCAACCCAGACTCCGATGATGGACACGTTCCAGGCCACATCAGGCAAGGAAGTGATCGACGCTGCTGCAGAACCGATGGGCCGTTATTCCACTGCTGCCGAACAAGCGGGCGGGGTCGTGCTGCTCAACAGCGCGCTGGCTGGCATCGTGACGGGAGTCGTGCTGCCCGTCGATGGCGGCTTTATGGGATCGCTCGCTACCGGACAGATTGACATCAGCAAGATGATGAAGCGGGCCTGAGCCCTTTCAACGGAACCAGAACCATGAATTTCGATCTGACCGAAGACCAGGAAATGATGCGCGACATGTTCGCGCGGTTCCTTGACGAACATAGCAGCATGGCGCGGGTGCGGGCCGCCGCCCCATCGGGCTTTGATGCTGATCTCTGGAAGGGGCTCGCTGAACTCGGCGCGCTTTCGATCCGGGTTCCAGAAGAGGCAGGCGGACTTGGGCTGGGGCTGCTTGATGCCACGGTTCTGATGGAAGAGGCCGGGCGCACACTTGCGTCCGGGCCGCTTGCCGAGACGCTGGTGACTGCACGGCTGCTCGCGCAACTGGGTGGCGATCAAGCAGGTGACCTGCTGGGGGGTGTGCTTGCTGGCGAGGCTGTCGCCAGCCTTGCCTTCCACGACATGGCCAAAGAACCGACGCAGTGGATTGCCGGTGGGGCCGTCGCGCACGCTGTTGTCGCTCGCATGGGCAATGATATCGTGCTCGTATCCGTGCCGGAAAGCGGACGACAGGCCGAGGACAATCTGGCCTCCACACCGATCGCCGAAATCGATCTCGCGGCTTGTCCGCGTACCGTGCTTGCCTCTGGCGGTGTGGCACTGACGACATTTGCGGCAGGTGTTGAGGAATGGAAGCTGTTCATCTCCGCAGCTCTTGCCGGGCTGTCGCGCGAAGCGCTGAAACTGGCCGCTGCCTATGCCAGTGAACGCAAGCAGTTCGATCAGTATATTGGCCAGTTCCAGGCGATCTCTCACCCGCTGGCGGATTTGCTGTGTGAAGTGGATGGCGCCAAGTTCCTCGTGTTGAAGGCAATCCGCGACATTGCCGATGGTGCGGATGATGCGGCGACGGGGATTTCCCTTGCTGCATGGTGGAGCACGCAAGCTGCGGCCCGCACCGTGGCACAGGCGCTGCACACCTTTGGCGGCTATGGCCTGACCACTGAATATGACATTCACCTCTACAATTTACGGGCCAAGGCATGGCCGCTCGTGCTGTGTGACCCGCAGCGCCTTCTCGAAGAGGCCGGGCGCAGGCGTTATGGCGGTGAGACGGCCGCGCTGCCAGACGCGGGCGATATGGTGATCAACTTTGATCTGGGCGATGATGTCACCGCGCTTGTGCAGGAAATCGAAGGCTTCTTTGCGGCCAATGTGACGCCCGAAATGCGCGCGAAATTCCACTATAGCTGGGAGGGTTATAACCCCGAACTGAATCGCAAGCTTGCGGCGGCAAACCTGCTCTATCTCGGGCTGCCCAAGGATGTTGGCGGGCGCGGGCTTTCAACCTACGCCAAGACAGCGGCGATGGATGCCTTTGAAAAGCAGGGATATAACAACCCGGCGGCAGGCGTCACCCAGATGGTCTCGCTGATCATCAACCGCTTTGGCAGTGACGAACTCAAGGCAGAGGTTCTGCCCCGGCTGATGCGCGGGGAAGCGATCTGCTCGCTTGGCTATTCCGAACCCGGGTCCGGATCGGACGTCTTTGCCGCCCAGTGCAAGGCCACGCCTGACGGCAATGGCTGGCGGATTGACGGCACCAAGATGTTCACCAGCGGGGCGAACCTCTCTGATTATGTGCTGATGCTCACCCGCACCAACACCGAAGTGGCCAAGCACAAGGGCCTGACGATGTTCATCGTGCCGCTAAAGGCCGAAGGCGTGACCATCCAGCCGGTTTACACCTTCCAGGATGAGCGGACCAACATCACTTTCTATGATGGCGTCCGAATCCCGGACAGTTGGCGGCTGGGCGAGGTCGATGGCGGCGTCAAGACGATGAGCGCCAGCCTGGAACTGGAACATGCCGGAGGCTTTTCCAAATACCAGTATTCGATGCTGCGCGCTGCCGAAACCTTGTGCCGGGAAATCGTGCGGGATGGCAAGTCACTGATCGAGGATGGCAGTGCACAGCAGCGTCTTTCGCGCACTTTGGCCCATATCTGGATATCGGAACTGATCACCCACCATGCGCAATGGGCGGCGGTCGAGAAAAAGCCCAATCTGGCATATGGCCCCCGGGCAAAAATGTTCAGTTCCGAGAAGTTCCTGACCGACGCGCGCGACCTTCTGGATTTGACAGCGCCGCTTTCGCTTTCCAAACGCAATGGTGCGGCGGAAGAAATCAATGTTTTCTACCGTCACGCACAGGGCGCGACCATTTATGGCGGGAGCAGCGAAATCCACCGCAGCATGATCGCCGAACGCGGCCTTGGTTTGCCGCGGACGCGGGGATAGAACAGAATAATGACCGAAGCCCCTGCCCTCCTCACCGAAACGCAAGATGGTATCCTGATTGCGACGCTCAACCGCCCGGACAAGCTGAACGCGCTTAACCTGGAAACGATGGATTTGCTGACCGAGGCAGTGGTCCGCTTCCGTGATACGCCAGAACTAAAGGTGATGCTGATCCGGGCAACGGGTCGCTATTTCAGTTCTGGCGCGGACCTCAAGGGCGGTCAGCGCAAAATCTCTCCCACCATGCAGACCGCCAGCGGCATCCGGGAAAACCACCGGCTCAACCTCAACGGGATGCAGCAATTGTGGGACGAGATGGAGCATATTGAAAAGCCCTTTGTCGTGGCACATCACGGGATGTGCGTTGGTGGCGGGCTGGAACTCTCGCTCTCCTGCGATTTCCGGCTGGCAGCGAAAAGCGCGGGCTATGCCTTTCCCGAAGGGTTGTTTGGCGTGCTGCCCGCGTCAAGCGGCGTCAGCCGTCTCACCCGCATTTGCGGCCCCCACTGGGCGCGCTGGCTGATCATGGCAAACAAACCCGCCAGCGCGGACAAGGCGCTGACGATGGGGCTGGTCCACGAAGTTTTCCCGGACGAAAGTTTTGAAGCCGATGTCATGGATTTCTGCCGCCATCTGACCAAAAACAACGGCGAACAAATGGGCGCGGCCAAGGTCGCCATTGAGATGTGCGCCGAAGTGGGGCGTGATACAGCCCGGCATGTCGAACGCATGGCCAACAGCGCGCTGATGCTCAACCCGGCCTATCTCGAAAATATCCAGAAATATGTCGCGGGCGTGGGCGGGAAGAAGGGCTGACCCAGCGTATTGCTACCCCGCCAGCTTGCGGTAATCCCTGATCCCCAGTTCCATCAGCCGTGCCTCGGCCTCAAGCAGATTGTCCCGCCGTGTGGCGAATGGGGCCTGGAGAAGGGCGGGCAGATTATCATCCGTGGTCACGGTCGCCACACGTTCCAGGCCCGTCATAAGCGCGGTCGTCATGCTGAACACGGGCGATTCCGGCTGGGAAAGATCGCCGTCCATCTGTTCCACCAGCAACCGCATCAAGGGCCGGGCCGCGCCGATCCGCTGTTTCATCAGGCGTTGGTCGAACCGGTCTGACATGCTGTTGCGCAGGTGGAGAAGCCGCGAATGCTTCACCCAGAAACCGTGATAGGCGCGCACGAATGCCAGCGCGCGGGCACCCAGCTCCTGGTCAGACCAGCGCCCCCGCAACAGACGGATATAATCGTCTTCGGCGGTCGCCATTACCGGCTCCAGCAACGCCAGGATCAGCTCTGTCAGATCCGCAAAATAGAGGTAGAGCGTACCCATGCGCAGCCCGGCACGACGGGCGACTTCGCTGAGCGTGATCAGGGTGCCAGCCGGTTCGGCGAGAATTTCCTGCGCCACCGCGATGATCCGTTCGCGCGTATCCCGCCCTTTGCGGCCCAGGCGCTGGCCGTTGAGGTTGTGACTGACAGCCTTGGTCGCCTCGCCACTGCGCGCACGCTTTTTGGCAACCACCGTGGTTGTCTCGCCTATTCTTTGCGCCGCTTCCACCCCGTTAGCCCCTTATTCTGACATCAAGCCTTGCGCACCGCGATCAGCTTGGTTTCGAAGAATTCTTCGATGCCCTCTACCCCCCATTCGCGGCCGATGCCACTGGCCTTGTAACCACCAAAGGGAATATCGCCCGCGATGCTCATCCCGCCATTCACGCTCATCGTGCCCGTGCGGATGCGGTTGGCGATTTTCATCGCGCGATCCAGATTGCCGGAAGACACGCCACCGCCCAGGCCATAAGCCGAGTCATTCGCGATCCGGATGGCGTCCTCATCATCTTCGAACGGGATGACGACAAGCACGGGGCCAAAAATCTCTTCCTGCGCGATCCGCATATCGTTGGTTACATCGGCAAAGCAGGTCGGTTCGATGAAGAAACCACCGCCCTTGTCAGGCCTGGTCTTGCCGCCCGCGATCAGGGTTGCCCCTTCCTGCTGGCCGATCTCGATATAGGACATCACCCGTTCCTGCTGGCGCTTGGAAATCACCGGCCCCATAATGTGCGCGGGATCATTTATGTCGCCCCATTTTTCAGCAATGCTCGCATAGGCTCCCTTCAGGATTGCCACAGCTTCCGCATAGCGGTTCTTCTGGACGAGCAGGCGCGATTGCACCGCACAGCCCTGCCCCGCATGGAAGATCAGCATGGAGGAGGCGATTTCCATCTGGAAATTCTCCGCATCATCGCAGACGATTTTCACAGACTTGCCGCCCAGTTCCAGGAAGACGCGCTTCAGCGTGGCCGCGCCCTTTTCCATGATGCGCTTGCCGACGCCCGTCGAGCCGGTGAAGCTGATCAGGTCAACGCGCGGATCCGTGACCATCATTTCGCCTGCCATCGCGGGGTCTTCTGAGGTAATGACGTTGATTACGCCTTTGGGGAAACCGGCTTGCGCCGCCAGTTCGCCAAAAATCGCCCCCATGCCGGGCGTATCCGGGGCGGGCTTCAGGATCACGGTACACCCCGCCAACAGAGCCGAGACGATTTTCCCGACATTCACATAAAGCGGCACATTCCACGGCGTGATCGCCGCGACCACGCCCACCGGTTCATACACAGCTTTGCGATGCGTTTCGAAGCCATAGGCAGGGCGAGAGCCATAATCCTTTTCCCATTTCACTTCAGGGAAGACGCGGATGTAATCGAGCCAGCCGTCCATCGCCATATCGACATGCGCGCGCCCCACCGCGCCAACGGCCGCCCCGGCTTCATAGCGTGCCAGATCGGACAGGCGGTCCCGGTTCGCATCAAACAAATCATAAAGTTTCTGCACCAGCGCCACGCGCAGCGGGATATTGGTTGACCAGTCGGTATCGTCAAAGGCACGGCGCGCAGCGACAATGGCGGCCTCCACATCCTGCGCCGATGCATCCGCAGCCTTGCTGACCACCTCGCCCGTCCAGGGGCAGATCACATCAAACGTCTTGCCGCCGCTTGCATCGCAGAGCGCGCCATCAATGAAAAGCTGTGTGTCGGGAAGGGTTGGCATGGCAAATATCCTGTGATGAAAGACGGAGTCAGCCCCGGCGGGCGCTAAGCGTAACCATTCCGATATGGAGATCGGGCGGCGTATCGATCACCGCGCGGAACGCATCAGTGACGGAATTGTAATGGGATATGGGTCTTTCGCGCATGTTGAGGCCGATCTTGATGTTCTCCTGCGCAAAGCGCATCGCGACATCCATCGGCCAGCTTGTGCCAGTCTTGGTTTCATCCATCATCGGCCCGGCCCGGACGACCGTGACACGAACGCCTTCCGGTTCAAGCTCACGCGACCAGATGTCGGACACAAGCTCCAGCCCGGATTTGGTGCCGGCATACATCCACAACATCGGCATCTTGAGCGCCACCGTTTCGCTGGTGACATTTATGATGTGCCCGCTACCCCGCAACAGCGGCAGGGCCTCACGGGCGCAGAAGATCGGCCCGGCGAAATTCGTTGATAGCTGGGTGAGTATCTGGTCATCACGCACTTCAGCCAGAGTGAAGGGTTCATAGACGGCTGCATTGTTGATCAGCACATCAATTTTGGGATGGCGCCCGGCGATGGCCGCAAATGCCGCCCGCACCGAGTCCGGATTGCCGACATCGCATTCCAGTGCGAAATGCGGTGCTCCCAATTCCGCTGCAACGGCTTCAACCTTGGCAAGCGTGCGACCAAGCAGCACTACCGTTTCCCCGTCCGCGGCAAAACGTCGGGCCAGCGCGCGGCCCAGTCCGTCCCCGGCGCCGGTAATGACGATAATCTTGCCCACAGCCTGCTCCACTCGTTCGTCTTTCACTTGTGCTTATCGTGCCATTGTCGCCAGTGACAGGACAAGGGCCCGGCTATCGCGGGCACGATAGTTGGTGCCGCTTCACCCTGCCGGGCGCGCGAAATCCGTCGGATAGACCGACAAATCGCCTTCATAGGCAATGCCGCCGGGCCAGAATTCCGTGCCGCTCACCTTGCGGAAATAATGCACCGTGCGCGCCACTGACCCGGAAGCGGAGCGCGGCTGGAATGCCACACCGCTGGGGCTGCGGGCACCCGCGCGGGCGCTGAAGTCCTTGACCGTGAAAAGCAGGTCATCCGTCTGCTGCGCACACAGGACGAGATCGCTGCCGGGGCAGTATCGCACTGGCGCGATTTGCAGCGGAGAGATGCGCCCGCGCTTCATCGCCACCTTGCCGGGCACGCGCGTCACTTCGGGCCCGTGTACGTCATTATACCATTTATGATATTCCGCTTCGCGCCCGGCGACAAAATTGGCAAGGATGATGGAAACGCCGGAAAGCGGCTTGTCAACCTGATGATTGGGGCTGGAAACCCAGTCCGAATACATGGCGTAGCTATGGATCCGCTCGGTTTCGGTCGTGTCGTCGATCAACCCGGCATCGCGCGCTTCGGCGAGGAGCGGGCCGAGTGCCGGCAGATCAATCTCCGGCGCGGGATAATCGAAATCATAGACGCTCATGAAGCGCCAGGGCTGCGGAATATCGGGCATGATCTGTTCGCGCGTCAACTCGTAACGATCCGCCGCGCGGAACCCCCGCAGGCCAGCGACGGCAGCGCTGTGCGCACCATCAAACCACGCCGCGTAGTCCGCCTCACGACCGGCAGGCACATTGTGGAGGTGGATCGTTGTGTACAGGCTCATCCTTCAGTCCTCGTCCTTAATGGCCTGGACTGCGCCTATTCTGTGTGCACCGGCTGCTCCAGCCCCATGATGGCTTTGGGCTTCTTCAGCACCCAAGAGAGCGGAACAAAGCACAGCATCAGCCAGAACAGCATGTAGAAATTGTCCAGATAGGCTACCATAGCCGCCTGCCGGTTCACTTCGCCATCCAGAATCGCCAGCATTCCGCCCCCCAAACTGCCAAACATCGCCCCCACGGACGCAGGATCGACAGCGGGTACATTGAACGAGGTAATGTTCGCCGCAATGTCCGAATGGCTTACCTGGATATTCTTTGAAAGGATGGTGACAATCACCGAAATGCCAAAGCTGCTGCCCAGATTGCGGAACAGCGTCATCATCGTCGTGCCATCCGTCCGATATTTGGCGGAAAGCGTGGCAAACGCAATCAGGTTGACCGGCACAAAGACGAAGCCCAGGCCAAGCCCCTGAATGAAGCCGGAAATGAGGATCTGATCGCGCCCCATATCCAGCGACCAGCGGGTCATGGTCCACAAGGACAATGCCGCGATCAGATAGCCAACCGAAATCAGGATGCGGCTGTCCACCTTGCCCATCAGCCGGTTGGTGATCAGCATCGTCAGAAACACGCCACAGCCGCGCGGGGCCATCAGCATGCCGGTATCCATCACATCATACCCATAGACCGATTGGTACATTGTGGGCAGCACAGACGACAAGGCAACGTTTGCCACGCCCAGAATCATCATGAACATCAGCCCCATCAGGAAGTTGGGATCAACCACCATCGCTTTTTCAAACAGCGGATGCCTCACGCTTTTTGTGTGGACAAGGAACACCCAGAATGCAGACAAGGCGAACAGCAGTTCGATGACGATTTCCCAGGAATCGAACCAGTCCTTGCTCTGGCCGCGATCCAGCATCAGTTGCAGGGCGCCAAGGGAAAGCCCCAATATCGTCGCGCCAAACACATCAAGCTGACGGCGGACAACCGGGCGCGAGGGCAACAACCACCAGAGCACGATCAGCGCCGGGATGCCGATCGGCAAATTGACATAAAACACCCAGCGCCAGTTGAGCGTTTCCGTCAGGAACCCGCCGATAAAGGGGCCGCTGATTGGCCCAATCATCACCACCATGCCCCAGATCGACATGGCCTGAGCCTGCTTGCTGGGCCGGTTGATATCAAACATGATCGTTTGTGACATCGGCCCGATAAAGGCAGAGGCCATCCCCTGTATCGCCCGGAAAAAAACCATCTGGGTAAGCGAGGTCGCGGCACCGCACGCCATCGAGGACAGCACGAACATGATCGTCGCGCCGATGAACAGGTTGCGCGATCCCAGCCGGTCTGACAGCCAGCCCGTCAGCGGCAGCACCAGAACGCCCGCAATGATGAAGCTGGTCAACACCCAACTGATCGATTCCATCGACGCGCCAAGGCTTGTCCGCATGTGCGGAAGCGCCACGTTGGCGATGGTCATATCGAGAAACTGGCAAATCGACACACCCATCACAGCCGCCATCAGCCAGCCGGTATGGCGGCTCGCGAGAGTCGGCTCGTCGATGAGCGGGCTATCTGTCTGTGTCGATACGGACATGGGTCGACAGGCCAGCAATCAGGGGGCGGGAAGGCTGTTCGTCAATCGCGATCCGCACCGGCACGCGCTGCGTGACCTTGACCCAATTGCCATTGGCATTCTGGGCAGGCAGCACGGAAAATTCGGAACCGGTGCCTGCGCCGATGCTGGCGACATGGCCGTGCAGCTTCATATCGGGATAGGCATCAAACTCAAGCTCCGCAGGCTGGCCCACCCGCATGTTGCGAAGGTCTGTTTCCTTGAAATTCGCTTCGACCCAGCTCCGGTTGCTCACCACGACGCTGACGGCGGGCAGTCCCTGCGTCATCATCTGGCCGACAAGCAAGCGATCTGCCTGGCTGATCACGCCTGAAACCGGCGCGCGCACTTCGGTTTTCGAAAGATTGTACAATGCCTGCCGTTTTTGCACCTGCCCCGCAAGGACGCCGGGATTCACGCCCGGTGCCGCCGATCCGGTGGCGAGCGCGGCCTGCGCCTTGATGGCGTCCGCCTGTGAATCAGCCAGTTCGCTGCGCGCGTCGGAAAGCGCATGCGCTGCTGCGTCGAGACGCGCCCGGGTCGTAAAGCCATTGCGCATCAAATCGGACTGGCGGCGATATTCGGCTTCGAAGAAACGAACATCCTCACGCGCGCTTTCAATATCCACGCCTTTTGTGGAAAGATCCGTTTCCATGCCGACAACCTTCACCTGCGCTGCCGCAATGCTGGCATCGGCTTGCGCCATCGCGATCCGATAAGGTTCGGGATCAATGCGGAACAGCAAGTCACCGGCTTTGACCGTCTGGTTTTCCTTGACACCCACGGCCACGATCCGTCCGCCAATCTCTGCGCTGACGGACACCTTGTCCTGCTGGACATAGGCATTGTCGGTGGAAACGAAATGGTTGTTCACCACATAATACCAGGCTGCGCCGCCGACCAGAATGGCAGGCACAGAAATCATGAGCAGCCATTTGCGGACGCGTTTGGCCACAGTCGGGCGCGGTTCAATCGGGGTAGAGTCAGCCATATCTATCTGCGGGTCACGTTCAGCCATGGGACACCATCGGTTCTATCGGGCGGCGCGACAGGTTTTGCCGGATACGATCCAGCGTCGCGATCATGCTGGCACGCTCACCCGCGCCCACGCCGTCCAGCGCTTCTTCAAACATCGATTCGGCAAGCGGGCGAAGCTGGTCACTCACGCCCCGCGCCTTGGGCGTGAGGAACAGGCACCAGGCCCGGCGATCCGAAGGATCGGGCCGGCGTTCGACAAGATCTGCCTCCTGCAAGCGATCGACCATGCGGCAGACCGTAATCGGCTCCACCTCGAGTATTTCCGCAAGCCCGCCCTGGTTGATGCCTTCGTGGCGGCGCAACACGGTCAGCACCTGCCATTGCGGGCGGGTAACGCCAATATCGCGCGCACGCGCGTCAAAAGAGCGCCGCATAAGCCGCGACACGTCCGCCAGCATCGATCCGAGATTCTCATCCATAAGGGCAGTTTTAATAACAATGCTTATTATTGTCAAGTGCAACGAGTCGGGCAATTGACCGGATCGCTCCAGACAGGCAGTCTGGCACCCTGCCCTGGCAAGGAAGCCCTCATGCCCGTCATCCACAGCATCAATCCCACCTTCGCGCTTTTCCGTAAGCAGGACGCCTCGGATTTCGAGGAAAGCGGCATCATGCATTATGCCCCGCTGAGCGATATTCAGACCACAGGTTCGGCATCAGCTATCGAGGCCGGAATGCTGGAAGGTACGACGGTCAAATTGCTCTTTTCCATGCCGGGAATGAGCCTGACTCATGCGTGGTTCAAAAGCGGCTTCCCCCTGCCCCGCCATAGCCACGACACGGACTGCCTTTACTACATCACCGCCGGATCATTGAAGATCGGCACCGAAAATCTTGGCAAAGGTGACGGATTCTTCGTCGGCGCGGGCGTGCCTTACACTTACACGCCGGGGGCGGAGGGCGTGGAGGTGTTGGAGTTCAGGGGATCAAGTGCGTTCGACATCAAGGTTTTGGCGAATAATCCGGCCTTCTGGGCGAAAGCGGTGGAAACCGCGCGAGACAAAGCGGACCTCTGGGCGACAGAGGCAGCCCCGTCCGAGACGTAATCTCATTTCGCCCCGCCAGCCATCTCCGTGTTGATCCGCGTCAGCCGGCTTTCCGCGATCTTCCATTCCCCGCCGATCCGGCAATAACGTTCATGATAGTGGCCAAAGCCGAGCAGACTGCGTCCGTTCGGCCAGATGTTGCGATCCTGCATTGCCCAGATCGCAGTGGCTTCATCGCCCTGCACCTCAATTTCCGGCGTGTGGACATGGTGCGTGGTAATCGTCTCTTGCGTGATGGAGGCGCGGACATAAGCCACGGCGGCGTCAGCACCGACCACCCGTGCGCCGCCTGCGGGCGACGTATCAAGGATGAAATCATCGACAAACAATGTGCGCCAGCCCGCCCAGTCCTTGGTATCGAGCAACCGGCAATAACGTGCCTTCAAGTTGCAGATTGCCAGCCAGTCCGCAAAGCCGGGTGCGGCACTCACATCCGGAACCCTCGCATCTGGTTGCCGCCGTCGCACAGGATGACTTCATTGTTGATGAAGCTTCCCTCGTCCGAGGCAAGAAACACACCGAGATTGGCGATGTCCTCTGCCGTGCCCTGGCGCTTGACCGACTGCATCGATTTGAGCCGTTCCCAGTTATCGTCTGCCACGCCCTGCTTTGCCGCCGGCGTTTCCATCAGGCCGGGCGCAATCGCGTTACAGCGGATGCCATCCGCGCCGAACTGCATCGCCATCGCATGCGTGAAGACGTTTAGCGACGCCTTGGTGATGCCGTAGGCCGTTGCCGGATTATAGCTCGCCATCGAAGATTTGTTGATGATCAATCCCTGCGCCTTGGCGAGCGCGGGACGCAGAGCTTCGGCCAGCAGCATCGGGCCGATGGTGTTGACCGCGAAGAAATATTGCCATTTGGCCTGCCCCAGCCCGAAAAACCCGCGTGCGATTTCGCCCATGTGCAGCCCGGCATTGTTGATCAGCACATCCAGCTTGTCATGGCCCGCCAGCACCGCGGCGGCAAAGGCATTGATCTGGCCTTCATCGGCCATATCGACCCGGTGGCATTCCGCCGTGCCACCCACATTTTCCACCAGCGCCTTGGTTTCCACCATCCCGGCCTCGTTGATATCCGCCAGGATCAGGTGTCCACCCTCCCGCCCGAATGCCAGTGCATAAGCCTGCCCCAGCCCTGCCGCGCCGCCGGTTACCGCGATGGTTTTGCCTGAAAATTTGCCTGCCATTGTCTCTCTTCCCATCTCCGCCAGCCCCTATTCGGGCCGGACAAATCGAACCTTTGCAATCCGCCATCCATCGGCTGTCCGCCGGAATTCATCGGAATAGCGGCCGATCACTTCCATCATGTCGCCTGTCTCGCGGCGTCGGGAACGCACCAGCACTGTCCAGTCGCCTGTCGCCACGTCGCCTGCCACCGCGATGCGCGGGGAACTGAGCATGTGGATCATCCACTGCGAATTGCCCGCAATCGCCGTGCAGAGAAAGTCGGTGATCGCCAGCGGGCCAATCAGCGGATCAAGGCCATAATCACCGATAAAATCTTCAGTAAAAATATTCGCGAACTGCATGCGCGCGGTGGCCGGATCGCTGGCAGACAGATCAGCCGTCGCACAATAATGCGCTTTCAGATTGGCGATCCGGAGCGCGTCGCTCACCCCTCAGCCTCAAGCCGCTTTGCCACCAGTGCGCGCAAGTCCGCAGTCTTGATCTTGGAACTGCCCGTCAGCGCAACCTGATCTTCGGTGAAAAAGAACACGCGGCGGGGCACTTTGTAACTTGAAAGCTGCGCCTTGGCGAAAGCCTTTACATCCGCCTCTTCCAGCGTTGCTCCCTCATGACGAACAATGCAGCCGACCACCATTTCGCCTAGCAACTCGTCAGGCACGCCCACAGTCTGCGTTACCTTTACGCCGGGGCATTCGCGGATCACGGCATCAATCTCCAGCGGCGACACGTTCGCGCCGCCGGTCTTGATAATGTCGTTCAGGCGGCCTTCCCAGAACAGCCGGCCCGTGCCGTCGGGCAGCACATCCACATAGCCGCCATCGCCGGTGCGCAGGAAGCCATCCTCGTCGAGTGACTGATCGAGCGGGATCCCGATATAGCCCAGCATCAGGGTCGGCCCCTTGACCGCGATTTCGCCGCGTTCGCCCATTGGGACATCGGAACCCGTCAGCGGATCGACAATCTTGATCGTGGAACCCGCCGTCGGCGCGCCGTGGCTGGTGCCCGCGATTTCCGGCGGCGTGCCGGCGGCAAAGCAGGAAATCAGCGTGAAGGTTTCAGTGTTGCCATATGCCTGTCTGGGCTCGGTCCAGTCCGTGCTGATGGTCGGATGCCGCGCCACAGGCGTCGTCTTGTCGAGATAGT
Source organism: Sphingomonadales bacterium (assembly GCA_031411035.1). Lineage (GTDB taxonomy): Bacteria > Pseudomonadota > Alphaproteobacteria > Sphingomonadales > Sphingomonadaceae > Aquisediminimonas. Next base: position 18,101 of record JANOAJ010000244.1, read on the forward strand.
GCATCGCCGAAAGATCAACACTGGCATAGTTTGGCGCGGATTCGATCTGCGCCCATTGATGCGGCCAGGCGAGCATCATCGTTGCCCGCTCCTTTTCCATCAGGCTGAGAGCTTCTTCGGCATCGAACCAGCGCTGCAATATCAATGCGCCGCCAGCCGAGAGCGTGCCGCCCAGCGCCATCGCGAAATTGCCAGACCAGGAAAAGCCGTTCGCCGACCATGTGCGGGCCGGGATATCCTCCTTGAAATTATACCATTGCGGCCAACGCCAGAATTGCAGGGTGACGCCACGATGGGCAGAAAGAATGCCCTTGGCCTTGCCCGTCGATCCGGAAGAAAAGAACAGCACGCCCGGGTCGCTTGGCGCCACCTGAGCGGCGCGGGCGTCAACCTGTGCAGCGGAGATCGTTTCGCCGCGTGCGAGGAACTGGTTCCAGCCTTCAATGGCCCCAGCCCCTTCGTCACTATCCACCAGCGCGAGATGCGAGAGATAGGGATAGCGGGTGGAGGCCAGCTTGCCGGGTGCTGCGTTTTTCACCAGCGGCTCCAGTTCGGCCAGCATGACCGCAAAGTTCTTTTTGAGAACCGTCTTTTCCAGCAGCAGCACCGAACACCCCGACGCCTTCAGGATCACATCCAGTTCGGCAGCAGTGAAGAAAGTGCTGATCGTGGTGGCCACAGCCCCGGCGAGCGCCGTGCCGAACGTCGCAGCCAGAAACTCCAGCCGGTTTGTCACCAGAATCCCGACTCGGGCATCCTTGCCAACGCCGCACGCCACCAGCGCACGGGCGACGGCCATCGAGCGATCCCACAGATCGGCATAGCTCCACCGTTCCGCCGCGCCGTCCAGCCACATGACAGCGGCTTCCTTCGGGCCATGGCGGGTGGTGACTTCACGCAGCCAGCCGCCAAGAGTCAGCGGGCCGATTCCCGGCTCCTCTGCCAGGGGGGAGCCGGTGATGACAGAGAGCGAAGCGCCGCTGGTCATTGGCTGGCCTCAGCGATTTACGTCAACGATGACGCGCCCGCGCACCTTGCCGTCGATCAGGTCGGCAGCCGCCGTCAGCGCACCGCTCAGGCTGACTTCGGTGGCGATCACATCCAGTAGCGCCGGATCAAGATCACGCGCCAGACGAGCCCAGGCTTCGAGACGCTTGGCCTTAGGGGCCATCACGCTGTCCACCCCAAGCAGGCGGACGCCGCGCAGGATGAAGGGCATGACCGTGGCGGGGAAATCCGCACCACCGGCAAGACCGCAGGCAGCGACGGCACCGCCATAACGGGTCGCGGCACAGGCATTGGCAAGGGTCGTGCTGCCAACAGAATCGACAACGCCAGCCCAGCGCTCTTTCTGAAGCGGGCGACCGGCTGTCGAAAGATCAGCGCGGTCAATGATCGTGTCAGCCCCCAGTTGCGTCAGATAGGCATGCTCAGACGCCTTGCCGGTGGAGCCTGCAACCGTGAAGCCCGCCTTCTTGAGCAACACGACAGCCACACTGCCAACGCCGCCTGTGGCACCCGTTACCAGAATTTCGCCCTGATCCGGCGTCACGCCAGCCTTGATCAGCGCTTCGACGCACAGGGCCGCCGTATAGCCAGCCGTGCCGATGGCCATCGCCTGCTTGCCGGAAAAGGCCGAGGGCAGCGGCACCAGCCAATCACCCTTCAGCCGCGCCACCTGGGCCAGACCGCCCCAATGACCCTCGCCTACGCCCCAGCCGTTGAGAACGACCTGATCTCCGGCCTTCCAGTCCGCATGGCTGCTGTCACGCACCGTGCCGACCAGGTCGATGCCCGGCACCATCGGGAATTTGCGGGCGATCGGAGACTTGCCCGTGATCGCCAGACCATCCTTGTAGTTGAGTGTCGAATAGGCAACGTCGATCGTCACATCACCTTCGGGAAGGCTGGCTTCATCAACCTGGGTAAGGCTGACGGTCTGCTTGTCGTCCGTCTTGTCGATTACGATGGCTGAAAACATGGATTTTTCCTTTGGTTGATGGATGTGATTGAATGGCTATGCGCCGACGGCGCGAAGTTTCGCGGACTCTTCCCGGCCCTTGCCAAGATTTTCCGCAATCTGGGGGAAATGCTTGCTCTGCAACGAGCCGTACATACTCAGCCTGAGCGTTTCCCTGGCAAAACGCGTGGCCAGCGCGCGGCGTTCATCATCGCCCTGCGCATGGGAGCGTGCCCAGACTGGCCACAGAAATGCCCCGGCAAGATTGATAACAGACAGGGCCTCCGTATCGATCCCCGGCTGTGCCAGATCCGTATTGGCAAACCGCGCCAGCGAGCCTTCATATTCCCGCCAGAAAGGATCACGCGCCGGATCGGTAGATGACAGCAATTGCAACAGCCAGATGCGGCACAGTTCAGGATTGTCCATCGCAAAGCTGATCAGCCGCCCCGTCATGTCTGCGACATCCACCTTTTCGACGCGGCGTTCCCCGATGGTTTCAGGATCGCCAAACACCGCGCGGAACATCTTGTCAGACACCCAATCGGCCGTCGCTTCGATCAGCTTTTCGCGTGTTTCGAAATGCTGATAAGCTGTTCCGCGATTGACCCCTGCCAGATGCGCGACTTCGGAAAGACTGATTCCTTCGGGCCCGTCCTTGGCGAGCAGGGTGCGCGCCGCCTCAAGTATGGCTTCGCGCGTCGCCGCAGGGTCTCTTGACCGCCTTTTCCGTGCTTCCGCCATAATGCCATCCCTTGATTGACTCTCAAACCCGCGCCATCATCCCTGAAACGCAGGCACACCCGACGCGCATTAGCGCGCCATTGGGTGATCAGAAACATCAACACCATTGTTGTTCATTATCCAAGCCCCTCGCGCACTCCGGGCTGTATTTCCGGTTACACCGCCGAAGCGATGAGCCGGACAGGCCGCTATCCGTGCGTCCCGCTGCGGAAGAGTCAATATCCGACTGTGTCGATGGCCCGGAACGGCGCGATCATCGCTCTGGCGAAGGGTGAAATCTTCCGGCCTGGCCCCAAAAGCAATCGGCCAGACAGCAGAGCTGCCTGGCCGATTCCCCCCATTTGCATGTGCTGACCGGATCAACGCGATCCGAATGCAACCTTCAGATTGATCCCGAACTCACGAGGCTCGGTCACAACCAGTCCGGAATCGTTGGCGCCGGAGAAATAGCCGTTGCTGAGCGGCCCTGACGACGTCACCGGACCGCCGAGCGGAATGCCACCGCGCAGCGGCGTGAAGGCCACGCCATTGCTGCGCTTGAGAACGCGGAAGGTGTTGGTCACATTCTTTGCGAACAGAGACACTTCCCACGCCCCGTCCGGATCACGGACGCCAGCATAAAGGTTCAGAAGACCATAGGATTTGATGTTATCGTAGATGTTGGTCGGATCATTGTCCGAACGGCCCTTGTAGCTGTACAATCCGCGCACATAGCCGTCCATGCTGTCAGACAGCGGCAGGTTATATTCGGACTGAACCGAAGTGCTGAACCGGGCGGCCAGCGTCGAGTTGAAGTTGGCCGTGCAACTGCTGATATTGTTCGCACCGACAACTGCCTGAAGCGCAGCCAGCGTTGGCTGGCCGCCCGTGTCAGGAATCTTGTCGCCGTTCAGATCGAGGCAGGGAACCGTACCGTTCGAAATTGTACCCTTTGAGTAGCTGAACACGCTGCCGATGCTGAAATGCTTGTTCGGTGTGTAGCTCAACTCGCCTTCGACGCCCTTCACTGTCACCGGAACCGCAGCAACATAGTTGAAGGCGGTAACCGTGCCGGCCGCCGAATTGGTGCGGTCAATCGCGAACACACCTGATGTGGAACGATAGGGGTAGTTCTGGAACTTCTGGTAGAAGCCCGTCATGTTGAACCGCACCGTCCGGTCGAAGAATTCGGATTTGAAGCCGACTTCATAGGATTTGGAGGTTTCAGCAGCGGTCGAGAGATAGGACAACTGAAGCGCCGAAAGACCGCCGGTCGGGCCACCGATTGCCACTGTGCTCGGACGGAAGGATGATCCCGTGCTGGCATAGACCATCAGATCGCGCGTCACCTGATATTTTGCCGAAGCCTGATAGATGGTCTTGCGTTCGACAAAATTGCGCGTGAACGCCGGATTTATCGTGCCATTCACGGCAAGACCGGAATTGTCTTCATACTTGATCCGGCGGACACCGCCGGCGACTTCGAACGCATCACCGATATGCGCCGTCACATTGCCAAAGAATGACGTTTCCTTGTTGTTACCGAAACGGTTGATCGGCGTGATGGCAATGTTGACCAGCCGGGGCGGCGTCGAAAAGGGCGGCGCGAGGGCAATGCCGGTAACGCTGCCAAAATTGGTATTGGAATCACCCTTGGCGAACAAGGCGCCCGCCACATAATCGAAGATCCCGGCAATGCGTTCTTCATTCTGCAACCGGACTTCATGCGAGGTGTTGTGGGACACCGTATTGGTCTTCTGCGCGAACTGGTTGGCACCGGAGGAATCAACGGCAAAAACGCCGCCGATATCGGTGGGAGCAATTGCCTGAAGCGTCTGGACGGCCCGGCCGCCATTATAGGTGAGCTGCTGGCCGATGAGCGACAATTTTGCCTGCCAGTCATAGGTCTGGAACTTCTGGTTGTTGCGCAGCGGTGTGCCGATCGCGCTGAGGCGATCCTTGGCACGGATCAGAACCGGTCCGCCAAAGGCACCCGGAATAACCTCACTTGCCGATTCACTCTGCCCGAACCCGACAACCTTGCGATTGACGCCCTGATAGGTGAAATTGAGCTCAAGCACGCCATCGAAGGGATCGGCCGCGACGCTGGCGCGGATGCCCTGGGTCTCATCGTTCAGCTTGGTGGTGTTAACAACATCATGAACGCGGTTACCCTGGCCATCGCTGACAACACCGGCAATACGCACGCCAAGCTTGTCGGCGATCACCGGAACGTTGAGCGCACCCTTGGTCTGGTATCCGTGCAAATCGTTGATCGTGACTTCCGCGTTGCCGCCAACTTCCGAGAGATCGGGCTTGTGCGTGTAGAGCGTGATCGCGCCTGATGGCGCCGAACGACCCTTGAGCGTCCCCTGCGGGCCGCGCAGAACTTCGATCTGGCCGACATCGAACAGAGCGTTGAACAGCAAGCCTGCGGGAACCGGAATATCGTTCTGGTAAAACTGCACGGTTCCGTTGTTGCCACTGACGTTCACATCGAAATTGATACCGCGCACCGTGGCAACAGCACCGATGCCGTTCTGGTTCGCCGAGAGCGAGAGGCCGGGCACGACCGACGCGATGTCTTCAAACTTGCGGAGATTGAGCTTGCCGATTTCTTCTGCCGTCACCGGATTGACGACCACGGGAACGTCCTGAACACTTTCGTCCTTGCGCCGCGCCTGAACAATAATGGTTACCTCTTCGGAGTCAGCCGCATCTGCTGCAGGCTGGGCACTCTGGGCAAATACCGGCATCGGCGCGATGAGCGCGCCTAGGCTGACCCCGAGCATCGCAATTTTCTGAATGGATCTCATGAAACCTTCCTCCCTTTGTGGTTATGTCTGGGCAAACGCTTTGGCCGACATAATCGTGCTTCTTCTGGGGAGCGGTATGACCAAAACCGCTTTTCGAGAAGTCCTGAACCATCCGCTTTCCTATATATCGCCATAGCGATTGTGGAGAAACGCGCGTTTTCGCGGGCGCATGTGGCAATCGGGAAACAGTGGGCCACCCCTCACGGGAAGGTGACCGAACCAAGGGCTTTACTAATTCATTTAGTGAACTAATGTGACGACAGAAAATGGAAGAGGAAAATATGGGATGCGCGCAACAATGCCACTCGTGATTGTCTGCAGCCTCTTGGTCGCATCAGGGCTGAGTCGGGCTGCCGCCACAGGATCAGACCCCGTAAAGGTGCGCATCGACAATTATCGCGAACTCGGCGCAGCCTTCAAGAATGTGAATGATGAACTGCGCAAGCCCGCTCCGCAAATCTACATTCTGCAACTGTCGGCGCGGACGATTCGGGGCGCGGCAATGGCGCAATATGGCTTCTTTCCCGCCGGAAGCGGGCCACGCCCGAATGTGAAGAGTGCGGCGAGAGCCGAAATCTGGACTCAACCCGCTCAGTTCAAGGCCGCGCAGGATGCGTTTTCCGTTCAGGCACAGGCTTTTGCCCGCGTGGCTCAGTCTGGCGACATCGCAAAGCTGAAACTGCAGACCAAGGCACTTGGCCAGACATGTGCGGCCTGCCACAAGAATTTTCGCGTGGAAAAACCTTGATCATGGCACCGCGCTATGCACTTGCGCTGACGGCACTCGCCCTTCCCGCGTCGATCTGTGCCAAGCCAGCGCCTCGCGACTATCCAGACGGCCTTTCCGTCGGGAAGACCGCCGCCGGCCCCGTCTATGTCGATGGCAGGCATAAAACGCTCTATTCGATGAGCCTGCGCTGGGCGCGTGCTAGGTCCGGCGTTGGCATGGAGTATTGCGCCGCCGCCTGCCTCGCTGCCTGGACACCACTTCTTGCGAAAGCAGACGCGAAGCCGGTGGGTGACTGGTCCGTGGTGCAAGGGCCGAAGGGGCCGCAATGGGCGTATCAGCGCAACCCGGTCTTTTCCTTCAACGCGGATCAAAAGCCGGGCGAAACCAGGGGAGAAGGTTATGACTATTTGTGGTCAACGCTGTTTTACACCCCGCCGAAACCCACCATTGCCGCGCCGCCCTCTGTTGCGACAACCCCGGTAAAGGGTGAAAACATCCTGACCAGTCTGGAGGGCGCAGCCTTGTTTACAGCCCCGCTGGTCGGGTCGGCCATGTTCACGCCGTTTGCCGCCGCGATGGTGAGCCAGCCCCTGGGCGACTGGACGGTGCTGCGTCATGGCGACACGCCGCAATGGGCGTGGCGGGGCAAGCCTGTCTTTGTGAGCCAGGAACAAGTGCCAACTGACGTTCCCGCAGGCGGGAAGGTGCTCAAGCCATGACAAGGGAAGCCACAAGAATGCCCCTCATCCACGCCCGCGCGATCGCCCTGGCGGGCGTTTGCATCGCTTCTCTGTGCGCGGTCGGTGCGTCGGCAGAAAACCCGCCGCCGCCTGCCCGTGGAGACATGGGTTTTGTCCTCACGGCCTTTGCCCCCGCCATCTATCAGGCGGAAGGGGATTGCCCGGAGGGGCTTTCCAACACGATCCGCGAAAATTACCTGCAGCGCCTGTCTCCGCCGGAACGGGCGCGCCTCTCGCGACCCGAAAATGAGCAGGCGCTTGTGGATCTCTGGCATGCCTCTGTGCGCGGCCCGAACAACACCAATCTGTGTGCCAATCCGGAGGCTTTCCCCGATCGCGGGCCACAAAAGCTGTTCCGGGGCAAAGTCGCCTTTGGGCTTGATCTGGACGATGGCAAGCCGGAGTGCGGAGGGGAACCTTTTACCAGTCCGTCGGGTGAAACCGGGATCGACAACCAAGTCTATCGCGTGATGGGCTGTACGCGCAATTATCGCGGTGTTGACGGTGTCGCAGGCGATGTCGTCAAGGGCTGGAACATGCGGCTTGCCACCGGCGAACAGACGATAGTGCTGCTACTCCGCGGCATGGACAGTGTTGAAAATGACGATGAGGTGGAAGTGATCCTGGCATCCACCAATGACCGCCCCGTACTGGATTCCCGCGGCAATTTCGTGACCGGCGCGAGCTTCAGCCTGACGGACAATCCGGCGTGGCGCAACGTATTGCGCGGTCGTATCAGCAAGGGCGTGCTGACCGCGAGCGCGCCCAATGTCATCCTGGACAGCAAGTTCGGCCATGGCGGGCAGATGGGCGCCCATGCGCAATTCGAATTCCATGCTGCCAGGATCCGGCTTGCCTTTCAGCCCGACGGATCGGTCAAGGGGCTGTTCGGCGCCTATCAGACGCCGCGTAACATCCTGAAATCCACGATTGCCGGAGGGCTGGGCGCCGCAACTGTCGCCGGGATCGATTGTGCCGCTGAGTATAATACGCTGATGAAGCTCGCGGACCACGCCCGAGACCCAAAGACGGGCCAGTGCACACAGGTTTCCATGGCCTATGATGTGTCAGCGGTTCCCGCCTTTGTTTCTGACAGCGGGTCGGCACTTCCTGTCAAGGGAGACAACAAATGACCCGGCTTTTTGCCGCTCTTGCGGCCACGGCCGCCCTTGCCGGTTTCGCTTCCCAGATCGCCCCCACCAAACCCGTTCCCGTCTCGCAGCCCGTCGCCATCGCAAAGCTCGGCCAGATTGTGGCCATGCGGCGCCTGACAGAGGCACAATATCGCAACAGCATTGCCGATATTTTCGGGCCGGACATCATGGTGGCCGGGCGGTTCGAACCCATTGTCCGCCCCCAGCATCAACTGATCGCGACCGGCGCTGCCGGAGCGACCATATCGCCTGCGGGTCTGGAACAGTTTGACGCGATGGCGCGGAACATCGCGGCTCAGGTGTTCGATGAAAAGCACCGCGCCGCATTTCTGCCCTGTGCGCCCGGGGATCCGAAACTGCCCGATGCAAAATGCGCACGGGCGGCGCTGGCCCCGATTGGCCGCTACCTTTTCCGGCGGCCCCAGATCGAGGCTGAACTTGCTGCCTATGTTGCGATGGCGGGGAAGGCGACGGAAAGATCCGGTTCGTTCACCGACGGCCTGTCGCTGGCGCTTGCCACAATGCTTACCGCACCCGAATTCCTCTATGTCATCGAAAGTGCTGAGCCTGATCCCGCGCATCCGGGCGAACTGCGGCTCGACAATTATTCGCGGGCATCGCGCCTCAGCTTCATGCTGTGGAATTCGACGCCCAACGACGCGCTGCTGAATGCCGCTGCAAAAGGCGAACTGACCGACGCCGCCAGGCTGGAAACAACCGCGCAGCGCATGGTTGCCTCGCCGCGTTTTGAACAGGGCGTGCGTGCCTTTTTTGCAGATATGCTGCTGTTCGAGAAATTTGACGAGATTGCCAAGGATCCGCTGGTCTTTCCCCGTTTCAACCCGGATGTGGCCAAAGCGCTGCCCGAACAGATGCTGCGGATGATCACGGACACGCTGGTGGTGCGCAAGAGCGACTATCGGGACATTTTCACCACCCGCCAGACCTTCATGACGCGGGCGCTTGGCACCGTTTATCAGGTGCCGGTTACTGCCCGGACTGGATGGGAGCCGCACGAATTTCCGGCGGAAGATGACCGGGCGGGTTTATTGTCACAGGCCGGGTTTTTGGCGCTTTACTCCCATTCCGGTCGCAGTTCTCCTACGCTCCGGGGCCGCGCCGTGCGGGAGCTTCTGCTCTGTCAGCCGGTGCCCAATCCGCCCGGAAATGTGAACTTCACCGCAGTGCAGGATATCAACAGCAAGACGATGCCAACGGCGCGGCACCGGCTGAGCGCGCACAACAGCGATCCGGTTTGCGCTGGCTGTCATGCCATCACTGACCCCATCGGTCTGCCGCTCGAACGCTTTGATGGCATCGGATCATCGCGCAGAACCGAAAATGGCGCGTTGATTGATGTCTCTTCACGGGTGGAGGATATCGACATTATCGGGGCCGCAGGGCTTGGCAGAGCGGTCGCGGCCAATCCTGCTGCAACCGAATGCGTTGCCAATCGCGCGCTTGAATATGCCACAGGCCGGTCAACCGAGGATGCGATGGAAACGGCTTTCGCACTGCAAAAGGCCTTTGCGGCGACGGGATACCGGATTGCTGATCTGTTCCTGCAGGTGGCCACCATGCCGGAGACCTGGCGTGTCCCTGCCAAACCGCTCGGCGCGCCATCACAAGTTGCCTATTCCGGAACGGGAGTTCGACCATGACGTTTGATCTCAATCGCCGCACGCTGCTGACCGGATCGCTGCGGGGTGCGGCTGTCACGGTCGGCCTGCCCCTGCTTGACATCTTTCTTGATGGCAACGGTGCCGCCATGGCCGCCACCGGCGCGCCGCTTCCCGTCCGGTTCGGCGCCTGGTTCTGGGGATTGGGCGTCAACCCGCCACGCTGGTATCCCGACAAGATCGGCAAGGATTATGATCTGAAGCCCGAACTGGAGCCCATCCGGGCGATGAAGGACAAGATCAACATTCTTTCGGACTTTAACATCCCGCTCGATGGCAAGCCCAATTTGCCGCATAACAGCGGCGGTGTCGGCATTCGCACCGGCATGGCGGCGACATCCGAAGGAGCCCTTCCCGCGCCGTCCTTTGACGTGCTGATCGGCGATGTGATCGGCACAAAAACCCGCTTCCGCTCGCTGGAAATCTCCGCGACGGGCGATCCGCGCAACTCGCTTTCGGGGCGTGGCAACGGCAATATCAATCCGTCTGAAACGTCTCCGGTCGGGCTGTACCAGCGCATCTTCGGCCCGGGGTTCCGTGACCCCAACAAGGCCGATTTCACGCCCGATCCCGCTACCATGGCGCGCCGCAGCGTGCTTTCTGCCGTGGCTGACCAGCGCCAGACGCTTGACGCGCGGTTGGGTGCTGCCGACAAGGCAAAGCTCGATCAGTATTTCACATCTCTGCGTCAGCTTGAAAAGCAGCTTGATGTGGAGCTGACGAAGCCCGAACCGATGCAGGCCTGCATCGTCCCGACCAGACCAAGCGAACGGCCTCAGAATGCCGACATCGACAATGTCATCGTCAACCATAAACTGATGACGGACTTGCTCGTCATGGCGTTGGCTTGTGACAATACGCGCGTATTCAACATGAACTTCAACAACGGTGCGTCATCCCTGACGCGGGTGGGGAGCACGATCACACATCACCAGTTGACGCATGAGGAACCGCTGGACAACCGGCTGGGATACCAGCCCGAAGCGACCTGGTTCGTCAACCGGATCATGGAAGGCTGGGCAGGCTTTGTCGCCGCACTGGACGCCGTGAAGGAAGGCGACCGCACCCTGCTCGATAACACGCTGGTCTTCGCGCACAGCGAAACCGAATTCGCCAAGTTCCACACCATAGACAATATCCCAATGATGACTGCCGGCAGCGCCGGCGGGCGCATCAGGACGGGGCTGCACATAAGAGGCGAAGGCACACCGGTATCCCGTGTCGGGCTTACCCTGCAGCAGGTGATGGGCGTTTCGGTGGACAAATGGGGCAGCGGCAGCCTTGAATCAAACAAGGACATTGGCGAGATGCTGGCATGAAGCGGGCAGTAGCGCTGACGCTCGCCCTGGCGGCCCTTCCCGCAGCGGCGCAAGAAGCGCCCAGCCTGATCGGCACGACGCTGCGCAGCAGTGATATGGAGGCGTCGCTCCGCTTCTACACTGAGGGCCTTGGCATGATGGTCGCCCACAAGATGCCGCTCGCCAAGGGGCAGGAAATCATTCTGGGTTTCAGCAAGGAGCGCCCCCAGCCCGGCATCGTTCTGGTAAGCGATGAAACCAGCGGCAAGGGGACAAAAGTCATTCCAGGAGATGGATTCCGGCGCATCGTTGTGCGGGTGCCGGACATCCAGGCCATGTCGAAAAGGCTGACAAAGGCAGGCTATCCCCCTTCCCCCATTCGCGACGTGGCGATGGGCTATCGCATGATGATCGCAACCGATCCGGACGGCTATCGCTACGAACTGGTGGAATCACGCAGGCAAGCACAGGATCCGAACCATGTTGACAAGTAACCGGCGCACCTTCCTTGGCCTTGCGGGCGCAACCCCGCTTGCCCTGTTCGGCCTCGCCTCCGCGGTGCGCGGGGCCGATAGCACCGCCTGCTACAATCCGGAGATGCTGCCCGCCAGCCAGAAGAGCATGCGCAAGGCACTGGGCTTTACCGAGGTGTCGGCAGATCCGGCCAAATCCTGCAGCGGCTGTGCTTTTTTCACCGGCGCCACCAATGGCTGCGGCAAATGCCAGTTGCTGAGCGGCGGGCCGGTATCCGCCACCAGCCTGTGCCGTTCCTGGGCGAAGAAGGGCTGATCGCGTGACACGCGTCTGGGACGTTCCGACCCGCCTGTTCCACTGGGGACTGGTCGCCTTGCTGGGCTTTTCCTGGTGGAGCGCCGAAGCGCACGAGATGGAATGGCACCAATGGTCCGGTCTGGTGCTGTGTGCGCTGGTCATGTTCCGGCTGATCTGGGGCGTGGTGGGCGGCAGCACTGCACGTTTCGTGAAATTCCTGAAAGGCCCGCGCACCGTGATCGCCTATCTTGCGGGCAAGGAAAGGTGGCAAGGCACCGGCCATAATCCGGTCGGCGGATGGAGCGTGATCGCCTTGCTCGTTCTGCTGGAAAGCCAGATCGTCACCGGCCTGTTCGCGGTGGATGTGGACGGGATCGAATCCGGCCCGCTCTCCTATCTCGTGGATTTTGATCAGGGCCGCGTGTCATCCGGCATCCACCATCTGAATTTCAATATTCTGCTGGCGCTTGCCGGCATTCATGTTCTTGCCATCCTGTTCTACCTGTTTGTCAAAAAGCGGAACCTGATCCGCCCGATGGTGACAGGCACGATTACCGAAAGCGGGGGGCAGCCTGCCCTGCCCCTTGCGCCTGCCCCGGTCTGGCGGCTAGTGGCAGCCATTCTAGCAAGCGGATTATTCACCTATGCCGTTGCGCGCGGTTTCCAGTTCTGAAACGTCCCCCGAGCCGGAGCGAGCCAAGGCCGCTCCGGTGCTCAGCCGGGATGAAATCGGTTTTTTCAGCCAGTCGCTGTCGGCAGCACGTGGCCAGTTCACTCAGGCCACCAAGGCGATGTGTGCGGAGTTCGGCCTGGCCCCCCGCGGTCCCTGGATCATCGGCATTTTGGGCAGAACGCCTATGGCTCCGCATGCTCTGGCGGAAATCTTCAGTGTCGGGCGCAGCCTGATTACGGCCGAACTGGCCAAGCTGAGCGATGCGGATCTGATCCATCAGGAAAAGGATGCCAGTGATGGCCGCCGCGTCACCCTGTCTCTCACGCCTCTGGGTCGCAAGGCCTATGACCGGCTGGGCGCGGACATGGGCGGATTCCTGACGCAGCGTCTGGCCGGCTATTCGCGCGAAGAGATTCTTTTGTGCGCCCGGATGCTCAGCGATTTCGCCAAGGGGGAATAGCCTCACCGACCGAATTCGGGCAAGGGGCAGGTATGACGGCCACCACCAGCCACCGCAAGCGCAACCGGGGTTATGACGAAACCCACCGCGCGCTGATAGAAACTGCCGTCCGGCTTATCTCTGAAAAGGGGGTCGATTCCCTCTCCATCGCCGCCCTTGCGCGTGCGACCGGGATCAACCGGACAACCGTCTATTATCATTTTACCGCGCGTGAGGAATTGCTGGCAGCCGTGCGGCACTGGTCATCGGATCAGCTTGTTTCCGCGTTCAGCGGCCCGGCGCCGCAGGAAGAGCGGATCGACCATATCAGCCGCTTCGTCCTCGAAAATCCCGAACTGATCAAATTGTGGATCGAGGATTTCGTTTCCGGCAACGACATCAGGGAAAGCTACCCGCAATGGGATGCGCTGGTGGCCGGCATAAGCAAGCTGACCGGCGGCAGCGGCGCGGATGCAGAGGTGTTCTGCACGTTGCTGATCACCGGCGCGGTGATCGGCCCGCGCATATTCCGCAACGCCGTGCGCCCGGACGCGAGCGATGCCGAGATCACGGCCCGATTCCGGACGGAACAGCAAAGGCTGTTGCGGGATCTGAACCTGTTGAGGGCGCGGGAAGACGCGGCATAGCGGCCGAAACATTCGGTGCCCCTGCAGTGGCAGGGGTCTTCACGGAATTCCACATCTTCGCCGGGCGATATCTCCGCACAGGCCCCTGCCGCGACAGGCGCGACGCGCGACTCTCAATCGGAACCACCTGGCGGTCTGATATTTTTTCGACACATGTGTTGTAAAAAAATCAATGGCCTGATAGAGCCAGCCTGGAAATGCCACCCGTTAGCGAGAGGATGAGAGGATGAACGCCCCCGCCAAGGGATTTGAACGCGTAGCCCGCGATAGTGTCGCGTTTCTCGGCACAGACCCGATTCCGGCGACTGCCTATTATGATCCCGACTGGTACGAGGCAGAGCGCGAGGCCGTGTTCAAGCGTAGCTGGATCGAGGTGGGGCATGTCTGCGAATTGCCGGAACCGGGCAGCTTCATCCGCCGCGAAATGGAATTTGCCAAGGCGTCCATCCTGATTGTGCGCGGCAAGGATGGCGGCATTCGCGCCTTCCACAATGTCTGCACGCACCGCGGCACCCAGTTGGTGGAAGAGGCTCAGGGCAAACGGTCCACTTTCAGTTGCCCCTATCATATGTGGACATTTGGCACGGACGGCGCCTTGCTTTCCGCGCCGGACTTCGAGGAATTCGGGCTCGACAAAAAGGAGTGCGCGCTTCCAAAAGTCTCTGTCGATGTCTGTGCGGGACTGATCTTCCTCAACTTTTCCGATGATCCGCAGCCCTTGCGTGCCTGGCTGGGTGATCTGGCGGAGCAACTTGAAACCCTGCCTGTCGCCAAGGCCACGACTTTCAGCGAATATGTCTATGACATCGACGCCAACTGGAAGCTGACCTATGACAATTTCCAGGAAAACTACCATCTTCGCTTCATCCACCCCAAAAGCGGGGCCGCGACCTTCAGTCCGGACAATCCGTTCGGCTATCCGCTGCGCTTCGGCTTTCATGGCCAGCACCGCACCCAATCCATCTGGTCAAACCCGGAACCGAAAATCCAGCCTGTACAAGGCTATGCGATGGGCAAGGCAATTGCCGGGGGCATGAAGGCCGGCATCGTCGGCGGGCTCAATTCACGCGAATATTTCGCGCTGTTCCCCAATTTCTTCATACTGGGATCGCCCTTCCCGCACTTCTCGCACGTCGTTTATCCGCTGGGACCGACAAAATCGCGCGGCGTGATCCGCCTGTACTGGGTTGGCGAGGACAGCAACGCGAGCGAGCGCTTTGGCCGCGAATATGTGCTGGCCACGGCTCGCGATGTTCACGCCGAAGACCGTGCCGTGATCGCCGCTGGCCAGCGCGGGCTTTCCAGCGGGGCGCTGAAGCATATTCATTTCCAGACGCAGGAAGCGCTGTGCCGCCACCTCTATGTGGAGGTGAAAAAGGCGGTTGACCTGTGGCAGGCGGAACAGGGTGTGGCAGGATGAGTGCCCTGCCCGCCGGGTTTGAAGCCCTTGAACCCTTTGTCGCAACCTGGGCGATCAGCGGCACGGCCAACCGTTCGCTTGCCCGCGCCACCTCCACGCCGGAACAGCGTCAGGCCTTTTACGACGCCATGTATCCTCTGGCCGATATCGCGCTGGCCTTGCTTGATTCCAAGCCGCTCGCCACGCATGACGAGGCCGAGCAACGGTTGATGGATCTGTGCCTGTCTCTGGCGCATGTGGCCATGGCCGTTGAAGCCCAGGGCGATGACGAGGCGAAACATGCACCGCATCGTGAACAGATGATCATTACCCGCGCGGTGGCCGATATCTGACCGGCGCGCGGCGCAGGGAGGAAGTACGGCATGGACACTGGACTGCGGGGCAAGATTGTCGTCATCACGGGCGCAACCGCCAATATCGGCCGCGCCATCGCACTGGATTTTGCGGCCGAAGGGGCCCTTGTGGTCGCAGTCGGTCGTGACGCGACGGCAGGCGAAAAGCTGGTCACGCTGGCAAAGGCGCGTGGCGCGGCTGACGCCCGCTTTGTTGCCGCTGACATGCTCGACCTTGCCAGTCCTGCCCGCATCCTTGCCGAAGCGGAAACCATCGGGCCGGTGGACGTGCTGGTCAACAATGTGGGCGGCAATGTGGGCACCGGATTCTTTGCCGAATCCGATCCAGCGTCATGGATGGGTGACATTGACCTGAACTTCGGCACCGTGCTGCGCATGACGCATGCCGTGCTGCCCGGCATGATCGAACGCAAGGGCGGGGCCATCGTTCATATCGGCTCCACGGCAGGGATCGTCGGCGATTATATGCTGCCGGTCTATTCTGCCGCCAAGGCTGCCGTGCATGGCTTCACCAAGGTGCTGGCCAAGGAAGTGGGGCAGCATGGCATCCGCGTGAACTGCGTGGCACCCTACGGCACTGTCTCGCGCGATCCAGATGCCTTTAGCAGTGGCAGCCGCTTCAATCCGGCCAATGGCTTTTTCGCCAAGGCCGCTGCGGGCGTCAGCGCCGAAGACATGGCGAAGCGCGCCCGACAAACCGTGGTGGGCCGCCCGGTCGCAACGCCAGAAGAAGTGTCTTCGCTGGTCGTCTGGCTGGCATCGGCCAAGGCGGGGTTCGTTACCGGTCAGGTCTATCCTGTGGAGGGAGGGAGTTTGCTGTGAACGCTCAGGACATCTCCGGCCGCTATTTCGCGGCAATGCGCGCGCAAGACGTGGACGCGTTCCTTGCGCTGTTTGCAGAGGATGCGACGATTATCTGGCCGGACGGGCGCGCGATTGCGGGCAAGGACGCGATCCACGCGGCCTATTCCCGCCTGTTCACCATGCCGTCGAACAATCCGGCGCCGGGACCGCTGATGACCGGCGCTGACTGTTTTGCCACCGGAGTCCATTCGCGGCTGCCCGATGGCAGCGAGCGGCGGACAATCAACGTGTTTCAGACGGGCGCGGACGGACTGGTGGTGCGGATGTCCAGCTATCGTCAGGGCTGAGCTGCGACCTTTGCTTTCAGCAGATCGACCATTGACTGCGCAGCCGCCAGCAGTGCTTTCATCGACGGCAGATCGGGGTCAGCGAGCGTGCGCGCATGCGCGACGTCTTTTCCAAGCAGGGTCAGCATGTTGGGCGCGCGTTCCGGCTTGACGAAATTGGGCGCGACGCGGAGCGCAAAGCCTTCCGCGGAGCCCGCCATCAGCATTTTGTGCAACTGCGCGCGATCAAAACCAAGATGCTCACCAAGTTCAAGTATATGCGCGGCCATGCCATAGTTGGCGATGGAGACGAGATTGTTAAGCAGCTTGCCCTTCATGCCGCTCCCGACCGGACCAAGACGCTGCCATGTGCCGAGATGGTCGAGCAGCGGCTTTGCTGTCTCAACGATTTCGGGATCGCCACCCAGATAGATCGAAAGATCACTATCGACCGTTGCCCCGCCGCCGCGCGAGACCCCGCAATCAAGCAATCCCACACCAAAAGCCCTGGCCTGAACCGCCAAAGTCTGCGCCAGTTCGGGCGCAATGGTCGAATGGATGATGAACACCCCGCCTGGCCCCAGCGCAGTGAACAGGCTGCCATCCTCGGTTAGCGCCACCATATCCGCGTCCGTGCGGACGCAGACGCACAGAAGATCGGAAGCCGTGGCAGCGTCCTGAGGGCTTGCCGCCACACCGACACCGGTCTGGGCAAATCGCGCCATCGCCGCCGGGACAATATCATATACGGTCAGCGGAAATCCGCCGCGCGCAATGCATTCCGCAATCGGGCTTCCGAGCGAGCCCAGGCCAATATAGCCAACCCTCATGCCAATGTCCTGGGATCAACCACTGTCCGCACCGGGGCGAGCGGGCCAGACATTTCCGCAATCGCCTGTCCCACGCCACCCAGCCCGATCCGCGCGCCAAGCCAGGGAGTGACGTCGATCTTGCCATCGGCAATCGAACGCAGCGCCAGTTCCATGTCCTGCGGCTCCTCCCCGCCCGCGAAATGCACTGTCAGCCGCTTGTTCTGCGCGGCAAAGACGAACAGGCTGTCTGGCTCCATGCAATATCCGCCCATCACGATGCGCGCGCCGAACGCGACGGACTGGATAATCTGCTGCAACAGCCCCGGAATCCCGGCGCACTCATAGACCAGACTGGGCTGGCGATTGCCGAGATCGGGGATCGCGGCGTAAGGCGATAGCTCGCGTGGATCGACGGCGATATCCGCGCCCATCTGCACGGCCATCGCGCGCCGCCCTTCATGAAAATCCGCCGCAATGATCGGGGCGATCCCCATCAGCTTGAGCCCGGCAATCACGCCCAGGCCAATCGCGCCGCAACCGATGACCAGCGCGCAATCCTCATTGGTCGGGTTGCCGCGTCGCGCATGTTCAAGGCCGACGGCGAGTGGTTCCGTCATCGCCGCCATGTCGTCATCCAGCCCGCCGGGCACTTCGAGCATAAACGTCTCGTCCAGCAGCATATATTCGCCGAAGCCGCCCGGGCAGTCATGGCTGAAACCCACGACCGCATGGCTGCCCCCTGCCCGCATGATGGGAATGGATGTGACAATCCGACCCGGCTTCACCCGCCGTTCGCTGCCCGGCCCATAATCAATCACTTCGCCCACATATTCATGCCCCGGCACAAACGGGCGGGAGAGATCAAGCCCGGCATAGGGCCCGCCAAACTGCTTTGAAAGATCAATCACATTCTGCCCGGCATGGAGGAAATGCGCCTCTGACGCGCACATTCCGCAACTGTGCGTGCGCACCAGCGCCTGTCCCTTGCCGGGAACCGGATCGGGCATGTCGCCCACATGGACAGCTCCGTTCTGGATATAGGCAGCCTTCATGTCTTTGCCCCCAATACAGCGTAGGACGGATCGTCGCGATCCCGGCTGCCGCGCGAAATCTGGCTCATCGCCGTGACGGGGCGCATCTCGTCAAAGTCGATCACGGCCATTCGCGTGTCGATTCCCCAGCGGCCGTCGCGCTTTGACCATGTATCGATGTAGCGGTTCCAGACGCTGATCTGCACCAGTGCATCGCCGCGCATGATCCGCAGATTGGCAGTGCAATAGCTTTCACTGGCGCCGCGATCTCCATCCAGTTCGATGATGATGTTGGTCACCTGATGCGAATGGGTGAGCGTGCCACGATGCTGCGCGCAGACATGATCAACAAAATCACGCCCGCTGCCCTGGAACACCCCCGGGCCATAATCCGCAGTGCCATCAGGATGCCAGATGCTGTAGCCCAGTTCAGGGTCGATCCGGTCCATTGCCCGGCAGTAGCGGTAGATCAGGTCAGTGATGGCCTCACGATCGGACATCGCCATCATTTCTCCCCCGCATACGCCGCAGACATTTTCTCGATCATGAGGATACGCGCGCGACGGGCATCGGGGGAATTTGGCGCATACCCGGCCACATCGTTCGCCTGCCCCCAGTTATAGACCGGGCCATGCAGCAATTGTTCCAGCCCGATCCGCGCCACATCTTCCGAACTGGCCATGCCTTCAGGCACCGGCTGCCCGTTGCGCTCCATCAGGCGACGGTGCGCGGGCGTATCCGTGCGGCCGAGGATCAAGTTGAGAACGTCCACGCCTTCATGCCGCAGCTCCGCCCACAGCGCCTCGCCAAAGCAAAGGTCAAACGCCTTCACGCCTGAATAGACGCCAATGCCGTTCAGCCCGCCATAACAGGCTCCCGATCCGACAAGGATCAAGCCGCCCCGCCCCCGCGCACGCATCGCCTGCCCGAAATGATGGCAATTGCGCATGGTGGTGACAATGTTGAGGTTTACCAGTTGTTCCCATTTGGCAATTTCATTGTCGAGGAATTTTGAGCCGTTGGTATCGGCACCTGCATTGGTGATCAGTAGCCCAATTTCCCGGTCTCCGACCGCCGCGACAATGTGATCCGTCGCGTCAGGCGCGGCGAGATCGACTGACGCCGTGACACATTCTACGCCCCTGGCCCGCACCTGCGCCGCCAGTTCCTGCAACGGCCCGTCCCGCCGCGCAATCAGGACGCAGTTGATCCCCGCATCCGCGAGCTGGAGGGCAAAGGCCGCACCCGTGCCTTCGGAAGCCCCCGTAATGAGGGCCCAGGGACCGTATTTCGAGACGTCAGGCATCAGGGGGACCAAAACGGAAGACGGCAAGCTTGTTGCCATCGGGATCCCGGAAATAGGCCCCGTAAAAACCGTTGGGATCGTCTCCCCTTACACCCGGCGCACCTTCATCCGCGCCTCCCAGTTCAAGTGCCCTGGCATGAACCGCATTGACCTGCGCCCGGCTCTCCGCCTGAAAGCCTGCCATATTGCCGTTGCCCACTTCATGCGCGCCCTGAAGCGGAATGCCGATCAGGAGCATCGAGCCTTCGCTGCCTCTGAACGCGATCAGATTTTCGCGGTCATAGATTTGCGCGGCGCCAACCATTGCCGCGATCGGGGCCCAGAACGCCTTTGCCCGTGCGAGATCCCGCGTGCCAAATCGTGTCGTCGTAATCATCTGTCTCTCTCCCTAAAGCGCCCGCATCACAGCCCAGCGTTCGTCCGTCGTCCAGACATATTCCAGATAATGACCGCAAAAGCTGCGGGCATCGAGATAGAGGAATTTCAGTTGATCGCCCTCGATCGCGCGCTCCATTACCACTGGCAGGTCTTGCGCTGACACGCGGGCGCGAAACGCATCCCAATCCTCCACTTTCATGCAGATATGATGGAACCGCATCTGGCTGCCATTGGACTGGCAATTGGCATAAATGCCTGTTTCATCGGCAACCACCTGGATCAGTTCGTATTGCAGATCCCCGATCCAGATGAAGGCCAGCCGTGTCGCCACACGCTTTGGCCCCTCCGGCGTCGCGATGGTCTGTTCGATATCATGGATGGCCACCTCACCCACCCCGGCATGGGCCTGGAATTTTAGAATCGCCGCGTCTATATCGTCGCAAACATAGGCATTCTGATAGTGCCAGCCTTCGAGCATTGTCTCTCTCCTTCAGCCTTCGCGGGCGACATCGTAGGTGGCCAGATAGTCCGCGAAGATCGGCTGCAAGCCTTCCACGCTCAGGCCATACTTCTCCAGATTATATTCATGCTTGCCGAACTTGCCCTGTGGATTGTCATCCAGCCAACCCTGCATCGCCGCCTCGGCCTCAGGTGCAAAATCATCACCCAGCGCAGCGTAGAGGCTCCGCATCGTGGCCATGGGATCGGCGATCAGATCAGCATAGTGCACGTCTGCCATGCTGCCTGCCCCGTGGCGCGCGCGGAAATCCATCATCCGGTCAACATGCTGTTTCGCCTGAAACGCGCAATTCTCGCCCAGCCAGTCTGAATCCACGCGGCCGAGAAAGCCCATATGCGCGAGGGAAATGATCGAACAGAAACTGCCCATTGCGGTCAGCGGATCACGGTGCGTCCACACGAAGCGCGCATCGGGATAGACGTTCAAAATCGTATCCAGCCACAGGCAATGGCTTGGCATTTTCAGGTTCCAGACGCCGGGCGCATCCGCCTGAAGAAGCTGGAGGAAGCGCTTGTGATATTCATAGGCAGAGGTCATGTCCGTCGAGAACAGCCAATCACGATAGTTTGGCAGTTTGCCGCGCGATTCCAGCGCCAGTGCCTTGAAATCATGCGCCATGAAGAAAATGCATTCATTGGGATAGACGGCCGAGTTGCGATAGTATTTCCCCATTTCCGGACGCGCGGCGAGCATCGCCTTTTCCTGTTCCAGCCGCGCAATCGCCCGCGGATCGGATTTGAGCGTGGCCGAAGTCGCGGGCGGCACGGGATCATCAATCTCCCATGTCAGCGGCGAACGACGCGCCGGATCACAAGCGAGCAGATTGCTGAGAAGGGTCGTCCCCGTGCGCGGAATGCCGAACACGAATACGGGACGCTCCACCGGCCGCGCCAGCAATTCGGGCCGCTTGGCAAGATAGTCCGTGGTTTTGAGACGGGCGGCAAGCAAATCCACGACGCTTGACCGCATCCGCGCGTGGCCCCCTTCGGAAAGCCCCGCCGCATTGGCGTCGGAGAGCAGTATGTCGAGCCCTTCGCGGAAGCTGAGGGAATCAAACCGGTCAAGCCCGGTGGCCTTTATCGCCTCGTCAATCAGCGCGTCCGCAACAAGGGGCTGCCCCATGGTCATTCTCTCCAGATATATTCGCCCCGCCCGCAATCGCGGCGATGGCCGGTTATGACGCCCAGTGTGGCGCGCGGCATCGCGGCGGCACAATGGAGGAGTATGTGGAGAATGGGCCAAAGTCTTGCCGTCAGGCCACAAGGTGATCGCGGACTCAAACGAACCCGTTTGGGCCAGCAGCATTGCGCTGCGCATCCTCTGCGTCAGGAAAAGTATCGTGAGGGAAGGTCAGGACGTAACGTACGAGAACCGGATCACGCCCTTACCCTGCCCGCACCTCGGCCAGCAAATCCGGATGGCGGTCCAGCACTTTGAAGAGCTTTACCAGCGCCAGTGGCGGCTTTGTCTTGCCATTCTCATAGCGAGAAAAGGCGTTGACCCCACCGCCAAAAATCTCTGCTGCCTCACGCTGGTCGAGAGCGAGTTTCTTACGCACAGCGCTAATGAATGATGGATCAACGATGGCAGCGTTCACCTGTTTGCCGAATGCTTTCATATCCGCGCTTATCACCCGGGACGTGGCGGCATCGAACACGCCTTCGCCACACGCCGGGCAATATTCCCCGGCGACTTGCGCAAACACGGTCGCTTCACCCTTATATGTATAAGGCATATCGCGAACATCCCGGATAAGATCGGCCATTCCGCAATTGGGGCATTTCATAGTCATAGCTCCTTAAACGAAACGATCAGCACATCATTGATTACTGTCAGTTTGAGATAGATGTCTCCGGCGCCAGTCGAAGGACGATACACGTCTTGCCAAACGCGGTGATCTCCGTGGGTCGTCATACTCTTGTAGAAATCGCCAATGGTAAGTGCCCGGATGACATCCAGCATGTCATCGAACGTCAAATCCATCGCCGCCGCACCGCCAAGCGCCGATCCGGTCGCGCGAACATGACCCTGTTCGACAAGCGCGTGAACGACCGCCAACGGACAATGCGGTTTGCGTTTCTCCATTTACAGACTGGTTAGAGCAAGCGTTCAAATTTAGCAAGTAGGTTAATTTATACCACTCAAAGATGCTTGCGCAATTGTCTTTGCCTGAACTGCCGCGGCGTTGTGCCGGTCGCCTGGCGGAAGGCAAAGGAAAAGCTCGAGGGCGAGGCGAAGCCCATGGCGAAGGCGATCGATTTGATGCTTTCGTTCGTATCCAGCAGCCGCTTGGCCTGTTCGGTACGCACCTGGATGACATAATCGCCGATTGAGCAGCCCTTGCTGGTGCGAAACCCGCGCGTCATCTGGCGGATCGACATGTTGCAGCGCGTCGCAAGTTCCGCAAGCGTTGGTGCCGGGCCACTTGCTTCCAGTCGCTCGTCAATCAGCCGCAGCCGCCATGAGGCGAGCCCCCCGGTCGCCGGCCCGTCCGTAACAGCCTTCACATGGCGCGAAACTTCTATGGCGATCTGCCCCGCCAACAGTTCGAACAGCACCTGACTGCCAAAGCCGGGATAGCGCACTTCCTCACCCAGCCGGAACAAGGTGGAACGGATATTGGGGCTGACAATATCAAGGCTCGCTTCCAGCCGCCGGTCCGTCCATTCGAAATCCTCTTCCAGCCAGTCACGGAAGAAATCCCGCCCGATCTCGCAGGTGATCGACAGTTGATCGCCGCCCCGGTCACTCCGCACGTGCATCGTATGGCCCGGCGGGACGAGGAAAATATCCCCCAGCCGTTCGAAGCGGTGCGGCCCCCATTGATCGCGATAACAGGCGCGCGCCTTGTCCGGACGGGGCGTCACGCACATGTCCAGCCAGTAACTGTCCGCCCGCCAGAGCGTGTGGTTGGTGGGCTGCCCCATATGGATACGCATGACCTGCACCGTGAGCGACGGCAGGGAGACAGTTCCCTCCACGGTGGAATTCCACGCCTCATGGCCTTTGGGTTCGGTCATTCGCTCCCTCCCCTTCTGACTCTGGCCGAGTCTCCAGATAGTGGCCTGATAGCGATATAGTGGCGGGTTGCGAAGTCCCCCCTGTCCGTCACATTCGCCCGCATCCAAACAAAACACAATTGATGGAGATGATGGGCATGTCCAAAGGCCTTTTCGATTGCACGGGCAAAGTGACTCTGGTCACGGGCGGCAATGGCGGCATTGGCCTGGGCTTCGCGATGGGCGTTGCCAAGCAGGGCGGCGATGTCGCGATCTGGGCGCGCAATGCGGAAAAGAATGCGGCGGCCAAGGCGGAACTGCTGGCAGCAGGCGCGGGTCGGGTGGAAACCTACATTGTCGATGTCTCGTCCGAGGAAACGATCCTCGCGGGATATGAACAGTTGCTCGCCGATTTCGGGCGGATCGATTGCGTCTTCGCCAATTCGGGCGCGTCACCCCGCTACAAGTCGATCTTCGACATGCCGACCGAACATTGGTTCGAATTCCAGAATACTGCGCTCCACGGTGCTTTCTTCACCCTGCGTGAGGCAGCGCGGCACATGAAGGCGCGCGCCGAGGCCGGCGAACCCGGCGGCAGCCTTGTTGCCTGCGGCAGTCTGTCGCTCTTCCAGGGTCTGCCGGGCAAGGCCGAATATGCTGCGTCAAAAAGTGCTGTCGCCGGTGTCATCCGCTGCCTTGCGGCTGAAATGGGCGAATTCGGAGTGCGCGCCAATGTGGTCGCCCCCGGGCTGGTCATCACGCCGATGATGGGGCCTGCCGATGGCCCGGCTGTCCAGTATCTGACCGGGCAGTACAGCCCCATCACGCCGATGAAGCGTGTCGGCTATCCGGAAGATTTTGAAGGCATTGGGGCGTTTCTCTGTTCCGATGCGTCCGCCTTCATCACCGGCGAAACCATCAAGGTTGATGGCGGCTACATGATCCGCGGCTGAGGAGAGTGCCATGACAAGTTTGCTCACCATTCACGGCGTTGGCGATGTCCGGCTTGACAATTATCAACGCCCGGAACCGGGGCCGAAGGATGTCATCATCAAGATGAAAGCCTGCGGCATTTGCGGCAGCGACCTGAGCTATATCAAGGTGGGCGGGATGAGCCGCAATGCCGAAGGCACTACCGCGCTGGGGCATGAAGGGGCCGGCGAGACCATGTTCGTCGGCAGCGAAGTGGAAGGGGTGTCCGTGGGACAGTCCTTCATCATCAATCCGATGAACACCCCCAGCTTTATTGGCAGCGGCGGGCCCGAGGGGGCGTTTACCGAAGAACTGCTGGTGCGCGATGCGCGTCTGCATGACAGTCTGCTGCCCATCCCCGAAGGCATCCCCTATGATGTTGCCGCCATGTGCGAGCCTCTGGCCGTCGCCCTGCACGGGGTCAACCGGGCGGAAGCCAAGGCAGGCACAAGGCTCGTCATATTCGGCTGTGGCCCGATTGGTCTGGGCATGGTGATGTGGGCGGCTGACCGGGGCTGCGATGTGATCGCGCTCGACCTTGCCGAAGAACGACTGGAGCGCGCGCGGGCGCTGGGGGCACGCACGATCAATCCAGGCGCGGAAGACGCTGTGGCCCGGATCAAGGAACTTCACGGCAGCACTGTCTATTTCGGCCGCGAACGTGCGCTGACAGATGCGTATATCGACGCAGCGGGCGCGCCGGGCATTCTTGCCGATGTGGTATCGATGGCCAACCAGCATGCGCGCCATGTGATTACCGCTGCCTATATGAAGCCCATAGAACTGCCGGCCGGGCCGATGCTGACAAGCGAGATGACGATCACAACGGCCGTTGGCTATCCCACCGAATTCCCGGACGTGATCGCCGCGATGCCCCGCCTGAAGGACAAGATCGCGTCGATGATCAGCCACCGCCTGCCCTTCGACAGGATCATCGAGGGGCTCGAGATCGCAGCAACGCCGCAGTCCGCCAAGGTGATGATCGAATTTGAGGGAGCAGGCGCATGAGCGAACCCAAGCCAGCTCTGGCAGGTCTGGTCCGTGCCGGTGATGTGCAGACGGATGCTGTCGCGATCACCGATTTCATTTTCATGGCGCGCGATATTTCCAATGCCTATCTGATCACCACCGCCGACGGCGATGTGATGGTCAACACCGGGTTCATGGATGATGCCAATGTGGAGCGGAACGTCGCGCTGATGAAGCCGCACCGCACCGGGCCGCTCCGGCACATCGTGCTGACGCAAAGCCATGCCGATCATTTCGGCGGCGTCCCTGGCTTCAAGGAACCCGGAACCACGGTAATCGGCGGCCCCGGCTACAACCAGGCCTGGGGTGACATGCAACGGTTGCAGCCCTTTTTCGGCCCACGCAGTGGCAAGCTCTGGGGCAGCACCCTGAAGCGTGGCGGTGCGCCAAAGCCCGCGCCCAACGTGGTGCCGGATATCCTGGTGGATCGCCGCTACAGCTTTGAGCAGGGCGGTCGCCGCTTCGAACTGATCCATGCACCCGAAGGCGAAACGGTGGATAACCTGATCGTCTGGATGCCCAACGAACGGATTGCGTTTACCGGCAATCTGGTCGGCCCGGTCTGGCTGTCCATGCCTTTTTTCTGCACCCTGCGTGGCGACAAGCCCAGACTCGTCTGGAACACGCTCGCCTCGCTGGAAAAGCTGCGCGAACTCGACGCGGAAATCATCATCACTGGTCATGGCGAGCCGATCCGCGGCAAGGACCGGATCAGGGCCGATATTGACCGGATGCATGGCGCGATAAGCTGGGTGCGGGATTATACGCTCGATGGCATGAATGCGGGCAAGACCGTCCACCAGTTGATGCGCGAAGTGGCGTTGCCCGAACATCTCAAGATCGGTGAATTCCACGGCAAGCTTAGCTGGGCTGTCAAAACCATCTGGGAGGAATATTCCGGCTGGTTTCATTATGAGGACGGCACCACGGAACTTTACGGCGTGCCGCGTTCGGCGATCAACCCCGATCTTGTCGAACTGGCCGGCGGTGTGGAGGTTCTGGCAACGCGCGCGCAGGCGCATGTGGAAGGCGGACGTCCGCTCGAAGCGATCCATCTGCTCGATATTGCGTTGGGCGTGGAGCCTGACAATGCCACGGCGCTGAAGGTCAAGAAGACCGCGCTGGAGCATTTGCTGCTGGCGAGTGGTGGCAGCAACCTGTCCGAAACCATGTGGCTGAAATCCGAAATTGCCGATGCGGAGCGCCGCCTCGGATAGAGTGTGCTTACTGCCTTGAAGAATGTCTTGTTTGCCGGAGCTCCG
>JANOAJ010000245.1:0-27793 GCA_031411035.1 Sphingomonadales bacterium
AAATGATTCTGGGTGATCACAAGGTTTCGGGCGAAATGTCCGACGAAGCGAAGGCGCTGGTCTGATGCACATCAAGCCTGAAGCCAGCGAGCGGCATACGCTCTCCGTCACCGTGACCAACGAACCAGGTGTTCTCGCCCGGATCGCGGGCATGTTCACCGCCCGCGGCTATAACATCGAATCGCTGACCGTGGCGGACATCAGCGACAACAACGCGATCAGCCGCATCACCATTGTCACGACCGGCACGCCCGAAGTGATCGAACAGGTTGTGGCGCAGCTTGACCGGCTGGTGCCGGTCCACAAGGTTGCCGATCTTACTGTGCTTGGCGATCATGTGGAACGCGAACTGGCGCTGGTGAAGGTTGCCGGCACCGGCGATCACCGCATCGAAGCGCTGCGGCTGGCCGAAGTGTTCCGCGCCAATGTCGTGGATACCACCATCGCCAGCTTCGTCTTCGAAGTGACCGGCGCGTCCACCAAGATTGACCGCTTCGTCGAATTGATGAGCGAGATCGGTCTGGTCGAGGTTGCCCGCACCGGGATCGTCGCGATGGCGCGGGGAAAAGAGGCAGTTTGAGCCGCTCTTCGCCCCTGCATAAGTAGGGGCCGCTGAGGGATAAAGGCATTTTAACAACGCACGGGCCCCTGCCTTCGCAGGGGCGACCAAGATGAGGAAAGAGAAGAAACATGCGTGTCTATTATGATCGTGACGCCGATCTGAAGCTGATCGAAAACAAGAAAATCGCCATTGTCGGCTATGGCAGCCAGGGCCATGCCCATGCACAGAACCTGCGGGATTCCGGCGTGAAAGACGTTGCCGTCGCGCTGCGCCCCGGTTCTGCGACAGCGACCAAGGCCGAAGGTGCGGGCTTCAAAGTGCTTTCCAATGCGGATGCGGCGAAGTGGGCGGACATCATCATGGTGCTGGCCCCTGACGAACATCAGGCCGCCATCTATGCCGATGATCTGCACGCCAACATGAAGCAGGGCGCAACGCTTGCCTTTGCGCACGGCCTCAACGTGCATTTCGGCCTGATCGAGCCGCGCGCCGATCTGGACGTGATCATGATCGCCCCCAAAGGCCCCGGCCACACCGTGCGCAGCGAATATCAGCGTGGCGGCGGCGTGCCTTGCCTGATCGCCGTGCATCAGGATGCCAGCGGCAACGCGCATGATGTAGGCCTTGCCTATGCAAGCGGTGTCGGCGGCGGACGCAGCGGCATTATCGAAACCAATTTCAAGGAAGAATGCGAAACCGATCTGTTCGGCGAACAGGCCGTTCTGTGCGGTGGCATCACCCATCTGATCCAGGCTGGCTTCGAAACGCTGGTCGAAGCGGGCTATGCCCCGGAAATGGCCTATTTCGAATGTCTGCATGAAACGAAGCTGATCGTTGACCTGCTCTATGAAGGCGGGATTGCCAATATGCGCTATTCGATCTCGAACACTGCCGAATATGGCGACATCACCACGGGGCCGCGCATCATCACAGCCGAAACCAAGGCGGAAATGAAGCGCGTGCTGGCAGACATCCAGTCCGGCCGCTTCGTGAAGAACTTCGTGCTGGACAACCGTGCCGGCCAGCCCGAACTCAAGGCGGCGCGCAAGGCCGCTGCCGCTCATCCGATCGAAAAGGTCGGCGGCGAACTGCGCGCCATGATGCCGTGGATCGCCAAGAACAAGCTGGTGGACCAGACGAAAAACTGACGGCAACGCGAACAGGCCGGAGCAGCGCTCCGGCCTAACCCGGCAGCATGCTCACAAAATCGTGCCAGCCTTGCGTCGCCCAGATCGAATATCGCACGATGAAGGTGACAGAAATAAGGACGAAGCCAAACTTCGTCACCCAATGCAGCCTTTTCATTTGCCGCCAATCCCACCAGATCAGCGGGCCAATGCTGATCACAAGCGTCATAAACGATTCCAGATAGTTGGTCAGGATCACCGGCGGCCCCCACGGCATCCGTCCCAAAGCCGGTTCCAGCATCCGCGCTGCCGCAATCAGCATGATGCGCTTGTGCGCCTGGCTGTCGCGCCGATATGTCCAGCCCAAATAAAGCAGCAAGGCAAAGGGCGCAATATCGATCAGGCTCAGGGCTGACCATTGCGCTCCGGTTGCATAGGGCGGATGAATACCACGCGGGATGCTGTGAAGGGACGTGAAGTACATGAGCGGCAGCATCAGCAGCCCGATGCCAAAGCCAGCCACGCCCAGCTTCATGTGCAGATCGCGCCTGCCCGCAGCCACCAGTTGCGTTTGCGCGACAATCATTCCCATCCACGCAGTGAACACAAGGCCGTGCGTAATCGTCAGCGCCGTGAGCGGCGGATTGGGCCTCGGAAAGCTGACCGCCTGAAACCAGTAGAAGCTCGGCCCAAAACCTGTGAAGACAATCAGAGCATAGGCAATGGCCATTCGCGAATAAAATTTCCGCTCTGCGGTGCGCGGTGATGCCTCAATGCCGATTGCCATTTCTCAGGCCCCCAAAGTTCAAGACAAGTGTGTGGCAAACGGTTACTCTCGTCCCCAATCATTGCAAGCGCTTGACGAAAGGCAGGGCGGGGGCGACAGTCTCAGTCCCTTTTTCGTTTCAAGGAACCTCCCCATGCGCAAACTGCTTTTCGCCCTGCCCCTGCTTGTTGCCGTGCCGCTGATGGCGCAAATGCCCAAAGAGATTCCCGGCAAATTCGATGCGAAGCGGGTGACGGGCGGAACCTATGCCGTGGATACAAACCACACGCTGGTTGGCTGGACGGTGAATCATCTGGGCTTCAACGATTATTTCGGCCTGTTTGGCGGCATCACCGGCACGCTGACGCTCGATCCCAAAAAACCCAATGCCGCGAGCGTTTCCATCGACATTCCGATTAGCGGCCTCACCACCACCAATGCCAAGCTGAACGAACATCTGAGCGGCCCGGACTTCTTCAACGTCGCCCAGTTCAGTGGGGCCAAGTTCGTTTCGACAATGGTGATGACCAAAGGCAGCACTGCCATGATCCACGGTAATCTGACGCTGCACGGCGTTACCAAGCCAGTGGTGCTCAACGCCCGCTTCACTGGTGCAGGCACCGGAATGTCGATGGCTGGCGGCAAGGAAACTGTCGGATTTCAGGCGACAACGACGATCAAGCGCAGTGAATTTGGCATGGGCGGGTTCGTGCCCTTTGTGAGTGACGCGGTGCCGCTCAACATCACCGTCGCGTTTGAAAAGACCAGCTAAGCTACTGGACAAAGGGGCGGTCATGCGGCTAACGAGCCTGCATGACCGCAATTCACGGCCTTCTTCTTCTGCGACTTACGCGCCCTTAGGCGCGTTTTCTGTCGCGTGGGTGTTCCCGCGCAGCGACGCCTAAGGGCATTCCCCCTCGCAAAATCCAGATCAAGAGAGAAGACCCATGCTGCGCGATCCTTCGCAAAAATACCGCCCTTTCCCGCAAATCAACCTGCCTGACCGGCAATGGCCCGGCCGCACGATCACTCAGGCCCCGCGCTGGCTTTCCACCGATATGCGCGATGGCAACCAGTCGCTGATCGATCCGATGGACGCGGAAAAGAAAACCCGCTTCTTTGATCTGCTGGTGAAAGTGGGCCTGAAGGAAATCGAAGTCGGTTTCCCAAGCGCGGGCGCCGTCGAGTTTGATTTCATTTCCGGGCTGGTGACATCGGGCCGCATTCCCGATGACGTGATCGTGCAGGTGCTGACCCAATCCCGCGCCGACCTGATCCCGCAGACGTTTGACTCGCTGCGCGGCGCGAAACAGGCCATCGTCCATCTCTACAACGCGATCTCGCCCGCCTGGCGCAAATATGTGTTTCAGATGAGCGAAAGCGAAGTGCGTGACATTGCCGTCACCGGCGCGAAACTGCTTCGTGATGAAGCCGCTAAACAGCCCGGCACAGACTGGCATTTCGAATATAGCCCGGAAACCTTTTCCACCGCGGAGCTGGATCTGAGCCTGGAATGCTGTTCCGCAGTGATGGACGTCCTGAAACCGACGCCAGACAGACCGATCATCTTCAACCTGCCCGCCACCGTGGAGTGCGCGACGCCCAATATCTATGCCGACCAGATCGAGTATTTCCACCGCAACATTCCGAACCGGGATGCAGTGATCATCAGCCTTCACACCCATAATGATCGCGGCACAGGCGTGGCCGCAGCGGAGTTGGGGATGATGGCAGGTGCTGACCGGGTGGAAGGCTGCCTGTTCGGCAATGGCGAGCGGACGGGCAATTGTTGCCTGGTGACAGTCGCGCTCAATATGTACACGCAAGGGATCGATCCGGGACTGGATTTCTCGGATATTGATGGCGTCATCAAGACCGTGGAATATTGCAACCAGTTGCCGGTGCCGGTGCGCCATCCTTACGGCGGGGAACTGGTGTTCACGGCGTTCTCAGGCAGCCATCAGGACGCCATCAAAAAGGGCTTTGCCGCGCAGGAAGCCAAAAATGATCCGCTGTGGGAAGTGCCCTATCTGCCCATCGATCCCGCCGATCTAGGCCGTTCCTATGAAGCGGTGATCCGCGTCAATTCCCAATCCGGCAAGGGCGGCTTTGCCTGGGTGCTCGAACAGGATCAGGGGCTGAAACTACCCAAGAAGATGCAGGCCCATTTCAGCCGCCATGTGCAGGAACTGGCCGACAGCGAAGGCCGGGAACTCCATGCCGATGACATCTGGTCCGTCTTCCAGCGGGTGTACAGGCTCAACACCCCCCAGCATTATCAGCTTGTCGATTATGACGAGAGCCGCGCGGCCAATGGCGACCGGATTTTTACGGGCAAAGTGTCAGTGGATGGCAAGGAACAATCAGTCAGCGGGCGCGGCAACGGGCTGATTTCGTCCGTGGTGGCAACGCTGGGTGATGCCTTCGGCCTGACGCTGTCCATCGAGGATTACAGCGAACACGCGATGGGCCAGGGATCCGATGTCCGCGCCGCTGCCTATGTTGAATGCCGCACTACGGACGGCAAGACCGTGTGGGGCGTGGGGATCG
Organism: Sphingomonadales bacterium; assembly: GCA_031411035.1. Taxonomy (GTDB): domain Bacteria; phylum Pseudomonadota; class Alphaproteobacteria; order Sphingomonadales; family Sphingomonadaceae; genus Aquisediminimonas. The sequence continues at coordinate 5,006 of JANOAJ010000245.1, forward strand.
ACGAGGATGTGGCAACCGCCAGCGTGCGTGCGGTGCTAAGCGCGGCGAACGGGGTGCTGGGTTGATCGGTTCTGCCGAATTTGATGCCCGAATATCCTGAGTAGGGGCTGAGCCTGTCGGGGCCTGTCCTGAGCGCCCGCCCTGCGGGCAGTCGAAGGGACCTGTAGCGAAGGGCCGCACCACCGCCCTTCGCTACGCGCTTTCGGCAAGCTCAATCGCTACTCAGGATGAACGGAATTGGCGCATCCCAGTCCAAGTCGGAAATTGTAGAGGAAATTACCTCTTGACAGCGTGACGCTGTTTTGGCATATTTCACCACGATCCTGAATTGCGAGTCGCCCCCGTCAGACCGGTTGAAGCGGTCGGAACGCGCCTTCAGGATCAGTTATCACTACACCATCCCCTGCCCGCACCACGCCTCCTGTCAGCACGATCCCCATGATGCCGCCCTTGCGGATCAGGCTGCCATCCGCTGCGTGATCGAGCAGGGCGTGCATCAGGCCGGTCTTGTGGCGTTCGAGCTGAATGCAGGGATTGCGCAGGCCGGTGATTTCTACCGTGGCGCCCGACGGAAAGGAGAGGATGGAACCAGTCGGCAGGCTCAGCAGATCAATACCGCCCGTCAGGATGTTTTCGCCCAGTTCGCCAGGCGCAATTGCGAAACCCTTCCCCGCCAGTTCGTCCAGCAGTTCGCCGTGGATCAGATGCACCTGCCGCAAATTGGGGAGTGAGGGATTGTACCGCGCGCGGGAGCGGTGCTTCACTTTCTCTCCGCAATGGGCATCGCCTTCCACCCCCTGTCCGGCGATCAGGGTGATTTCGGAAAGGACGGTCTTGCCAACGCCGTGGCCTTTTCGGGCGGAGGTGGAGAGGATTTCAGGCAAGGTCAGCGGCGACGCCGAGACGTTCGGCGACGCGACGCAGGCGCTTGTCACGCGTCCATAGCTGGCAGTCATTGGTCGTCATCGCCGTGCCGAGCAAATGCGCATCCACATATTGGAGGCCCGTGCCGAACAATTCCTGCCGGTCGATCAATGCCATGATCTGGTAGTGCCTGAGCGGCATCGCAATTGCCAATGTCATCAATTGTTCGATTGTCTGATCGCGCTGGCGCATGTTTCCCATCGCCAGTTCGCCAATGATGTAAGGATGAATCAGGACGAGACCGACGGCCAGTTGTTCACGGACGCGCTCGTCGCCACGGTCAAAAAGGTCGACCCAGACACAAGTGTCAATCAGGAGCACGCATCATCTTCATCATCTCTGCGCGGTGCCGCCCGGAACCCCGGCATGGTGCCGCCAAGCGCCGCGAGCCGCCGCTGCGCTTCGCGCGCAACCATTTCCTTGAGCGCACGTCGAATCAAACCCGATTTATCTTCGGCTCCGAAATAATCCTCGACCCGCTCCCAGAGCCTGTCATCAACCGTAACTGTCGTACGCATATCGAACCTCCTGCATCAAAAATAGCATGTTTGATGCACGTTGCAACACCCTAGCGCCGCCCGAACAGCTTCTCGATATCCCCGTGCGCCAGCTTCACCCAGGTCGGCCGCCCGTGATTGCACTGGCCGCTATGGGGCGTCACTTCCATTTCGCGGAGAAGGGAATTCATTTCGGTGACGGAAAGCACCCGCCCGGCCCGTACCGATCCGTGGCAGGCCATTGTTCCGGCAACCGCGTCGATCCGTTCCTTGAGCGAGATCGCCTCACCATGCGCCGCCAGTTCATCGGCCAGATCTGTGACCAGCCCCTTGATATCGCCATGCCCCAGCACGGCGGGCGTGGCGCGGACGAGCATCGCGGCGGGGCCGAAGCGTTCGAGTTCCAGGCCAAAGGCGGACAGATCAAGGATGCGGGCTTCCAGCCGGTCGCACGCGGTTTCATCCAGTTCGACGACTTCGGGGATCAGCAGCGCCTGCGACGCGGCCTCCCCGGCTTCGATGGCACGGCGCATCCGTTCCAGTACAAGCCGTTCGTGCGCGGCGTGCTGATCCACCAGCACAAGCCCGTCTTCGGCTTCGGCAACGATATAGGTCTGGGCGATCTGCCCCCGCGCGACACCCAGCGGATGGGACGCGGTTTCCGGCACAGCCGCTTCGGCCATTTCCGCACGAGCCATAAGCGGGGGCGCGCGAAAGGCGGGGCGGTTGTCCCAGACGCGGGGCTGATAGGCTTGGGACGGCGGCTCGGGCCAGGCCGCTTGTAGGGGCGGCGTGTGGCCGGTCTGCCAGCTTCCCAGTGCCGCCACCGAAGGAAGCGGCGCCCTTGCCTGCCCGGCTTCGTCGAGTGCGCGGCGCAGGCCGCTGACAATCAGGCCGCGCACCAGCGCGGGGTCACGGAAACGCACTTCGGTTTTTGCCGGATGCACGTTCACGTCCACCTCGCTGTGCGGCACATCAAGGAACAGGGCGACCACCGCATGACGATCCCGCGCCAGCATATCAGCATAAGCGCCGCGCACTGCACCCGCCAACAGCCGATCCTTCACCGGACGGCCATTCACAAAGAGGAACTGATGATCCGCCACACCCCGATTGAACGTCGGCAAGCCTGCCACGCCGGTAAGCCGCACCCCTTCGCGTTCAAAATCCACGCCCACGCTAGAATCCGCCAATGCCCGGTCCGTCAGCGCCGCCACCCTGTTCGGCCCGCTTTCGCCTTCCGGGACAAGCATCGTTCGCCTGCCGCCATGTTCCAGGCTGAAGCCGATATCCGGGCGCGCCATCGCCAGCCGCTTCATGACGTCCACACAGGCACCATATTCCGCCCGTTCGCTGCGCATGAACTTTCGCCGGGCAGGCACTTTGGCAAATATCTGTTCGACGACCACACGCGTTCCCGGCGGAAGTGCCGCTGGCCCTTCCCCTTCCACCACGCCGTTATCGACAATCCGCGACCAGCCGTCGGCGCCGCGCACCCGGCTTTCCATTGTCAGCCGTGCCACGCTGGCGATCGAAGGCAATGCCTCCCCCCGGAAGCCCATGGTGGTGACGGCATCAATCGCATCGTCGGGCAGTTTGGATGTGGCGTGGCGTTCCAGCGCCAGCGCCAATTCCTCTGGCGTCATGCCGCAGCCATTGTCTGCCACTTCGATCCGGTCGAGCCCGCCTGCCACGAGCGACACCGCGATCCGCGTGGCCCCGGCATCGATGGCATTTTCGACAAGCTCTTTCAGCGCTGCGGCTGGTCTTTCGACCACTTCACCGGCTGCGATGCGGTTGACCAGATGTTCGGGCAGGCGGCGTATTGACATGTAGGGCGCTCTAGCCCAAGCGGCCCCATTCCGCGAGATAGCAAAAAAGAATCAGGGCGATTAGTCGTTCGGGCGCTGCTATCAGGTGGTCATCCATGATTTTCGTGTGCGTGCAGGACCCCAAGGCCAATGAAATTCTCCCGTTTTTTCAATTTCAAATTCATGTCGCAGGATATGGCGATCGATCTCGGCACCGCCAATACCATCGTTTATGTGCGTGGGCGCGGCATTGTTCTCAACGAACCCTCGGTTGTGGCGATTGAAACAATCAATGGCGTCAAGCGGGTGAAGGCCGTTGGCGAAGATGCCAAGCTGATGATGGGCAAGACCCCCGGCACGATCGAAGCGATCCGTCCCCTGCGGGACGGCGTGATTGCAGACATCGAAGTGGCCGAGCAGATGATCAAGCACTTCATCCTGAAAGTGCATGGCCAGCGCCGCTTCCCGAGCTGGCCCGAAATCGTGATCTGTGTGCCTTCCGGCTCCACTTCGGTTGAACGTCGCGCTATCCGTGACGCGGCGTCGAACGCCGGTGCCAGCCAGGTGCATCTGATCCTGGAGCCTATGGCTGCCGCCATTGGCGCAGACATGCCGGTTACCGAGCCAATCGGTTCGATGGTTGTTGATATTGGCGGCGGCACGACTGAAGTCGCGGTGCTTTCGCTGCGCGGTCTGGCCTACACAACGTCAGTGCGCGTTGGCGGCGACAAGATGGACGAAGCCATCGTTTCCTATGTGCGCCGCAATCACAATTTGCTGATCGGTGAAGGCACGGCAGAGCGGATCAAGAAGGAAGTGGGCGTCGCCAAGCCACCAGCAGATGGCGTTGGCAAGACGATCCACATCAAGGGCCGCGATCTGGTGAACGGCGTGCCCAAGGAAATCACGATCAATCAGGGCCAGATTGCCGAAGCGCTGGCCGAACCGGTTGGCACGATTGTGGAAGGCGTGCGGATCGCGCTGGAAAATACCGCGCCGGAACTGGCCGCCGATATCGTCGAACAGGGCATTGTGCTGACCGGTGGCGGTGCGTTGCTCGAAGGGCTGGACGAAGTGTTGCGCGATGAAACCGGGCTGCCCGTTACCGTTGCGGACGATCCCCTTACCTGCGTTGCCCTCGGCACGGGCCGCGCGCTGGAAGATCCGGCGTTCCGCGGCGTGTTGCTGACCGCCTGACGAAAGGTTCGCGGACATGGCGCCGCCCTCTCCCCGGCGCCCCGGATTTTCGAGGCGAGCGCAATATGGCCTGTTTGCAGGCTATGTGGTCGCCGTTCTCGGGGTGCTGCTTGGCCTTTTGCTGATTGTCACGTCCCGCGTCGATCCGGCGGGGAATCTGGCGATTCAGGGCTTCCTTGCGGATATTTTCTCGCCGGTATCGTCGGCGGGGCGCAGTGTGGTGCGCGGCAGCCAGTCCGCCTTTGAAGGCACAAGCGCCTATTTCAACGCCGCCTCGAAGAACCGGGCGATGGCGGCAGAACTGGCCGCTGCGCGGACGCGCCTGATCAGGGCCGATCAGGAAGCCCTGGAAAATGCACGGCTGAAACGTCTGCTTGGCATCATTGAAGCAGAAGGCACAGCCCGCCCGGTTGCCGGACATCTCATCAGTTCTACAGGTGCCAGCAGCCGTCGTTATGCGACCTTCGGAGCCGGGGCAGCGGCAGGCGTGCGCAATGGCCAGCCCGTGCGGGGGCCGCTGGGGCTAGTCGGGCGGATCATCCAGACAGGTCAGGCCGTATCGCGGGTGTTGCTCATCACCGACGCGGAAAACATCGTGCCGGTTAAGCGGGTGCGCGATGGCCTTCCCGGCCTGGCCATCGGAACGGGCAGCGATGCCCTGGAAATCCGCCCGCTGATGGCAGGAAATGATCCCTTCCGCCCGGGCGACATTTTCGTGACATCCGGCACAGGCGGCATTTATGCGCCGGGCATTCCGGTCGCGCTCGCCGTCCGCCATGACCGGGACAAGACGATTGCCCGTCCAATCGAAGATCCTGCGCGGCTGGATTTTGCGATTGTGGAATCCGTCTTCATGCCCGAACCACCGCCGGCCCCGGCTGATCTGCCGCAGAAAAACTGATGTCCCGCGCCCCGAAATCCCGGATCGGTCGCGCACCCTCTCCCCTTCAGAGGCAAGGCGTCCCGATTTTTTCGACCATGATTGCCTCGATGGCACCCTTGCTGCCCGTCATCGCCAGTGGCCCGGTCATGCCGTCATGGGGCCTGTTGCTTCTGCTGGGATGGCGGATGCTCCACCGCAACATCTGGCCTGCCTGGCTCGGCATTCCACTGGGTTTCTGGGATGATATGTTCAGCGGCCAGCCGCCCGGCTCGTCCGTGCTGATCTGGACGCTTGCGCTGCTGGCCCTTGATATGCTCGACAGGCGCATGGTGTGGCGTGATTTCAGGCAGGAATGGGTTATAGCGGCAACGATTGTCGCGCTCGCGCTTGTGCTGGGTGTGGTGATTGCCCTGCCCGGCGCGCATCCGGGTGCCTTTCTGGCGGTTATCCCCCAATTTGTCATATCGATCCTGGTGTTCCCGCTGGTGGCGCGGGCCTGCGCTGTCTTCGACGCGTGGCGGCTGCGATGAAGAAGCGCCCGGCAAAGCTCGTCACCGAAGCGCAGCAGAATTTCAGCTTTGCCCGCCGCGCCTTTGTGCTGGGCGGCGCGCAGCTCGCGATTGGCGGGGTTCTGGCCGGGCGGATGGCCTATATCTCCATCGTCCAGAACGAGAAATACACGCTCAAATCCGAAAGCAACCGCGTCAACTTCACGCTCATGCCGCCACGGCGCGGGTGGATCGTGGACCGTGCAGGCAAGCCGCTGGCCCTCAACCGCACGGTCTTCCGGATCGATATCATTCCTGATCGCCTGCACGACAAGGAACGGGTGATCGGCACGCTCACCCAGTTGCTGGGGCTGAGCGCCGATGATGTGGATCGCATCCAGACCGATCTGGAAAAAAGCGCCGGCTATCAGCCCGTTCAGGTGGCAGAGAATGTGCCGTGGGAACAGTTCGCGGCGGTCAGCATCCGCGCGAACGAGCTTCCCGGCGTGGCACCGGCCCAGGCCTGGTCGCGCGCCTATCCGGACGGGGCCGCTGTCGGGCACCTTGTCGGCTATGTCGGGGCGGCATCGGCCAAGGAATATGAAGAAACCAAAGACCCGATCCTGATCACGCCGGGCTTCAAGGTTGGCAAGGAAGGGCTTGAACGCATGTTCGAGCCGGTATTGCGCGGCAAGCCCGGCGCGAAACGATCCGAAGTCACGGCGCGCGGCAAGCTGGTGCGCGATCTGGCCACCCGTCCCGATGTGCCGGGGCAGACGCTGCACCTGACGATTGACGCCGGGCTTCAGGCCTATGCCTCGCGCCGGATGGGGGATCAGTCCAGCTCGTTCGTGTGCATAGATTGCCAGACGGGCGGCATATTGGCGATGGCATCCATGCCGGCCTATGATCCCAACAGCTTTTCGGACGGGATCAGCCATCTCGAATGGGACATGTTCTCGGGCGATGATCACCTGCCGCTGATCAACAAATCGCTGCAAGGCCTTTACCCGCCCGGCTCCACCAGCAAGCCGATGACCTCGCTTGCCTTTCTCGAAGCGGGCATCGATCCGCTGGCCACGGTCAACTGCACCGGGGCCTACAAGGTGGGAAACAGCTATTTCCACTGTTCGCAGCGCCGGGGCCACGGGCCGATTGCGATGCACGAAGCGATCATCAAAAGCTGCGACATCTATTTCTATCATTTTGCCCGGATGGCGGGGATCGGCGCGATGGATGCGATGGCCAAGCGGATGGGGCTTGGTGCCAAATTCGATCTGCCTGTGCCGTCGCAACGGTTCGGAACCTATCCCAGCCCCGAATGGCTGATGCGGCGCTACAAGAAGCCCTGGTCCACCTATGATACGGTCAAAACCTCGATCGGCCAGGGCTATGTGCTGACCAACCCGCTTCAGTTGGCTGTCATGACGGCGCGTATCGCCAGCGGAAAGGTTATCGAACCGCACCTGTTGCCCAGCCTGAAGCGCCCGATGCCTGCGCCGCTGACTGTCAACGCAGAGCATCTGGCCTTTGTGCGCGACGCCATGGTGGGGGTGGTCAACAGCGGGCGCGGCACGGCCTCGGTCGCGCGATTGCCGGTGGAAGGCGTGCTGATGGCAGGCAAGACCGGCACTGCCCAGGTTCGCCGCATCACCATGGCCGAACGCGCGGGCGGCGTCCGATCCAACGCCAGTCTGGCCTGGAAGCAGCGCGATCATTCGCTGTTCGTCGGTTTTGTCCCTGCCGATGTGCCGCGCTATGCCTTTGGCTGCATCGTCGAACATGGCGGCTTTGGCGCGTCTGCCGCAGCCCCGATTGTGCGGGACAGCATGACCTACCTCTATGATCCGGCCAAGGCGATGCAATTGCTGGAAGCGCATGAAAAGGAATGGGGCGGCACGATCAAGGAACGGATGGATCGAAAGGCCGCAATCTGGGCGCAGGAGCATGGCAAAGGCGGGCCCGTAACGCCGGAATCCCAAACAGGCAACAGCAGCACCGCTGCCGATGCGGGCAACAGCAGTGCCAGGGCAGAAACGCCCGAAGATCAGCAGCGCGCCGCCACCAAACCTTCAGCCACCCCTGAATCCGCCCCGACCGAAGACCTGCCCGATCCGCCAAGTGCGACGCCCTCTCCCGTGCCGGACAATGGAGCGGCCCCGCAATGAGCAACTCCCTGATCCCCGCACCGATTGCCCAACTTCCCTGGCGCTTTTTGTTCCTGTTGCTAGCCATTGGCGGCTTTGGCAGCATCGTGCTCTATTCGGCAGCCGGTGGCAGCGTCACGCCCTGGGCGGCCTCGCACCTTGTCCGGCTGCTGGTGTTCATGACGATGGCCATCATGCTGTCGCGCCTGCAGGTGACTGTCTGGCGCGATTTCGCCTTCCCGGTTTACGGCGTCATCGTCCTGATGTTGCTGGGTGTCGAACTGCTCGGCAAGATCAGCGGGGGCAGCCAGCGCTGGCTCGATCTGGGCATCATCCGCCTCCAGCCTTCGGAATTGATGAAGCCTGCCATCGTGCTGGCGCTTGCCCGCTTTTATGACATGCTGCCCTCTGGCGAGATCCGCCGCTGGACGGCCATCTGGCCTGCTGCCCTGATGATCGGCGTGCCCGCCCTGCTCATCCTCGTCCAGCCCGATCTCGGCACGGCGGCAATGGTCGGCTTTGGCGGACTGACAGTCATGTTCCTCGCCGGTCTGCCCCTCCGCCTGTTCCTTATTGGCGGCGGCGCGGTGGCCGCAGCCCTTCCCGTCGTCTTTTCCCAGTTGCATGACTATCAACAGAAACGCGTGCTGATCTTCATGGATCCGGAAAGCGATCCGCTGGGCGCGGGCTATCACATCACCCAGTCGAAAATCGCGATCGGTTCGGGCGGTGTGTTCGGGAAAGGCTATCTCAATGGCTCGCAAAGCCATCTGGATTACCTGCCCGAAGGCCATACCGATTTCGTGTTCGCCACCATGGCGGAGGAATGGGGCCTGCTGGGCGGCCTCGCGCTGATCATCGGATTTCTGCTGGTGGCCAGATGGGGCATGAACGTCGCCCTGCGCGCACCCACCCGCTTTGGCAGACTTTCGGCCGCCGGGCTGACCATGACGATCTTCTTCTACGTCATGATCAACCTGCTGATGGTAATGGGGCTGGCACCGGTTGTGGGCATTCCCCTGCCCCTCGTGTCGCACGGGGGAACGGCCATGCTGACCGTGATGATCTGCGCCGGAATATTGATGTCCATCGACCGCGCGGCAAGAAGGGGCACAACCCTCACTTAGCAATTGCATGGCTGCGAATCTGCTGCTAACGGCCCCATCTCGCAGACGCGGCACGCCGCATTTCCGCGATACGGACGCATAGCTCAGTTGGTAGAGCAGCTGACTCTTAATCAGCGGGTCCTAGGTTCGAGCCCTAGTGCGTCCACCATTTTTTCTCCTGACAAAACGCAGCATCGGTCTGCACCATCCGTGGTGGCGCGGGTCTTCCCGGATCAGAACCTGACCGTCGCGCGCACCCCGTAAGTCCGTGGCGGACGAAGCTGATTGTAGATTACGCCGGCTTTGGCAGGGCTCTGCAGCGAGTTGGAAAAGACCAGTTCGTTTTCCAGATTGTTGATGAAGGCCGTAACCGCAAGATTTCCCGATTCCGTCTCATAGGTCAGGCGCGCGATGCTCATCATATAGCTGCCCTGCTTTCCCAGCGGGAGGAAATCGATCGAGAGGAAGCGTGAAGATTCGATACGCGTGTCCACTCCGGCGATGATCTTGCCACCCCCGCCAAGATCGAAAGTGTGGTCATAACCCGCATTGATCGCCCATTTGGGGGCATTGACGACCGGCTTTCCCGAGCAATCGACATTGTAGATGCGCGCCGCCGCAGAGGCGCCCAGAAGGGCAGTCGGCGTGACCGCACAGCCGATTACCGGAACTGCCCCCGTCACGGAATAGGCCTGATACCGCAGATCATCATATTTGGTGTGCAGATATTGCAGGTTCACCGAAAGCAGATCGCTGCGCGATGGTTGCCACAGCAATTCGGTTTCGAACCCGTAGATCGTGGCCGCACCGGCATTTTCAGTCTTGAACACCGGGCCGAAGATCGCGCCGCCTGGCGTCATCGCGACCTGAACCGGGGCAAGATGCGAAATCTGCTGATCCTTATAATCCCAGTAAAATGCTTCGACGTTCACTTGCAATGTGTTGTCGAAAAAGCGGTTCTTCGATCCCAGCGTATAGGCGGTCAGCCGCTCCGGGGCCGAAAAATTCTGCCCCAAAGCCGAATAGAGGATGCCAGATTTAAAGCCGGTTGCAACGGTGGCATAGAGGAGCGAGCGCGGCCCGGCATCGAACTCCACACCGGCCTTCCATGTGGTCTTTTTGAAATTCACGTCACTGGCGGCATCGGTTCGGAGATCAAGAATGATCGGGACAAAATTGGGGAAGGCGGGCGGCACAAAGCCGACAAACGGCAAGGTATGGGCCTCAGTCACCTGCTGCTTGTTATCCTTTGTGTAGCGCGCGCCGCCTGTGATCCGGAACCGGTCAGTCAGGGAATAGGTCGCCTCGCCGAATACGGCAAAACTACGCGTCTGGAGTTCCGAGTTGATCCGGGTTCCGTTGCTCGCCTGATCGAAGAACTGGCGTGCGCTTGTGTCTTCCGAAAAATAATAGCTGCCCAGCACCCATTTGAGTTTGTCAGACTGGTTCGACAGACGCGCTTCCAGCGACATCTGATCCGAATTCTCTGTGACATCAATCAGGAAACTTGACGCATAGCTGAGGAAATCGAGATCCGTTTTCCGCCAGGCCGGGATCACCGTGAGCTTCGCAAATCCGAGATCCGCATTCAGTGTGGCGACGGCCCCATAATATTTATTGTCCTGATACCCGTCATTCCGCGCGATGGCCTGGGGAACCGGCGCGCCCGGCGCCCGTGCCACATAGGCGGCAACCACCGCCGGATCGCTTGGCCCAAGCCGCCGCTTGCCGGCGAGCAGCGGCATGATCGTTCCGCCCGATCCCTGCCCGCCGACTTTTCCATAATCCAGCATGATATTCATGTTGAAGCCGTTGCCCGTATCAAGCCGGAACTGCCCGCGGATCGCCTGAGTGTCCTCGTCATCATAGCCGTCGCTGTAAAAGCCGTCGCGCTTCACATATTGGCCCGAAAGCCGGAACGCCGCCTTGTCTCCCACCGGAATGTTGAGCGCGGCCGAGCCCTTGATCGCGTCATAATTTCCATATTCGGCTGTCGCGAAACCGGAAAAGGCGCCAAGCTTCGGCTTGGCCGTGATAAGATTGACTGCGCCGCCAGTCGCGTTGCGTCCATAAAGTGTGCCTTGCGGCCCCTTGAGCACTTCCATCCGCTCAAGATCATAGAACAACGCCGCAGGCGCTGCCGGGCGCGAAAGATAGACGCCATCAAGATTGAACGCCACGCCCTGTTCGGCAAATGCGTTCGCGCCAAAAGTGCCCACCCCGCGCAGATAGATCTGGGTGAATGAGGCGGCCGGCGCAATCTGCAGGGCAGGCACCAATCGGGTGATATCCGTTGCCTGAGTGATGCTCTGCCGCGTAAGCGTGTCGCCCGCGATGGCGCTTACCGGGATAGCGGCCTTTTGCAGGGTTTCTTCGCGACGCTGGGCTGTGACAACAATATCTTCCAGTCCTTGCTCATCACTTGCGGATGCTTGCTGAGCCAACGCTGGCAGCGCTGAACAAAGGGCGACGCTCGCGACACCCAGTTTAAGCATATCGGCCGTGCGCATCTGAAATTCTCCCCGTATCTTTTTTGGTAGAGTGAATTTGCCTGACGTCGCAGGATAAGAAAAATCGCTTATTTTGATTGAAATGTAGAAACAGTGCTTATAGTTGGATATGCGGTTCAAAGGCCTTGATCTCAATCTGCTCGTGGCACTTGATGTGTTGCTTGACGAACAGAATGTCTCTCGGGCGGCCCAGCGATTGCATCTGAGCCAACCGGCGGTGAGCGCGGCGCTGAGCCGCCTGCGTGACTATTTCGGCGATCCCGTCCTGGCACCACATGGGAAGCGGATGATCCCCACAGCACAGGCGCTGGCCTTGCGCCCGATGCTCAAAGACCTGCTCGCGCAAGTCGATATGATGATAAGCCAGTCCTTGGGGTTTGATCCCCAAACATCCGCGCGGTGGTTCCGGATCGGCGTATCCGATTATCTGTCAACGGTGCTGTTCTCCACGCTGATTCCCAAGCTGAAGGCGCTGGCGCCCGGCATCAGGCTGGATCTGCAGCCGCCATCGGATGAAATGGTCATTCAACTCGACCGGGGTGAGATTGATCTCATTCTGACGCCCGATGGCCACTGCGCGCCTGATCATCCGACCGAACTTCTGTTCGAGGAAAGGCACGTCGTCGGGGGGTGGCGTGAGAGCGTGTTGATGAAGTCGCCCATGTCTGAAGATGCCTTCTATGCAGCGGGCCATATCGCCGTTGGACTTGGACGATTGGCGCGTGCTTCGTTTTCCGAAACGCACCTCGCCGCGCGGGGCCGCGACCGGAACATTGAAGTGATGGCATCCTCATTTTCGCTGGTGCCTGAAATGCTGGTCGGCACGGACAGGATTGCCGTGATGCATGAGCGTCTCGCGCGAACGCTGGCCGAGCGTTTGCCCATTGCCTGGCAGAGCCTGCCGTTCGACTTTCCGGTGATGCGGGAAATGGTGCAGTATCACCGGACCCGGAGCAATGATTCCGGGCTGCGCTGGCTCATTCAGGAAATCCATCAGGCCGCAAACTCCATCAATCCACATCATTGATAGAATTCCATCAATATAATCACATTTCAGAATGAATTGTTCACTGCTATCCCGGCGCCCGACGAGGAGAGAGCGGATTGCGACACCAGAACATCCTGATCATCGGCGGCGGCATTGGGGGGCTTACGTCCGCCATCGCGCTTGGCCGGAGCGGGCACCGCCTGACCATCGCGGAGAAAGACCCGGCCTGGGCAGTCTATGGCGTAGGCATCATCCAGCAATCCAATGTCGTGCGGGCGGTAAAGCAGCTCGGCATCATCGATGATTATCTGGGTGCGGGATTCGGCTTTGATTTTGTCGAGGTGTACCTTCCCAATGGTGACAGGGTTGCGCGGGTGCCGTCTCCCCGGCTGGTCGATGGCTATCCTGCCAATGTCGGGATCGGCCGTCCGGCACTGCACAAGGTTCTGGGGGAGCGCGCCAAGGCGGCAGGGGCGGACGTGCGTCTGGGAATTACTGTGGATGCGCTGCACGATGACGGCCACCAGGTAACCGCGCGCTTTTCAGACGGCAGCGCTGGCACGTATGATCTGGTGATCGGTGCAGACGGACTCTATTCGCGCACGCGCCAGCAGATATTTTCCGATGCCCCCATGCCCGAATTTACCGGGCAATCGGTGTGGCGCTACAATTTCGACAAGCCGCCGGAACTCGATTGCCTGCAAACCTATGATTCAGCGGTGGGCGTGGGCATTGTCCCGCTGTCTTCTTCGCTGATGTATATGTTCGTGACGACGCCGGAACCGGGCAATCCCTATCTTGAGACAAAGGGGCTTGCGGCTGCCATGCGCGAGCGGCTGGCCAATGTGCCGCCTGCGGTCGCGGCCCTGCGGGACAGGATCACCGAAGATGCGGAAGTCGTTTACAAGCCGCTGGAGACACTTCTCCTCACCGGGGACTGGCACAAGGGGCGTGTCGTTCTGCTGGGTGATGCCGCTCATGCGACCACGCCGCATCTGGGGCAAGGCGCGGGCATGGCGATTGAAGACAGCATCGTTCTTGCTGAAGAGATTGATCGCCATGAAACCCCCGAACAGGCCTTTCGTGCCTTTCATCACCGGCGTTTCGAACGCTGTCGCTACATTGTCGAAACCTCGCTTGCGCTGTGCCACGGCCAGTTGGGCAAAAGGCCCAGGCTGGAGCAGGCCGTGGCAATGAAGGACATGTTCGAAAAGACCGCGCAACCGCTCTAGAAGGATCAGACATGAGCCGTGTTTCCGAAATCCGCTATGTCGCCTACAGCGTGACTGACCTGGCAACCGAAGCCAGTTTTTATACCGATGTCTGGGGGCTGGAGCGTGTGCCCAGCGATGATGGCATGGTCTGGCTAAAAACGCAGGGCCATGACGAGCATCATGTCGTCCGCCTGCGCCAGGGCGCTGACAACCGGGTTGATCTGATCATGCTGGCCGCGGCCAACCGCGCGGATGTCGATGTACTGGCGGCAAAAGTCGCTGCGGCAGGTGCGACAATTTCGCGGGAGCCCCATGACCTCACATCACCGGGCGGCGGTTACGGGTTTCGCTTCTTCACTCCCGATGGCCTTCAGTTCGGGATTTCGGCCGATGTTGCGACGGGACCCAAGCGTGCCATTGGCCGGTGGGACGGGGTGCCAGTGAAGATCAGCCATATCGTGCTTCACTCGCCCGATCACAAGGCGCTGACGCAGTGGTTCATCGACGTGCTGGGGTTCCGCCTGTCTGACTGGATCGGCGATTTCATGAGCTTTCTGCGTTGCAATTCCGCGCATCACCGGCTCGCCATTTTGCCCGGGCCGGCCTGCCTCAACCATGTGGCCTATGATATGGAAGGCGTGGACGGCATGATGCGCGGCATCCACCGGTTGAAGCAAAACAGCACCGACATTCGCTGGGGGCCGGGACGGCACACGGCCGGCAACAACACCTTTAGCTATTTCGTTACCCCCGCCGGTTTTGCGGTGGAATATACGGCCGAACTGGAAGAGGTGGATGACGACACCTGGCAACCAAATGTGCACGCACCGTCTCCCCTGCTGATGGATCAATGGAGCGTTGGCGTCGGCGGACCGCAAACCATGCCGCACCCGGCACCCAATCCCCGCCTGTTCGAAGTGGAATAGATGATGGCCGGGAACATCACGTGACGATACCGACGCTCGCCATTGATCCATTTGACGAGGCGTTTCTGGCAGACCCCTACGCGCATCATGGCGCGCTGCGAGACGCGGGGCCGGTCGTCTGGCTGGAAGCGATCGGATGTTATGCGATGGCCCGCTATGCCGAGGTGCAGGCCGCGCTCAAGGATCACAATGTCTTCCTTTCCGGGCGCGGTGTCGGGCTCACCGACTTTGCGAAGGAAACTCCGTGGCGTCCCCCCTCTTTACTGCTGGAAGCGGATCCGCCCCTGCATGACCGCACGCGCGGATTGATGGGCAAGGTCGCGTCACTGGGATCAGTGCGGGCGGTGATGCCGGAATGGAAAGCGAAGGCCGAAACGCTTGTCACCGCACTTCTGGCGCGCGGCAGTTGCGACGCGGTGCCAGACATGGCCGAAGCCTTTCCCCTGATGATATTCCCTGACCTGATCGGCCTGAGGGATGAAGGGCGCGAGAATCTGATCCCCTACGCCTCGGCAGTGTTTAATGCGTTCGGGCCCCGCAACGCGATTTTCGAAGCGACCAACGCGTCCTCGCAATCCGCAGCACTGTGGGTCGCGAACGCCTGCAAGCGCCACAATCTCAAGCCCGGCGGCTGGGGCATGGCGGTCTATGAGGCGGCAGACCGGGGCGAATGCAGCCCGGAAGAAGCCGAACGTCTGGTACGGTCCTTCCTTTCGGCGGGAGTCGATACGACGGTCAACGGCATTGGCAACATGATGCACGCGTTCGCACAACACCCGCAGCAATGGACGAAGCTGCGCGCAGATCCCGGCCTTGTAAAAAAGGCATTTGAGGAAAGCCTGCGCTGGGACGGGACAGTGCAGACCTTTTTCCGGACGACGGCGCGGGCCGTGGAGCTCGCCGGAGAGACCATCCCTGATGGTGCCAAGGTTCTGCTGTGCCTTGCCGGCGCCAACCGTGATCCACGTCATTGGGTCACGCCCGAGGCGTTCGATATTACCCGCTCAGCCAGCGGCCATGTCGGCTTCGGATTTGGCATTCATCAATGCCTGGGCCAGATGGTCGCACGGATGGAAGCCGAAGCGCTGCTTTTGGCGTTGATCCCGCGCACGGCCGCGATCCGGCTGGCAGGCAAGCCCGTGCGCCGCCTCAATAACACACTGCACGCGCTCGAAGCGCTGCCCATCACACTCGAACCCGCCTGAGGAGCCCGCCTGTGACACGCTACCTGCAAAATATCTGGTATATGGCGGGCTGGAGCGAGGAGCTTGGCGAAGGCGTGCTCGCCCGGCGCATCATCGACCTCAGGATCGTGCTGTTCCGGACGGATGCGGGTGTTGCTGCCATAGCTGACCGCTGCCCGCATCGCTTCGCCCCGCTGAGTCTGGGCGAGAAGCGGGGAGATACGCTCGTCTGCCCCTATCACGGGCTGACATTCGACGGACAAGGCCAATGCGTGCGCAATCCCTTTTCTGATCGCATCCCCGCCGCAGCCCGCGTTGATAGCTGGGTCTGTATGGAGCGCCACGGCATGATCTGGCTGTGGGGCGGCGCGCGGGAAACTGCCGATCCTGCGCACATACCGGATTTCTCGATGGTAGAGGATACAGGCAGCGTGCGGGTGGTGCGGGGCTACACGCTGCTTGAAGCGCCGTATGAATATGGCACGGACAATCTGATGGATCTTTCGCACATCGAAACGGTCCACAAAGGCAGCTTTGCCGGAAACGGCGTGATCTTTGCCGGCAAGCATGAAGTGATCGAGGAAGGCGCGATGCTACGGTCCAACTGGTGGATGCCTGGCGTCAAAGCGCCGGGCCACACGTTCGGCATCTACCCGCCGGACATGGACACGGATCACTGGCTCGATATGCGCTGGAACGCACCCGCTTCGATGCATCTCGAAATCGGGGCCTGCCCGGCGGGTGCCCCGCGTGAAGGGGGGGTGATTGCCCAGCAATGCCACATTCTGACACCCGCGAGCGCAACGACCACCCATTATTTCTGGGCAACGACGCGAACGCACGATCTCGACTCTGCAGAAACAGACGGTTTCCTGCGGGCGCTTTTCGCGCAGGCCTTTGACGAGGAAGACAAACCGATCATCAAGGCAGCTTTTGAAAATCTTGAGGGGCAGGAGTTCTGGGCGGCCAGACCGCTGTCTCTGGGCATCGACGCAGGCGGGACGCGCGCCCGACGCAAAATCGAAGCGATGCTGAAGGCGGAGGCGGCGGCGTAACCGCTTGTCTGGCCCCGCCAGTCTATTCCGCAGCGCGCGCCAGCGGGTTCTTTTGCGGGGGCCCGACACGGTACAGCGTGTTTCTGTCGCTATGATTGAATGGCTTGGGCACGCCCTTGATTTTCAGCATCGTCATTTCATCATAGCTCCAGCTATCCTTGCCATGCACCGTCACGGTCATCCGGAAGCTGTCCGTCCGGAAATTATCTTCAAGAAAGATGCCGGAACAGATGCCGTTTTCCGTGCTGCCGCGCTGCGCCTCCACGGTAAACATGGTGGCGTCCGCCCGGGCCTCGCCCTTTGCCAGAACAATCTGGCCGCGCGGAATGGTCAGGCTGTGCAGGATCCGCCCCGTCGCGGGCTCCCAAAGCCAGTAGCCGACCTGATCGTGATACATTTCGACTTCGCCCGGCTTCACGATATGGGTGTGGTAACGCAGCCCGTAAAGCAATTGTGGGCCATTCATCTGCGGATCGATCGGAATCAATTCGATCCGTTCGATATAGCGCTGCGCGGCGGCGCCATCAGCGGTAGGCTTTATGTCTTCGCCCTTCTCGCCTTCCCAGACACCGGCCATGGGCGCAAGTGGGCCAAGATTGGCCAGGGTATCGGGATCAGGATCGGGCTCATCAAAAAGATGTTTGGGAAATTCGCTCATTTTGCCCCCAATTCCTGACTGTCCGTTACCGCGTATGTTGCCTTTGGCGAGGCTGGCTTGGCAATATGCCAGCAGGAATTCTGCAGAATCCCGCCCCGATCACGGCCCATGCCCAGGCCCGACGGACAAATTCAGGCCAATCCCTGCAGCCATTCCGCGATCATCGCACGGCCCGCCGCAACCGCAGCCGGGCCGTGGGTATCATGGGCAGCTCGCAGGTCGGCTTCATCGCCTCCGGCTTCAATCACGGAGCCGGGCCATTCCTCTATCCAGGCATTGAAGCGTTCATCCTCGCCCATTTCCGCGTGAAACTGGACAGCCAGAAGATGGTTTGCCCGGCGGAATGCCTGATGTTCATAAGCGGGGCTCGACGCGAGCAACTCCACGTTGTCCGGCAGCGTGAAGGTATCCCCGTGCCAGTGAAGCACCGGCACACCGCTCAGATGCCGGAGCGGCGAATCTTTGGCATTTTCATGGATTGTGACGGGGTGAAAGCCCACTTCCTTGACAGGGCCTTCATAAACCCGTGCGCCAAGTGCGGCGGCGATCATTTGCGCGCCGAAACAGACACCAAGCGTCGGGCGGTCCGCTTCAAGCCGGAGAGCCAGCCTTCGCAACTGGCAGGCAATCCAGGGATGCCGGTCTTGCTCATACACGCCCATTGGTCCACCCATCATGATGAGCAGGTCCGGTTCCCGCAGGTCGAGCGAGGAGAAGGCGGGGTCTGCCACATCGATCCGATCAACATGATAACCGGCCGCCTCAATCGGAAGGCGGTACCCTGCCACGCCTTCATACGGCACGTGGCGAATGATGAGCGCGGTCTTCTGCTTCATGGCTCTGCTCAAGCGGATGCGTGGGCCTCAGTTCGCCTTGAGGCGCTTCTTTTCGGTGATGTCAATCTGGGTGACGCGGCCTTCATGGACAGTCAGCGATATGTTGCCGAATTTGAGACCAAGAAGCGCCTCGCGGACGCTGCCAAGGCTCTCATCCAGCAGTCGCTTCGCTTCTGGCGACAGGTCATTTTCATGCGGTGCGGACATGATTGGCATCTCCTTATCGGGTGAACAATTGGGATCGTCTGGGGCGGATGAGGATCGTGCTCCCCAGGGCGGGTGCGGGACTGCTGGCGTCAAGATCGATCTCGACAATGCGGCTGGTTTCGGGATTCTGCCCTTCCACCCGCCATACGCCGCCCTTGCGGAAGACGTTGTCAACAAGCACGGGCAGGCCATCAGCTTCGACAATCTCTATGTCATGCGGGCGCACATGCAGATCGCCTTCGGCTTGTGCGATGCGGTTGGTTTCCCCCACAAAGTGGGACACGAAGGGGGTTGCCGGTTCCATATAGATTTGTTCCGGCGTGCCGATCTGTTCGATCACGCCATGATCCATCACGACAACGCGATCCGCCAGTTCCAGCGCCTCTTCCTGATCATGAGTCACGAATATGGAGGTCAGACCCATCTGCTTGTGCAGGTCGCGCAGCCAGCGACGCAGATCCTTGCGCACCTTCGCGTCGAGCGCCCCGAATGGTTCATCCAGCAGCAACAGCCTGGGTTCGATGGCGAGCGCCCGGGCAAGCGCGACACGCTGGCGCTGGCCGCCCGAAAGCTGCGCCGGATAGCGGCTGCCCAGTCCGTCGAGCTGGACAAGGCGGAGCAATTCCTCTGCCCGCGCCCGGATGTCTGATTTGCTCGGGCGGTCTTTGCGTTTGCGGACAGACAGGCCAAAGGCGATATTTTCCGCCACGGTCATGTGCCGGAACAGGGCGTAATGCTGGAACACGAACCCGACGCCGCGATCGGCCACCTTGCGCGATGACACGTCTTCCCCGTAGAAGAGAACCTGCCCGCCATCCTGGAATTCGAGACCCGCGATGATGCGCAGCAGCGTGGTTTTGCCAGACCCGGAGGGCCCGAGCAGGGCGATGAATTCGCCGGGCTGGATCTCCAGATCGATCCCGTGAAGTGCCGGATAGTCGCCGAATCGTTTGCTGATATTCTGAACCTTGATCAATGCCCTGCCCCCCCGTTGTGCAGATCGAAACGCCATTCGAGCAGGCTCTTGGCGACCAGCGTGACAAGCGCGAGCAACGCCAGCAGCGAAGCGACTGCGAAGGCACCGACAAAATCATATTCGTTGTAGAGAATCTCGACATGCAAAGGCATCGTGTTGGTCAGCCCCCGGATATGGCCGGACACCACCGAGACCGCACCAAATTCCCCCATCGCGCGCGCGTTGCACAGCAGCACGCCATAAAGCAGGCCCCAGCGGATGTTGGGCAGGGTTACATGCCAGAAGGTCTGCCAGCCATTGGCCCCAAGCGAGATCGCGGCTTCCTCATCATCCTTGCCCTGTTCCATCATCAGCGGGATCAGTTCACGGGCGACGAAGGGAAAAGTGATGAACACCGTTGCCAGCACGATCCCGGGCACGGCGAAAATGATCTTGACGTCATGCGCTGCCAGCCAGGGGCCGAGCAGGCCATGCGCACCGAACAGCAGCACGAAGATGAGGCCCGATACAACCGGCGATACCGAAAAGGGCAGATCAATCAGGGTGATCAGCAGGCTTTTGCCCGGAAAACGGAACTTTGTGATCGCCCAGCTCGCGGCCAGCCCGAAGACGACATTCAAGGGAACACTGATCGCCGCAATCAGCAGGGTCAGCCGGATCGCCGCCCAGGCATCGGGATGGCTGACGGCTTCAAGAAAGCCCCCTGCCCCCTGTTTCAGCGCTTCGGCAAAAACCGCGATCAGCGGCAGCAGCAGGAAGAAGCCGAGAAATGCGAGTGCCCCTCCGATCAGCAGCCCGCGCGCCAGACGGCCTTCGGTCGTGGAGAGCGTCCGGCTCATGCGCCCGTCCTTTTGCGGTTCGCCGCCTGCAACCAGTTGATCAGCAGCAGGATGGTGAAAGAGGCCAGCATCATCACCGTCGCAATCGCGGTTGCCCCGTCATAGGCATATTGTTCCAGCTCGGTGACGATCAGCAGCGGCGCGATTTCCGTCTTCCCCGGCATGTTGCCCGAAATGAAAATCACGGAACCATATTCCCCAACCCCGCGGGCGAAGGCGAGCGCGAAGCCGGTGAGCAGCGCCGGGCCAATGGCAGGGAGGATCACACGGCTAAAGGTTTGCCAGCGCGTTGCCCCAAGCGTTGCAGCGGCTTCCTCCACTTCCTTGCCCAGATCAGCAAGCACCGGCTCAACCGACCGCACCACAAAAGGCAGGCCGATAAAGACAAGCGCGATCGTGATGCCAAGCGATGTAAAAGCCACCTTGATCCCCAGCGGATCAAGAAACTGTCCGATCCAGCCATTGGGCGCGTACAGCGCCGTCAGTGCGATGCCGGCCACCGCCGTCGGGAGGGCGAAGGGGAGATCGACAAGAGCACTGACGACGCGCTTGCCCGGGAACGCATAACGCACCAACACCCAGGCAACGAGCAAACCAAAAACCGCATTGACCAGTCCTGCCGCAGCGGCCGTGCCGAAGCTCAGACGATACGCGGCAATCGCGCGATCTGAAAAACCGATTGCCAGAAAGTCAGACCAACCCATGCCGGCTGTCTTGAGAAAAATCGTGGCCAGCGGAATGAGGACGATCAGTGTCAGCCAGGCGAGGCTGAAACCAAAGGTCAGCCCAAAGCCCGGCAGCACCGAAGGTTGCCGCCACCGGGCTGCAGGAGAAGAGGAATTGGGCATCTGCAGTGGCCTGCTCGAAAGAGGGTCGGGAGGAGAAGGCCGGACTATTTCTTGGTATATATCCGGTCAAACACACCGCCATCCGCGAAATAGGTGGTCTGCGCCTTTTTCCAGCCGCCGAAATCCTTGTCGATGGTCACAAGATTGATCGCCGGGAACTGGCTTGCAAACTGCGCCGCGACTTTGGGATCACGCGGGCGGTAGAAGTTCCGCGCAATCGCCACTTGCGCTTCGGGAGTGTAGAGATAATCGAGATACGCCTTGGCAACGGCTTCCGTTCCGTGCTTTTTCGCATTCTCGGTCACCACCGCAACCGTGGGTTCGGCAAGGATCGAAAGGCTTGGCACAACGATTTCGAACTTGCCCTTGCCCAGTTCCTTCTCGGCCAGAAACGCTTCATTTTCCCATGCCAGCAGCACATCGCCGATCCCGCGTTCGACAAAAGTGGTGGTCGAACCGCGCGCGCCACTGTCGAGCACAGGCACGTTGGCAAAGAGTTTGCCGACAAACTGTTCTGCTGCCGCGTCCGATCCACCCGCCTTGCGCCCATAGGCCCAGGCCGCGAGGAAATTCCAGCGCGCACCGCCACTGGTCTTGGGATTGGGGGTGATGACGCTTACGCCCGGCTTTACCAGATCACTCCAGTCATGAATGCCCTTGGGGTTGCCCTTGCGCACAAGGAAAACGATCGTCGATGTGTAAGGCGCGCTGTTATCCGGCAACAGAGTCTGCCAGTTGGCAGGCAACAGCTTGCCCTTCTCCGAAATGGCATCGACATCATAGGCAAGCCCGAGCGTGGCGACATCGGCTTCCAGACCATCAATGATCGCGCGGGATTGCTTGCCCGATCCGCCATGGCTCATCTGGAAATCAACGGTTTCTCCGGTCTTGGCCTTCCACGCGGCCGCAAAGGCCGGATTGATTGCCTGATAGAGTTCACGCGTCGGATCATAGGAAACATTCGTTATGCTGACAGTTTTGCCACTGCCATCCTTGGCGCCGGATTCGGCTCCCGAACAGCCCGCCACAACAAGCGACAGCGCAGCCGTCGCGATCACAATTCCCTGTTTGAACATCCCGGTATCTCCTTTGGTACAGGTCGATTATATTCTATTAAAATGATGGACAATAAACTTTGTCTCATCGTGCCGATAGCTTTGCTTGTCTGCAACCGTCTTCACGGGGCCGGCCACAGGAAATCGCCCGCCCGCTTTGCTTCACAGAATCGCATCTCCCGCTGTGGAGAATGGCCGCAACAAGGATGGGGCCCGTCCACCTGAATTTGGGTAGCGCGCAGGCGGACTTGCCCCTTTCGGAGCCTTAGGGCTTGTCCGTGTGATCAGTTGATCAAGAAGGAATTGACCGAACGCCCAACTGCCCAGCCCCGAGTCAGCATTGATGTGTCCGGAACGTCCTGCATCGGCAAACTGGCCACCCCATACCGACGCGAGCCTGCGCGCACGTTCATAGGGAATATAGTGATCGTCATGGCTT
>JANOAJ010000246.1:0-13315 GCA_031411035.1 Sphingomonadales bacterium
GCCGCCAATCGTGTTGCGGCCGTATAGCGAACCCTGCGGCCCGCGCAGCACTTCGATCCGCTCCACCTCATAGATATCCAGCACGGCCGCCTGGGGCCGGTTGAGATACACGTCATCCAGATAGAGGCCGACACCCTGTTCGAAGCCCGAAACCGGATCCTGCTGCCCGACGCCGCGGATAAAGGCGGTCAGGGTCGAGTTCGATCCGCGCGACACCTCAATCGTGGAATTCGGCGTGGTCTGCCCCAGATCGGTGATGTCGATCGCCCCGCTCTTGGCGAGCGCTTCGCCCGAATAGGCCGTGATCGCCACCGGCACATCGATCAGCCGTTCCTCACGGCGCCGCGCGGTGACGACGATATCGCCCGAATCAGACGCGCCTTCCTCCGCGCTCTGGGCCAGGGCAGGCATCGCAAGCAGTGCGGGAAGCGTGGCGCTGGCCAGCAGGAACGAACGGAAAATGCGGGCAGATTTCATGGCACACCTCTCTCAAAAGCGCCGCTCCATTGCGCGACGGGTTGCGGGCTGTATATTGAAACATGAACCATCTTTCAACTTTGATTGCGGTAGGGGATAGCAAATGGTGCGCGAGCGTGGCATTTCGGCCACAATGGAAATGCCTGACAAAACCCCGCGCACCGAACGCGGCCGCCGCACATTGCAGCTTTTGCTGGATGCGGCCGCCGTGGAATTCGGTGAAAAGGGCTTTCACGAAAGCTCGATTGTCGGGATAACCGGCCGGGCAGGCGTCGCGCTGGGCAGTTTCTACACCTATTTCGATTCCAAGGACGCGGTGTTCCGGGCGCTGGTCAAGCATATGTCCGCACAGGTGCGCGGCACTGTGGGGCCGGTGATCCAGGCCGCCCCTGACCGGCTGTCAGGCGAACAGGCCGGGCTTGCCGCGTTCCTCACCTTTGTGCGCACCCACAAGGAACTCTACCGGATCATCGACGAAGCCGAATTTGTCGATTCCGAAAGCTATCGCGCCCATTATGAAAACACGGTGCAAGGCTATGTCGCCAGCCTGGCCGAAGCCGCCCGCAAAGGCGAAGTGCGCGCCGATATCGAGGAAATCCATGCCTGGGCGATTGTCGGCATGAATGTGTTCCTGGGCCTGCGCTACGGCGTGTGGAGCGAGGATCGCGATCCGGCAGAGATCGCCGCCATCGCCGCTGCCTTTCTGCGGCGCGGGCTGGGGGCCTAGTTTTCGTCCGGTTTTGATTCTTCGAACGTCGCCCCTGCGCAAGCAGGGGCCTGCGTGGAGTCTGGGTACAGCGGTTGGTGCGCGACAACTCAGAGGCCCCTGCCTGCGCAGGGGCGACGATTCTGTCTCACGCCACCCCCCTCAACTCATCGCCAGCACCAGATTGCGCACCTGCGGATAGATCTGCTTTTCCCATTTGCTGCCCGCGAACAGGCCGTAATGGCCCACCCCGGGCTGGAGATGGTGGCGCTTGAGGTGGGGGCGCAGGCTGGAACACAGCTCATGCGCCACCGATGTCTGCCCCACCGCGCAGATATCGTCGCGTTCCCCTTCCACCGTCAGCAAGGCGG
Organism: Sphingomonadales bacterium; assembly: GCA_031411035.1. Taxonomy (GTDB): domain Bacteria; phylum Pseudomonadota; class Alphaproteobacteria; order Sphingomonadales; family Sphingomonadaceae; genus Aquisediminimonas. Next base: position 1,555 of record JANOAJ010000246.1, read on the forward strand.
TGCGGTGAATGGCCGCGGGCCTGACCAGCCGCCCGCGATGATACAGTTCTCCCTTCGCGAGCAGCGCGCGCTGGAACACGCGGTCCACGGTTTCGAGATAGAATTCCGCCGTCAGGTCCAGCACGGCGAAATATTCCTCGTAAAACTCCTGGATCTTGGCCGCTTCCTCGGTCTTGCCGTCCGCCAGAAGCTGGAACAGCAGCCGGTGCTGGCCGGTATGGCGTTCCATATTCATCGACATGAAGGCCGTCAGTTGCAGGAATCCGGGATAGACCCGCCGCCCGGCCCCGGCATAGCGGGCCGGAACCTTGGAGATGAGCTGTTTTTCAAACCAGTCGAGCGATTTGGTCGTCGCCAGTTCGTTGACGGCCGTGGGCGCGATCCGCGTATCGACCGGGCCGCCCATCAGCGTCATCGTGCGCGGCTGGGCCGGATTCTTGTCTTCCGCCATGATCGCCACGGCAGCAAGCGTTGGCACACAAGGCTGGCAGACCGACAGGATATGGGACTTCGGGCCAAGAAACTCCATGAATTCAATGATATGATCCACATAATCATCGAACCCGAACGTGCCCGCACTTACCGGCACATCGCGGGCATTGGCCCAATCGGTGATATAGACATCATGATCCTGCGAAAGCTGCTCCACCGTGCTGCGCAGCAACGTGGCGAAATGGCCCGAAAGCGGCGCGACAACCAGCATCCTGGGCTGGGCCGTTTCCACCCCGTCCTTGGCGAAACGCAGCAAATTGCCGAACGGCTTGCTGACCACCACCTCCTCACGCACTGGCACCATCCGGTTGCCGACCATCACCTGATCAATGCCGAAAGGCGGACGCTGATGGGTGATTCGCGAATTGGCGGAGACATCGAGCAGCGCATAAATGCTTTTCGACAGGGGCCAGGCATCGGGCAGGCCGATGCTGTTGCGCAGCGTGAGCGCCCAGTTCGCTGCGGTGCGAAATGGCGTCATTGCGTCAGTCCAGCCTTGAAAAACCTGATAGAGCATCGGTTTTTGGCCCCTTTCTGAAAGGAAATCGCATTCCGCGCTTTCCTTCCTGCGCGAATGGTGCATTAAATGCTGCACCGCGTCATCCAAAAAATGCCGCGCGTGCGAAATGAGTTGCCCGATGACCCAGATGCGGGAGATGGTGATGACGAAAGCGCTGCTGACAATATCGAGCAAGACCTATTCGTCATGGTCGCTGCGGGGCTGGCTCTTGTGCCGGATGGCCGGGCTGGATGTGGATGAAGTGACCATCCCGTTCGATGATCCCCAGAACAAGGCCGAACTGCTGCTGCTTTCCCCCTCGGTGATGGTGCCGCGGCTGACGCATGACGGCGCAAGCGTCTGGGATACGCTGGCGATTGCCGAATATCTGAACGAATCCCATCCTGACGCCGGCATGTATCCCGCAGACCGGATTGCGCGGGCGCATTGCCGCTCTGTTTCGGGGGAGATCCATTCGGGCTTTGCCAATATGCGCTCTGCCTTGCCGATGAACCTGAAGGCGCATCACGAGAAATTCCGCATCTTTGCCGGGGCCAAGCCCGATATCGAGCGGATCGAGGCAATCTGGAAGGAATGCCTGCAAACCTATGGCGGGCCCTTCCTGTTCGGCGCGGCCCCCAGTGTTGCCGATGCGATGTTCGCGCCGGTCACGCGCCGCCTGATGACCTATGGGGTGAAGATTGCGCCGGAAAGCGCGGCCTATTGCGCCACCATCGATGGCTGGCCGCCGATGGCCGAATGGCTGGCCGCCGCATTGGCCGAGCCCGAGGAAATGGAGGAACTTGACGTAGAATTTTGACTCGGGCGGATATTGGACGTGCTTCCCGTCATTCCGGCGAAAGCCGGAATCCCGCTTTTCCTGGGCACATGCGGCCTCCACTGGAAGGAAGGGAGATTCCGGCTCTCGCCGGAATGACGGAATGGCTCGTCGGCAACAGTCAACGAAGGAAGCAAAATAGACGGGAAAGGATGCGTCCGGACGGCATTTCAAACTGGCTCTGTTGACCAAGGGAGTGTTGAAATGAGCGCTGACGTAATGACCGCCACACAGGATACCCTGTTCGCCCATATCAAGCCGGGCGACACCGAATATCGCGCCGATGGCCTGCGCGACTTTTTCCTTTACCGCGATCTCGGCGTGGCCGACGCCACCAGAGGCAGAGTGGTGGCGCATCTCGTAAAAGCCAATCTGCCGCCCGAAAATGGCACGGGCTGGCATCATCATATCGCGGATTTCCAGATTGTCATCATGATCAAAGGCTGGGCGCGCTTCATGTATGGCGATACCGAAACCCTGGTGGAAGCGGGCGATTGCGTCCATCAGCGGCCCGGCCTGGTCCATTACCTGTTCGATTATTCGCCGGACATGGAATATCTGGAGATTGTCGGCCCGGCCGATTTCGGCACGGTGGATGCCGAAGCGCCCTGCGCCGTGCCTGCGGTTGGGCAGTGGGCGTGAGGTAACGTCGCCCCTGCGCAGGCAGGGGCCTCTGAGTTATCGCGCACCTGCCATCGCAACAAGATTCCATGCTGGCCCCTGCCTTCGCGGGGGCGACGTGTAAAACCCTACCGTGACAGCAGAAATACCGCATGTTCGGCGCGGAAATTGGCCGCCGCATCGCTGCGCCGTCTGTCGCCGGAGAGGAACCACGCGCCTTCCACCTTGATTCCGCGTTCGGCCACCAGCGCGCGGAAATCATCGATGGTGACGTGGTGGATGTTGGGCGTTTCATACCAGGCCACCGGAAGCACGCGCGTCACCGGCATCCGCCCGCCCCAGAGCAGCGAGAGCCGCACCCGCCAGTGCGCGAAATTGGGGAAGGAGACGAACGCCTTTCTGCCAATCCGCAGCAATTGTTCCGTCACCAGATCGGGCCGCATCGTCGTTTGCAGCGTCTGGCTGAGGATCGCATAATCAAACGCCGCATCGGGATAGTCCGCCAGATCGGTATCGGCATTGCCCTGAATGACGGAAAGCCCGCGCGACACACAGGCCGAAACATTATCCCGGTCCAGCTCCATCCCCCGCGCATCCACGTTCTTCTGGTCCCGCAGCGCCGCCATCAGCGCGCCATCCCCGCAGCCGACATCCAGCACGCGCGATCCCGCTGCCACTTCCCGCGCGATAATCGCCAGATCGGGGCGGAGACTGTTCATTGATACACATCCGGAAAATCGCGCGTCATCATGCGCTCTGGATAGGGATAGGGCGACCAGCCAAATTGGGCATAAAGGCTTTGCGCATCCTGGGTGAACAAGGCCCAGCGCCGCAGCCCCTGCAAACGCGGATGGCCAACAAGATGCGCCAGCATCGCCTTTGACAATCCCTTGCCCCGGTGTGCGTCCAGCACATAGACGTCCGCCAGATAGGCAAAGGTCGCAAAATCGCTGACAATGCGCGCCATCGCCACCTGTGCGCCATCCTGAAACACCGCCACGCACAGGGAATGGGCGATGGCCCTGCGCACGGTATCAAGCGGAATACCGGGCGACCAATAGCTTTGGACAAGGAATGCATGAGCAGCCACAGGATCAATCTCCCCCTGATCCTCGCTCAACCGGTATCCTGCAGGAAGCAAAGTCATACGCCCTTGCCTTCCTGTTTTCCTGCCAGCCTTCCTGTCTTCGTGTGAACCAAATCCTTCAGCGACAGCACCAATGGCAGGCTTTTTGGTTCACACGAAGGCAGGAAGGGAAGAAGGGAGGAAGACAAGATCATCATCCCCCCGCCTCCAGAAAGCCGCGCACCACACGGTCGAGTTCGGGCACATCCAGAAAGAACGCGTCATGGCCAAAGGGGCTGGTCAGTTCGACAAAGCTGACTGGCGCGCCCGCGGCGTTCAAGGCATGGGCAATCGCCTTGGACTCGCTCGTGGGGTACAGCCAGTCGGTATCGAAGCTCACCAGGCAGAAGCGGGTTTTCGTCGCGCGGAAGGCATGGGCCAGATGCCCGCCAAATTCCTCTGCCAGATCGAAATAATCGATGGCGCGGGTGATGTAGAGATAGGAATTGGCGTCAAACCTGTCCGTAAAGCTCAGCCCCTGATGCCGCAGATAGCTTTCCACCTGAAAATCGGCATCAAAGCCGAAGCCCTTTTCTTCTCGCCCCTGCAAGCGCCGTCCGAACTTTTCGGTCAGCCCCTGTTCGGACAGATAGGTGATGTGCGCGGCCATCCGCGCCACCGCCAGCCCCGCGTCTGGCGATTTCCCGTCGCCATAATAGGCCCCGCCACGCCAGTTCGGATCGGCCATGATCGCCTGACGGCCCACTTCGTGAAAGGCAATGTTCTGCGCGCTGTGCTTGGCAGTGGAGGCAATGATCAGCGCCGCCCCCACACGCTCGGGGAAATGCGCTGCCCAACTGAGCGCCTGCATCCCGCCCATGGAGCCGCCGACAACCGCGTGCAGCCGGTCGATCCCCAGATAATCCATCAGCAGGGTCTGGCTGCGCGCCATATCGCTGACTGTCACCACCGGAAAGCGCATGGCATAGGGCAGGCCGTCGTCCGCCAGCGACTCTGGCCCCGATGATCCCATGCACCCGCCAATCGCATTGGCGGAAATCACGCAGAACCGGTCTGTGTCAATCGGCTTGCCCGGCCCCACCATCCGCGTCCACCAGCCCGGCTTGCCGGTCAGCGGATGGGTGGAGGCCACATGCTGATCCCCGGTCAGCGCATGGCAGATCAGGATGGCGTTGCTCTTGTCTGCATTCAGCGTGCCATAGCTTTCATACGCCATCTCGACCGGCGCCAGACGCCCCCCGCCATCGAGCGCCAGCGGCCCGGGGAGCGCAACATGACGATCAAGGCCAATCGCTTCCGACATGGGCGCGGGGGCTAAGGCGTTGGGCGGCCAAGGTCAACGCCCGTTCCCTGACGCGGGCGGCGGATACGGGGCCTCCCCGCCCCTCCCGCAGCGCGGGCGACGTTGTGTCCCTTATATTCACTTGTCAAAGAACCCCGACGAATCGGCGCAGGTTTAATCCTAATAGTCAAAATCCTACATGTCAAGCGTTTGACCGCTCCCTTCGTGAAAGCTAGAGCGCGCGGCCATGACACACCCTCAGCCAAAACCCTGGATCATGGCGATTGCGCCCTATGTGCCGGGCCGTTCGACCACCGATGACGGGCGCAGCGTCGCCAAACTGTCGTCCAACGAAAATCCGCTGGGCACCGCCAAGGAAGCGATCGCGGCTTTCACGGCGGGCAAGACCACACTGGAACGCTATCCCGATGCCAGCGCCGCCGATCTGCGCAGCGCGATTGGCAAACGCTATGGCCTTGATCCCGCGCGCGTGATTTACGGAACGGGATCGGATGAAGTGCTGCACCTGATTGCCGGGGCCTATGCCGGGCCGGGCGATGAAGTGATCTTCGTCCGGTTTGGCTTTTCGGTGTACGAAATTGCCGCACGCCGGGTGGGGGCCGTGCCTGTCGTCGCGCCCGACGCGGATTATGCGACCGATGTGGACGCGATCCTGGCCGCGGTTACCCCGCGCACCCGGATCGTGTTCGTCGCCAATCCCAACAACCCGACCGGCACCTTCACCCCGCGCAGCGAAATCGCGCGGCTTCATGCCGGGCTGCCTTCCGATGTGATGCTGGTGATCGATCAGGCCTATGCCGAATATATCGAGGCCGAAGACGATGATCTGGGGCTGGAAATGGCGAAGACCCTGCCCAATGTGATCATCACCCGCACTTTTTCCAAAATCTACGGCCTTGCTGCTGAACGGATCGGCTGGGGCTATGGCTCTGCCGAAGCGGTGGGCGCGATGCACCGCATCCGCGCGCCGTTCAACATCACCACCGCTGGTCAGAAGGCCGCGATTGCCGCGCTCGAGGCCAGCGGGTTCGTCGATTACAGCCGCACCCACAACGCGCAGTGGCGCGGCTGGCTGGCCGATGAAATCGCCAAGCTGGGCAATGCCGGGCTGCGCGCGGTGCCCAGCAAGGCCAATTTCCTGCTGATCCTGTTCGAAGGCGCGGTGAATGCCGAAACGGCGTACAAGGCGCTGATGGACAAGGGCTATATCGTCCGCTGGCTGCCCGGACAGGGGCTGCCCCACGGCCTGCGCATCACCATTGGCACCGAAGCCGAAGTGCGCGGAATCGCAAATGCCCTGCGCGAGATTGTGGGGGCGGACTGATGCTGCCCTTCGCGCGCGTATCGATCATCGGGCTGGGGCTGATCGGCTCGTCCGTCGCGCGCGCGGTGCGGGACGCGATGCCCACGGTGGCGCTGACCGGCCATGATGCCGATCCTGCCACGCGCGAAACCGCCCGCGCGCTGCAGCTTGTCGATGATGTGGCCGATACGGCGGGTGCGGCTGTAACGGATGCGGATCTCGTCATCCTCTGCGTGCCGGTAGGGGCGATGGGGGCCGTCGCGGAAAGCATCGCGGCGGATTTGCCCGCCGATGCCATCATTTCCGATGTCGGCTCCTCCAAGGCTGGCGTCATGGCAGCGCTTTCGGCAGCGCTGCCGGGCCGCACGATCATCCCCGCCCACCCCGTGGCCGGCACGGAGCGCAGCGGCCCGGAAGCGGGCTTTGCCAGCCTTTTCCACAATCGCTGGTGCATCCTGACCCCGCCCGAAGGCGCAGACCCGGCCAAGGTGGCGCAAGTCCAGGCCTTCTGGGAGCGCCTCGGCGCGAATGTGGAAACGATGGACGCTGCGCATCATGATCTGGTGCTGGCGATCACCAGCCATTTGCCCCACCTGATTGCCTATACGATTGTGGGCACTGCCTCTGATCTGGAATCAGTGACACGCAGCGAAGTGATCAAATATTCGGCGGGCGGTTTCCGCGATTTCACCCGCATCGCCGCGTCAGACCCGACAATGTGGCGCGATGTGTTCCTGACCAACAAGGACGCCGTGCTGGAAATGCTCCAGCGTTTCAGCGAGGATCTGACCGCCCTGCAACGCGCGATCCGCTGGGGTGATGGCGACGCCCTGTTCGATCTCTTCACCCGCACCCGCGCCATCCGCCGCAGCATCATCGACCAGGGCCAGGATGACGAGCGGCCAGACTTTGGCCGCGCGGATCATTGAGAGGCGGACAACCCGCTATTTTGTCGCCGAGCCACCCAGCTCCTTGATGGACATCGCTGCACCGTTCGAGGAAATCAGCTCCAACTCTTCGGCAAAGATTTCAAGCGCGCGAGCTTGGATGCGCGCCTTCCGCTCCGCAGACAATGCAGAGGCAATTTCTTCGGCGGGAATGGGGCGGTAATCTTCCGTCATGCAAGCACCTAAGTTTCACAACGGCGCACTTTACAGCAACACACTGGAAATGTGAATCGTCATGCTGAACTCGATTCAGCATCCATCAGACTGACGGACGCGGTAGCGTTCCTCCTGCAAGGCAGGACACTGAGCCGCTGCGCGGCGCTTTGGCTTGCTGGATTCCGGATCAAGTCCGGAATGACGTTGGCGGTGCGGCAACCCCTCACCCATTCAACACATTGATCGCCGCAAATACCCGGCGTTCCACCTCATCGCGTTTCAGCCCCGGCGGGATGGTTTCGCCCACGCGCATGGTCACCACACCGGGTTTCTTGATGAAGCTGCCCTTGGGCGAAAACCGCCCGCTATCGAGCGCGATCGGCACGATGGGCAAACCGAGCATCCGGTAGAGCCCGGCCATCCCGGCACCCAGCGGCGGCGTTTCGCCGTGCGGTGTGCGGGTGCCTTCGGGGAAGAGGATGATCGGGCGGCCATCCGCAATCGCTTTCCGCCCCGCCGACAGCATCAGCCGCACGGCGGACGCGCCGCTTTCCCGGTCAATCGGGATCACGCCGTGCTGGCGCGCGGTATAGCCCCAGACAGGAATGCCCAGCAGTTCCTTCTTGAACACCACGGCGGGGCGATCAAACATCGCCAGCACTTCGACCGTTTCATACATGGATTCATGCTTCATCACGATCAGCACCACGCCTTGGGGCAACGTGCCTTCCACCACCGTGCGCAAGCCCAGCAGGTGCGCCGCGCACCAGCGGTGCCACAGCGCCCAGCGGCGCGAGGCGCGGATCACCGCTTCCTGGCCGAACGGCACCGCGAACAGCGCGGCAGGCACGACAATCAGACAGCCCAGATAATAGACCAGCGCAAACAGGATTGACCGCACCAGGGCCATGACGTCAGGCGCCAAACAGGGCGGCCAGCCGCCGCAGCCAGTATTTGTTATATTCCCGCATCAGGATCAGCAGACCCGGCGTGCTTTCCACTGCGTCACTGGTGATCGCCACACCGGCATCGCCGAGTTCGCGGGCCAGTTCAAACCGGGCGCGGGGCATGTGCCAGTCGGTCGTCACCAGCCGGACCGAGCGGAAGCCATGCGCGCGGATCCAGCGCGCTGATTCCTCGGCATTGGTTCGGGTATCGATGGCATCCTTGCCCAGATCGACACAGCAGGTGAACAGCGCGGGGGGCGCTTTCTGCACGGCAGCCAGTTCCGCCGGGCGAACGGCGGGATCCACGCCGGATACCAGCATCCGCTGCGCCTGATGCTGCGCCAGCACGGCAATGCCGCGTTCGATCCGGCCCTTGCCGCCCGTCAGCGCAATCACCCCGTCTGTGCGGAACATCGGTGCGGCGCCCGGCAGCAGCACGACGAACAGGGCAAAGCCCAGCAGCCAGACAATCAGCAGCAGCGCCAGCACCCGCCGGATCATACCATCCGCCTCAGCGCGCTCAGCACCGTGATCCGTGCCGCGAGCATTGCCAGCCCCACGCCCCAGAGCGGCAGCATGGCCAGGATCAGCCAGCCGCCCCAGCCAAGCCCGGCAGACCCGAGCAGATCCGATCCGATCGCCTGCATACGGTTGCCCACAAAGGCAATCGCGACAACCGCCACCGCGAGCCCGACCAGCCCGCCAAACAGCGCATCAAGCGCAATCCGCCGCTGGAACAGCCGCGCCACCTGAACATCCGTGGAACCCAGCAGATGGAGCACATCAATCGTCGAGCGGTGGGTGTTGAGCGCGGCCCGCGCCGACAGCACAACCGACGCCGTGGTTGCCAGCGCCACCAGCATGACCAACGCTGCCGCCAGCCATTTGAGCGCTGACAGCAGATCGGCAAGCGGCGCCAGCCACTGGGCATCGGCATCGACCCGCGCACCCGGCGCGGCCCCTTCCACGGCGGCGCGGACAACTGCCAGATCCTCGGCCCGCTGCCGCTTCATCGATACCTCGACAAGGGCCGGCACCGGCAGATCATTTTCCAGCCCTTCCGTCCCCAGCCAGGGCGCGACCAGCGCTTTCAGTTCCGCTTCCGGCACGGCGCGCGCGCTTTCCACGGCGGACAGCCGGGCCAGCGCGGAAAGCGTCGCGCGTGTTTTGGCTGCCCGCAACTGTGCGTCCGGCTCCGCGATCTGGATTGTCAGCCGCCCGCCCAGATCATCTCCCAGCGTGCGCGCCGCCGTGCCGATGGCAAGGCCCGCCGCGGTGGCCAGCACTGTCAGCGCCATCATGATCGCGATCACCCAGGGCATGGGGCCAGCCAGCCGCCCTTCGGGAAGCAGGCGGCGATCCGCCGGTTCGGGAACAAAACCCACCGCCATCGCGCTACACCACCATGTCACGGCGCGGGGGATAACGAAGCGATCCCGTGGGATCACTCAACTGACCGCTTTCCAGCCGCATCATCGTGGCCGAACCGATCCGGCTGATCAGGTGGAGATCATGGGTGGCCACCACAATCGTGGTGCCAAGCTTGTTGAGGCCGTCAAACAGATAGAGGAGGCGCGCCGCCATTTCGGGATCGACATTGCCGGTCGGTTCGTCCGCCACCAATATATCGGGCCGGGCAATCACGGCGCGGGCAATCGCCACGCGCTGCTGCTCTCCCCCCGAAAGCGTTGCCGGACGGGCGCTTGCCCGGTCTGACAGGCCCACCCAGGCGAGCATTTCGTTGACCGGTTTTTCGATATCGCTCTCACGCGTACCCGCCACCCGCAGGGGCAGCGCGATATTGTCAAAGGCGGAAAGGTGCGGCACCAGGCGGAAATCCTGGAACACCACGCCGATCCGCCGCCGGAATTGCGGCAACCGGTCCCGCGTGCAGCTCACCATATCCTCGCCAAACATGCGGATCATCCCGCGCGAGGGCCGCTGGGCGAGATAGAGGAGTTTCAGAAGTGACGTCTTGCCCGCACCCGAGGGGCCGGTGAGGAAATAGAATCCGCCCTGAACCAGCGAAAAGCTGACATCCGACAGCGATTCCGCGCCGGTGCCATAGCGCAGACCCACATTTTCGAACTGAACTATGCTTGCCATCTCGCGCGTCTGCCAACCCCCGTATCGCCCTCATTGCACACCGGAATCGCGCGCGTAAAGCACGTCCTGCCGATCCGGCCATACGCGCACCTTGCGAACAGGCTGCAAGGATGCTTGGGAAGCATCGCAACTCCTGCTAACGCGACTGACATGATCCTGACCTGCCCTGCCTGTTCGACGCGATATCTGGTGCCTGATACAGCCGTGGGGGCCGATGGCCGCACGGTGCGCTGCGCCTCTTGCCGGCATAGCTGGTTTGTCGCCGCCCCGGCTCCGCTGTCTGTGCGCGAACTGCAGATGCCGGCAGAATTGCCGCTGCCGCCTGCGGTCTCCGCGCCCCCGCCCGATATCGTTCCGCCAGAACCACCCGCTTCCTGGCGTGACGCGCCCGAAGAGGAAGCGCCCCATCACGACGCCTTCGCGCATGAGCCGCCCTTTACCCCGCGCCGCAACCCGACACGGCGCTGGACCTATGCCGCGCTGGCGGCAGCGCTGCTGCTGATCGGCGGCACCGGGGCGGTCATGTATTTCGGCACACCTACGCTCGCCGCGCGGCTGGGGCTGCCGGGAGGCCAGTTCGATATCCCGCTGAAACTGGAAGTGCCGACCCGGCCTGACCGGATGACGCAGAAGAACGGCAACGAAATGGTGGCGGTTGTCGGCAAGATCATCAACCCCACAGATCAGGCCCAGCGCGTGCCTGACATATTGGCCGAACTGCACGATGCGCAGGGCCGCACCGTCTATAGCTGGACGATCACGCCCCCCACCCGCACCATCGGCCCGCGCGGCGTGGCGGAATTCAACAGCGCCGAAGTGAATGTGCCGCGCGGGGCGAATGCCCTGACGCTCAGCTTTTCCGGGGCAGCGCCGGGCTGAGTTTGCCAGCGGGGTTATTCGAAGACGATCACCCCGTTCAGCACCTGCGCGCCAGCAGGAGCAGATCCCGGCCTGTGCAGATCAATCCGCGCGGCGGCGATGATCCGCGCCCGCGCCGCTGCGACAGCCATCACCACAGGGCGTGGGGCAGGCACTTGCGGCACAGAGGCAGCGAGAAGCAGCGGGAACATCTACATAGGTAAACGCCCTGTTTACCCATTTGCACAAGCCGCAATCGCGGTTAACGCATGCTCGCCTTGCTTTGGGGATTGCGGCGGCGCGCCTGCCTTGCTAGGGGCGCGCGCTTACCAGTGATGGGCCTGCCCCATCCCTACATGAGCGTGCGGCCATGGCGGAACTGGTAGACGCGCAACGTTGAGGTCGTTGTGGGCGAAAGCCCGTGGAAGTTCGAGTCTTCTTGGCCGCACCAGTTTTTGCATGAAAAATCGTCCGGGGGGCGATTTTCGCAAAAACTCCCAAGCGATAGCGCGGGGGCAGGCGGGCTTGTTCCCCAGCCCCAGCCGGGGACTGTCCCTTCAGGGACTGTCGCCCTTCTGCGGTGGGAATGGGGACAGTCCCCGTC
>JANOAJ010000247.1:0-1768 GCA_031411035.1 Sphingomonadales bacterium
TCCTCGACCGCACCCATACCGTCAACATTCCCATGGCCGATGGGTTCGACAGTCTGAATGTTGCTGTGACGGCAGGTGCGCGATAACCCAAAGGCCCCTGCCTGCGCAGGGGCGACGGTTCAATACTGATCGAGACGATCCTAAACCGGCACCGTAAGAATCAGCACATTCCCGAGCAGAACAAGGGCTGCGACGATCATCAGCCAGCCCCGCTTGCGATCTCCGCCGGTGCGCAGCGCCCGGACGCCGCCGAAAACCAATGCCCCCACTGCGAGCATGGCCAGGGAAAAAACGAGATCGGGTGTAAAAAAGTCCAGCATATCGGCCATTTAGCGGTGATCTGCCTTCCCCGCTAGTCATCCTGTCCAAAGCAATCCCAATCGCCTCTTTACAAGGGGGGAGTGCGCCCATATATCGCCTCCCGCTGCCCCAAGGGGACTTCCAATAACCGTAAGGCAGCCTTTGATGAACGCACTACCCCTTGGAGGTCCCTTGAATTGCACAGCCATCATAACGCGCTGGGGCTAGCAACAGCTCTGCGGCCGGTTCAGCCGGTCACGCTTCTTCGTCCGCACGCCGCACAGCGCGCTGCCGGCTTCTTTGTCGAGAAGTTTCCGGGCAAGTCGCTCTATGCCGTAAAAGCCAATCCCTCGCCCGATCTGATCGTGCTGTTGTGGGAAAGCGGAATCACGCATTTCGATGTCGCTTCGATTGCCGAAGTGCGGCTGGTGCGTGGGCTTTTGCCAGAGGCGACTCTGTGTTTCATGCACCCGGTCAAGGCCGAGGAAGCGATTGTCGAAGCCTATTTCGAACATGGCGTCCGCACCTTTTCACTCGATACGACCGAGGAACTGGAAAAGATTGTCCGCGCCACCAATGCGGCTGAGGATCTGACGCTGTGCGTGCGCATCCGCGTGTCATCCGAACATTCCAAGCTGAGCCTGGCTTCCAAATTCGGCGCGGATCCCCGCGAATTGCGCTCGCTGCTGATTGCAGCCCGGCAGGCTTCGGATGCGCTTGGCGTGTGCTTCCATGTGGGCAGCCAGGCGATGACGCCGCTCGCTTACACCCAGGCAATGGAGCGCGTCCGCGCGGCTGTTGTCGATTCGGGCGTTACCGTGGACGTTGTGGATGTGGGCGGCGGGTTTCCCAGCACCTATCCCGGCATGGAGCCGCCGCCGCTCGAAGCCTATTTCACGGCAATCCACCGTGCGTTCGAGGATCTGCCTGTCAGCTATTCCTCCGAACTCTGGTGCGAGCCTGGCCGGGCCTTGTGCGCGGAATACAGCTCTCTGCTCGTGCGCGTGGAGCGGCGGCGGGGCGATGAACTCTATATCAACGACGGTGCCTATGGTGCCCTGTTTGATGCCGCGCATATCGGCTGGCGCTTTCCGGTGGAGTTGCTGCGAGAGCCTGCCAGCGAAACGCGTGACATGCCGTTCAGCTTCTATGGGCCCACCTGTGATGATTCGGATCATATGGCCGGGCCGTTCCATCTGCCTGCCGATACCAATGTCGGTGACTATATCGAGATCGGCATGCTGGGTGCCTATGGCTGCGCGATGCGGACGGGCTTCAACGGCTTTGGTTCGGTGGAAAGCCATGTCGTGACCGACGAGCCAATGGCATCGCTCTATGTCGAGCAGGAGGAAGAAGCGCAGGCGCTTCCGTCCAACGTCTTCAAGCTGTAACCTACCAGCGCAACACATCACCGTCACCCCGGCGCAGGCCGGGGTCCCGCGTCGCTGACTGACAGAACAGCGGGATC
>JANOAJ010000248.1:0-17877 GCA_031411035.1 Sphingomonadales bacterium
GATGGCGGACAAAGCTTGCGCCATGCACTGTGTCCTGCCCCGGTTCGCGGGTGCGCCAGCGGTTCTGCCAGGCGCGGATTGCCTCGCGGCCTTTATAGCGGAAGATATAGTCGCCGGGCGCACGTTCGGACTCGATGATGCCATCCTCGGTGAAGCAGGACGCATAGTCGTCCACTTTCAGCCGGTCACCCGATACGTTATATTTTGCCATCGTGTCGCGGATCGCTTCACGCGCGAGCATGTCTTCCAGCGTCACGGCCTTATCCCAGCATTACATTGCCGGCATCGACATTGACCGACTGGCCAGTGATCGTGCGCGCGGCGTCAGAGGCGAGGAACAGCGCGAGGTTCGCCACATCTTCGGGGGTGCTGACCGTTTTCAGCGCCATATCCTTCAGGCTGGCAAGGCGCTTTTCGTCATAGCTGATGCCTTCTTCCTTCGCCGTCCGCTCGATCCAGCCCTTGAGCAACGCCGTTTCGATCTGCCCCGGCACCACGCAGTTGCAGCGAATGCCGTGAACGCCCACTTCCTGCGCGATCACCTTGGTCAGAACGCGAAGCGACGCCTTGGCCGCGCTGTAATGGCTCTTGCGCGGCAGGCCGTTCCACCCTGCGGTGGAGGAGAAATTGATGATCACCCCCGTCTTGCGGTCGATCATCGACCGCCTGAGCACTTCGCGGCTGCACAGCATGGCTGCGGTAACATCCACCGCAAAGGTGCTGTTCCAGTTTTCCAGCGTCTGTTCCCAGATATAGAGATCCTTGCCCGGCACGGCGGCATTGTTCATCATGATATCAACCTGGCCCCAGCGGGACATCGCCAGATCGACCATCGCGGCGACATCATCTTCATTGGTGACGTCTGCCTTCACCGCAACCGCCGCATCGCCAATCGCCGCTGCCGCCTGCTCCACCAGTTCCACCCGGCGCGCGGCCATCACCACCTTCGCGCCTTCGTCCGCCAGCATCTTTGACATGATCGGGCCAAGCCCCGTGCTGGCGCCCGTGACAATGGCAACCTTTCCTTCAAAGCGCGCCATCAGCCAAGAACCTTTCGCATCGTGTTGTGGGAATCATCAGAACCATCAAGCGTGCGGTTGAAGCGCTCGACAATACGCCAGCCTTCGCCCGTGCGCGCCAGCGTCCAGTGGTTGATCGCGCCGCGCCAGATGAACCAGCGTTCGCCTTCTTTGAGGATCACGAAGGAATAGCCGACCGCTTCGGCACTATCGCCGCTGACCGTGATTTTCGGCGTGCCAGTGAAGTGGGACACGCCGGTGCTGACCAGCCCCATATGGCCTTCGGTCGCATACATCGCGACAAGCTGTTCCGGCGCTTCCAGCCGTGCGCCGCCGCTGATCCCGCCGCTGAAATTATAGCCGCCACCCTTGACCCACAACGCTGCTGCCTCTTGCCCCGATCCGCTATCGACAAGCGGGCCGTAACTGTTGAGCAGATCGAGTATCTCCAGCCGGTCCTCTGTCGCCCGCAACCGGGCTTCGAGGGCTAATAGCCGCGCGTTGACGTCCAATCTTCGGTCTCCCCTGGCTTGTAGGTCTTGCCCGGAATTTTGCCGGATTTGGTTTTGAGATCGAAACCGACCGGATCCGCACCGCCTTCAATCGCCACACCGAACGACGCGAGCGCCCAACTGGTCATCGTATAGCTGCCGATCGTAAAGACGAGATCCATCATCTGACGCGTGCCCAGTGTCTTTGAGAGCACAGCCCAGGTCCCATCGCTGATCACATTGTCATCGATCAGTTCATCAACCGCCTGCATCAGCCCGGCTTCTTCCTCGTTCCAGTCGCCCCCTTGCGGAAAGTCTCGGATCGCGGCGATGTCCTCAAGCGAAAGGCCGGCGTTCATGCCGTAGCCCACATGATTGTGCCATTCATAAGCCGACTTCACGCGCCAGGCCACGCGCAGGATAATGATCTCCAACTGACGCGTGTTCAGCGTGTTGTTCATCAGGAAGTGCTTGCCGAAGATATTGTACACCTTGCCCAGATCGGGGTGGTTGCCCATCACCATCATGACGTTGGTCTTGGACCCTTCCTCCCACGCATTGGGCTCCCCCCAGAAGGCAAAGACTTCGCGGGCATCGTCCGTCCATTCGGCGCGAGGCAGGTGATTGATGCGGGGAATGATGTCGTCGGTCATAAATGCTCCGTATGCGTAAAGTCAGTTGGCTGTGCCCAGTGCGTCATTTTCTTTTGCGCAATCCGGCTTGATCGCCTTCGTGCCCAGCTTTTTCGCTTCGGCTTTCGCGGCCTTCATGTCTTTCTGGAAAGCGGGGTCTGCATGCAGGCGGGCGATAACGGCCGTGGCCGTTACCCTGCCCTCCTCAACATCGCTCAGCCAGTGGACGTTGCACACCCGGCGGCTTTCCCCATAAGCCCGCCCCCGCGCCACAAGCTGCGCGGTGCGATCCGGCACGACTTCGGCAAGGATCAGCCCCCAGCCATAGCCGACCGCGCTATGGCCCGAAGGATAAGATCCATCCTTGCGCAATATCGCGTCCCATGCCGGGGTGCAGTTTGGCTCTCCATTGACCATGAAAGGCCGGGGCCGCTGATATTTCCGCTTGGCCGCATAGCCGGACAGGCCAAGATCGGCCATCGAACGGCGGAGCAGTTTCTGGATCGCGGGCGTTTCCTTATCGCCAATCACGAACCCTGCCGCGCACGACATGGCCCCAGTGGCTGCGGGCGTGAGGATTTCGGCGTCCGCCGTCGCCTGCGCCCAGCGCGCACTGCCCCGTAACGCTATCGCTGCCTTCGCCGCTTCCTCATCCCGCGCCAGCGCGGCGGAACCGGGTGCCGGTGGCGGGGGCAGCATGATATTGCTGTCCGGCACGGTTTGCGGCTTGAGATAGCCCTGCCCGATGCTGCCCCGCGCCGCCGTGATCGCCGCTTCCGGGCTTGCCGCAGCCGTTGGGGTCTTGCTGGCTTTGGAAAGCGCGGGGGCGCTGCTGACAACCGCCAGCATCAGTACCAGTCCAAGACGGTTCATAACACTCTCCTCCTAAGCAGACGCCGCGACATCAAGCAGCCGGTCTGCAACCCAGTCCGGCTCTGTGATCATCAGGTCATGGCCGGTGTCAATATCCCAGACCCGTCCGTTTGATCGCGCGTTCAGCATATCCATATTGCGGCCCGGAATGGTGGAACTGCAGATGATATGGCTTTCCGGAATCGCGCGCATCTGCGCCTCGTTCTGAAGCACCAGTTTCTGTTCGAAGCATTTCCAGGGATGCGGCGTCAGCCGGGGCAGCATCCATTCGACAAGCCCCGGATCGCTGACGCCAAAGAACCCCAGCGGGTCTTCGCCGGGAAAGAGCACCAGTTCCACGCCATCGACAATCCGCGCCATCGGCCGCAGCATGGAAATCATCCCGCCGGTGTGATCGTCAAGCGACTGGCCCTGTTCAGGATAGGCTGCATCAAGATAGACGCGGTGGCCCACCCGGTCTGCCGCGCGGTCGGCAATGCCGGTGATTACCATCCCGCCATAGCTGTGGCCGACCAGGATCGCGTCGTGCACATCCTCGAAATGGAGCAGCTTCACGACATCCGTGATGTGCGTATCCAGATCGATTCCGGGGGCGAGCAGATGCTCCCGCTCGGCAAGGCCGGTCAGGCTGGGCGCATACACATCATGCCCTTGCGCCCGCAATCGTTGCGCCACAAATTTATAGCACCAGCCGCCGTGCCCGCCGCCATGCACCAGCACAAAGGTTGCCATCTGCTACAGCCCCTCGACCATGATCACGCGGTAATGCGCTGCCTTTTGTCGCAGCACGGTGGCCGCCTTGTAGGCATCGCTGTTGTACCAGGCCTTGGCAGCATCGGCATTGGGGAATTCCAGCATCACCATGCCGTCCGGCGCATCGCCTTCAAAAGCATCCATCTTGCCATAGGCAACCAGAGGCTTGAGGTCAGGATTGGGCGGCCCCGCCCTGTTGGCAGCCTGATATTGTTTCATCGCTTCGGGATCGACGACCGCATCTTCGCGGATGAAAAGCATGTACGTGGCCATCTGGTCGTTCCTCTCCCTGCCGCGGATCACATCGCCGATGTATCAATCGTGGGTCGTATCAGGATTTGCGAGACATTGGCGCGCGCTGGCAGGGATATGATGAAAACAATCGCATCCGCGATGTCAGAAGGTTTCATGGCGCCATCCTTGCTCACATGCTGCTGGATCGCATCGCGCCATTTGGGATCAGTGATGCTGTCGGCAATTTCCGTCTCGGTCGCGCCGGGTTCGAGAATGCAGACGCGGATGCCTGATCCGCCGACTTCCTGTCGCATGCCTTCTGTAAGGCCGGTGAGGCCGAACTTGCTGGTCGAATACGGCCCGAACAACCCTGCCGCACGCCTGCCGGACGTGGAGGATATGTTGATAATGTCGCCCCCGCCCTGCGCCTTCATATGGGGAATGGCGGCCTTGCAGGTGTAGAGCGTGCCATAAAGATTGATGTCGATCACCCGGCGCCACTGATCCAGCGTCAGTGATTCAACCCCGCCTGCCTCGTTTACGCCAGCACAGTTCACCAGAATGTCGATCCGGCTTAGTTGGACCACGGTATCTTCCACCGATTTGAACGCGTCCGCCTCGACCGCCACGTCGCCAGGCAAAGCCAGCGCTTTGCCACCGGACTCCACGATCTTGTCCACCAACGCGCCAAGGCGATCTGCGCGACGGGCGGAGAGCGCTACCGTCACGCCCATTTTCGCCAATGCAAGCGCCACGGCTTCACCGATCCCCGACGATGCGCCAGTCACAAGCGCGACCTTTCCCGTTAGATCTGACATATCGCTTCTTCGAACTCCCTGTGTTACGACCTATTCAACAACGCGGGTATATCATTACCGCACCAGCCCCCTGGGCTGGACAATACCCAGATCGAGATGCGTGATCAGGCCCGGCTTGGCGTCGCAGACCGCCGGCACGGCAGTAGCGCCCACAAGGCCGGTCCAGGGAAGGCCAAGGAATGGCCTGCGCCCGTCCGCACCCTCACCGCCCATCAGCCGCACTTCCAGCGGCGGATCGCCCTTGATCACAACTTTGTAACAACTCTCATGCGTCAACCACTGCGGCTCGACATGTTCACCCATCACCCAATAGAAGTGATAAATCATGAGAGGCTTGCCATCGGCCCAGGCCGTCCATTCGAAATGTTGACCCGCTACCGTGCCCCTTTTGATGACGCCCGTGTTGGGAAGGCCAATCCCGAGCGAATACGGGATATCCTGCGTGGCCTTGGCAACTTCAAGTTTGGTGGTGATATTTTCAATAGTCTTGCCCAGACCTTCAACCACCATCCGCATCGACCCTTCAAAGGCATAGGGCGCTTCAGCCGATCGGCTCGGGTTGGCGAGCAGCTCATCAGGATCACGGCCAAAGCCCATCATCTCGGTATAGACCATCGGGTTCTCGATCTTGTCGATGACCTCCGTGACTTCGATCAGATCCACCCGGTTCATAAGCCGGGTGAGAGTGAGCGGCAATATATCACCCGAGAAACCCGGATGGACACCGCAGCCATGGAATGAGGTTCCCCCTTCCTGGCAGGCGGCCTCGAGCGTGTCGAAATCCGCCTTGTACCTATCGGTCGGAAAGAATGGGCCCGCAGGCGAGACGACATTCTTCCCTGAGCGCAGGAGGCGGCAAAACAGATCGATATCCTTCACCAGTCCCGCGAAAAGCACGCAATCCGCTTCCAGCGCAACAAGCGCTTCGACATCATTGGTTGCCAGCACGCCCGTTTTGGGGAGACCGACAAGGTCACCTGCATCCTTGCCAACTTTTTCGGGGTTGCTGACATAGACACCGACAAGATCAATCACCGGATTTTCGATGAAATGCGTGAGCGCCGTTTTGCCGACCACGCCGGTGGCCCACTGGATAACGCGGTGTTTTTTCTGGGACATGATGTGAGTTGCTTTCCTAAACCGCTGAGCGAACCTGTCCGCCATCAACGCGGTAATTCGAGCCAGTGACAAATCCCATGATGGGGCTGGCAAGTGTGCAGGCGATCAACGCCAGCTCTTCCGGTGTACCGAGTCGGCCAGCAGGGGGCAGCTCAAAAACCTTTTCCCCGGCCAACCGCATGGTAATCTCTTCGACCGACATCGTCTCGTCTTTGTACCGCGCCCGGCCAAAACGGATCAGACCATCGACCATGATCACACCGGGCGTCAGCGTGTTGACCGTGACGCCGACACCCTTGAGCGATCCAGCCAGGCTGACGGTGAAATTATTGAGTGCTGCCTTCGCGCCGGAATAGTCCGACCCCAGATTATTGGGCTGGAGCGCAACAGCGCTGGAAACATTGATGACCCGCCCAAACTTTGCAGCGACCATATCGGGAACAGCGTGACGGCACAGGCGAACGGCAGCCAGTGTGTTGGTGTGGTAGTTCGAAATCCAGTCGTCGGCGCTTATCTCGATAGGCGGCTTTGAGGTGTTTCCCGTTGAGCTGCCACCCGCATTGTTGATGAGAATCTCAATATTGCCCCCCAGCGCCGCCACGGCCTCTGCGTGAACCGTGGCCGCGTCTTCGTCGTTCGAAAGGACGCCAATGGCGACTCCGGCCGCACCGATGTCCGCCGCAACCCTTTCCGCACGTTCGCGGTTGCGTCCGTGAACGACGACGGCAGCGCCTTCCTGCGTCAGCATGCGCGCGATGGCCTCGCCAATCCCGCTGCTGCTGCCCGAAACAAGCGCCCGGCGACCTTTCAGTTGCAAATCCATTTCACGCGCCTCTCGTCAGCCAGAAAGATGTCCAGCATGACGGAGGTGGTGAAGCTGGCGCAATCCCCCGATGGCAAAATCGCCGGGGCGGCGTCAGGCCATGCCATCCTCATGCGCCATCCAGTGAACGAAGCGGTGGAGCGGATACATGGCATCATGCGGGTTGCCGATGGTTGCTGGCCCTGCCTCGCCCAGATGAACAATGCGCTGCGCACCGCCGCTCGCCAGCCGGTCACGATATTCGGGCATACGCTCGAAGGGATAGAAGCCCACGGTCTGGGTGGCGACGTTGATCCATTTGACCGCGTCATCGAGCCGATCCACGCGGACAACATTGGCGGTCTTGTTGATCGGATGGAAATCGACCGGTTCGTCGGAACGGATGACGAGCCCCTTGCCATCGGTTTTGCCCCACACGCCGAATTCATCATCCATCATCATCAGCGATTCGACCTGTTCCTTCATATCCATATCGAGCGCACGGACATCCCCGGACTCCGCCGCGCGGCGGGCAATATGCTTGTGCAGCAGCGCGCAGAAACGATCGACCTCTGCTTCGCTGCCTTCGACAAACTGGTAGCGGCTGGCAACGCAGGCTTCCTGATTGAGCGTCATCACATCGGCCGACGCCAGGTCAGCAGCCTGATCCAGCGTTGCATCCGACGCAAAGGCTTCCTTGCCGACCATCGAGATCGAAGTTTTCGGATCAAAGGAAATCAACTGGAAGCCGGGGCCGAGATATTTGACGACATTGTTGATCGCATCACCGCCGCCCCAGGCGACGATCTTGTCGAAATATTGCGGGCGATAGAGCACGCGTTCGGTCGTATCGTCGCCACCACGCCAATAAACTGCGGACATGGATTTCACGATGGGATGATGCGGATCAATGTCAGCCATGATCCGCAGGATCGCCACCATCGTGAAGGGGTCAGACGACGACATCTTGAACAGGTTGACGGCCTTCACCATCGCCCCCTGCGCGACGGATTTGACCGCGACCCCTGGCGAATTGCCCGGAAGGACGTGGATCAGGCGCGGGGCAAAGGCGCGGACAAAGCTTTTGCGGCCCGTGAAGTCCTGCTTGGGCACCCAGCCATCGAGCGCGGCAGGATCGGGGAAATTCTGCTCCACTTCCGCCATCAGCTTGCGCCGGTCGAGATAGGTCGCCGCATACATCGCCTGATTGGCCACCACATCGCGCGGCAGGATGTGGGTCGAACACATCCGGTCAATGCATTCCTGCATGAACTGGTTCTTTGGATCGCGGATGCGCTCTCCGGTTTGCACCAGAAAGTCGATTATGTCCGTCAGCGGCACATTGAGCAACGGCGGCACTTCGGTACGCGGATGCACCACCCGGTCGAGCGCGATCCTCGGGGTCGCAAAGCTGACGCCCAGATCGCGCGAACGATGGATGACATCCTTGCCTTCAACCAGCTCCCCGCGCATGAAAAAGGGTGCGGAAACAACGGATTGGGTTTCCCGTTCTGCTGTAATGGTCATGACAATCCTCTCACATAAGCGTCCACAGTGCCGGCGCAGCCAATCTTGTCATCCCCCTGGATGTCGGCATAGCGCGTGATATTGTCGCGGATCGAAGGCCCCGCATTGCCGCAGGCGCAGGGCGCATAATCGAGCGAGATCTTGTCGCCGGTGATCACCCCGCCCCAGCGTCCGTCAAGCGACAGATCGAAAAAGGCAGCGCGCCCCTCAATCTCGCCTGTGCCATCGTGCGGCAACAGGGCATCGCCTTCCTGATTGAGGATGAACGGCACGATCCAGGGCGGCACATGATACCGCCCGCCTTCGCGACATTTTGGCATGCCGCTGTTCAGTTCCTGCATCGAGTAATTCTGGAACTGGCGGCCTTCGGGAATGTTGAATGTCTCATGGACGAACTGCTGATAATCATCGGGCAGTTGCGCGCGCTTGAGGCCACCGCCAACATAGATACAATTGTCAGGATCAAAATCCTTGGCGCTATACCCCATTTCGCGCACCAGCTTTGCCACCTGATAGAGCGAATTCCACATGCCGGAGATCATCAGCTTCTCGCCGCGATGGGCAACCAGCGCCTCTGCCGCAATGCCAACCGCCGCATCCATTTCCGCGCCGCGCGCCTTGGAGGTTTCCTCGAACTTGGCCACTTCATCAGGCAGCGCAGTGCCTTCCGCCATCTTCTTGCGCATCACCACCATCGAAGTGAGCGATCCGACCGTCATTGGTGAAACCGGATAGCTGAAGCGTTCGCGCGCCGGATCGCCAAAGGCCGCCAGTTGTGCTTCGCCAATGATCCGGTTCTTGGGCACCGAAGCGACGGGGGCCAGCCCCATCACCCGGCGATCCTGCGCAGGCTTTACACCCGAGCCCCAACTGAACACCTGCACCGTATCGATGCGGGACCAGTCCATATCCTTTTCGGACGCGATCAGCATCGCGGACTTGCCGGTGGTGCCGCTGGAGCAGGAGATGTAATTGGCGTTGGCCTCCAGCCGCTCGATCCACACGTCAATATCAGTGATGTCAGCCGTCTCGATCGGCACAATCGGGTTGGGCGAAATGGTACCGAGCCATTTGATCAGGCGATCCCATTTCTGTTCCATCAGGAAGCTTTCGGGATAGCTCTTGTACGCCGTGTGCGGGAAGAGCAGCGGCACCATATCGTCAAGCGCGCGGATCTGGGTGATGCCCGCTTCTTCCGCACGGTGGCGCAAAAGCTTGATCCTGTCCTTGCGTTCCTGAAACCGTTCATCAAGCGCCGCGATCTGCGTTTCGTGCAATTCTGCGGCGCTGTGCGCGAACCGATCTTCGGCCGCCACCATGCCCGTCAGCTTGTCCGCTGCTGCACCCATCACTGTTTCTCCTTGCATCCTCAACCGAGTCGCCTTAATGGCACCTGATGCGTTTCATTATGCACGATTCGCCACGGGGCGCAAGCACATTTATGGCAGGGGTCATGACAGCCCCCCTGCCCGAACCCAAAGCGCGTGCCGGCCGTCCGACGCGCGAACAAGCAGAAGCGCGCCACCACGAGTTGCTTGATACGGCGCTCGACATGTTCCTCGAAAAGGGCTTTGTGCAGACGACAATGGAAGGTGTCGCAGCGGCGGTCGGCATGACCAAACGCACGGTCTATGCCCGCTATGCGGACAAGGCCGCACTGTTCAAAGCTACGGTGCAGCGCGCCATCGAACGGACCATCGTATCTGCCGATACGCTGAATGCGCTCGACACGGGCGATCTCGAAGAAACTTTGACGGCCTTCGCGCGGATGCGTGTGGCGCAAGTGATGACACCGGCGGGTCTGAGGCTTCAGCGGATCATCAACACGGAGTCTTATCGCTTCCCCGAAATCTTCACCATGTCTTACGAACAGGGCGCGGGACCGGTGATCGTTTTCCTGACCGCTCTGCTGCGCCGTCACGATAGCGCCGGGGCGGTTTGCGTTGCCCGTCCGGACATGGCAGCCAATGTCTTCATGAGCATGGTTGTGGGCGGCCCGGTACGTCTCATCGTTTCGGGCAATCCGCTGAGCCAGGCAGAAATAGACGAACGAATTACGTTCAGCGTCCGCCTGTTCCTTGATGGAACGCGGCCACGTTCAGGGGAAGCGGATTGACCTATATCGGCGAAATCAGGACATATTGGCGCGCGCTTCTGGCCGCGACTGTCGGCATCGGCACCGGGATCGGCCTCAACGCCTATACGTCCAGCCTGTTTGCGCCCCATCTGATCAAGGAATTCGGTTGGGGCCGGTCGCAGTTCGCGCTGGTGGGCAGTTTCGCAATCCTGATGCTGGCGATGCTGCCTTTCGTCGGACGGCTGACAGACCGGATCGGCGTGCGGGCGACAGCCGCCATTGGCATCGTCCTGACGCCGCTGACCTATGTGGCGCAAAGCACGATGAATGGCGATATCAGGGTGTTTTTCGCCCTGACCATCCTGCAAATCCTTGTCGGCTGCTTCACCACTTCAACCGTCTATAACCGGTTGGTGGCCGAGAGGTTTGTGGCGGCAAAAGGGCTGGCTTTCTCTCTGGTAATGACCGGCCCGCCGCTCAGTGGCGCCATTGCCAGTCCGATCCTGGGTGAATTCATCGGCGCGCATGGCTGGCGCGCGGGATATCTGCTGCTGGCGGGAATTTCCGTATGTTTCGGCTTGATTGCCCTGTTCCTGATGCCGGGAAGGGATGACGCCGTGGTCAAGGCCCGGGCAAAGCTTCCCGCGCCCCCGCTGAAAGACGCGATGGGCCCGCTGATGCGCAGCCCTGCCCTGTGGATCATCGCGGTCGGCATGTTCCTGGTCAATCTGCCCCAGGCCCTCGCCTCATCCCAACTGATGGTCATGCTTGCCGAAAACGGGGTGCCAACGGGCGCGGCATGGCTGCTTTCGGTCTATGCGGTAGGCGTGATCATTGGCCGGTTCATTTGCGGTCTCGCGCTTGACCGTTTCCCGCCCCACATTGTCGCGGCCATTGGTCTTGGTCTGCCGGGTTTCGGATTTTTGCTGCTGGGTTCGCCCTATGATGCGCCGCTGGTACTTGCGCTGTCCATCTGCCTGATGGGCCTGGCGCAAGGTGCTGAGGGGGATGTGGCCGCCTATCTCGTCTCCCGCCAGTTTGCCTTGCCGGTGTTCGGCCTTGTCGTCGGGATTGTCGGTGGCGCGACGGCGCTGGGCGCGTCGGTCGGGGCGATCCTGCTCAGCGGTGCGATCCGGCAATGGGACAGTTTCACGCCGTTCATCTTCTTCTCCGCGGCAGTGACATTTCTTGGTGCCCTCGCCTTCCTGTTCCTCCGCCCCAAACCCCTTGACCGTGCGCAAGCCGAGCCAGACATGGAAGGAGTGTTTACGGCATGAGCGTCGCCGATAATCCCCGCGTTGCCGTGATTACCGGCGCCAGTTCCGGCATCGGGAAGGAAACCGCAAAAGCCCTTGCCGCCCAAGGCTGGCATGTGATTGCCCTTGGCCGGGATGGCCAACGCGCAGCAGCAGCAGAGGCTGAAATCCGCGCCGGGGCCACCGGACGCGTGGACATGATCCGTGGCGATCTCTCCCTGCTGTCGGAAACCGCGCGGATGGCCGATGCAATTGCGGCACTTACGGATAAGGTGCATGTCCTGATCAACAATGCCGGCGGCACGCGCAGCGAACTGGTCATCACGCCCGAAGGCAATGAGGCAACATTCGCGGGCAATCACCTTGGCCATTTCCTGCTCACCAACCGTCTGTTGCCGCAGTTGCGTGCCGCTGCGGCGGAGCGCCCGCCGGGCACCGTCCGCGTGGTGAGCACCTCTTCCAGCGGCCATATCCATTGCCCCGGCATCAACTGGGATGATCTGCAAATGACGCGCAATTGGGAATCCGGCCCCGTTTATTGCCAGGCCAAGCTCTGCAACATCCTCTTCACCCGCGAACTGGCGCGCCGGGTTGAAGGCGACGGCATCATTGCCATTGCCATGCAACCCGGCGTGGTCGCCAGCAATTTCGCCAACCACTGCACGCCCGAGATGAAGGCCTATATGGAATCCCTCAACGGCGACTCCCCGGCGGACACTGCCAAATCAATGATCTGGATGGCTGTGACGGCTGCGCCTGAAGCCGTGCGCGGGCGCTATTTCGAGAAGACGGATGTTGTGGAACCAGCCCCGCAGGCGCTCGATGACCACGCGGCAGCACGGCTTTGGATGGAGAGCGAAGCACTCGTTTCACATGCGTTGGGCTGACAGGAGCAGAAACATGGATACCAGTATT
The DNA here is from genome assembly GCA_031411035.1 of Sphingomonadales bacterium. Taxonomy (GTDB): domain Bacteria; phylum Pseudomonadota; class Alphaproteobacteria; order Sphingomonadales; family Sphingomonadaceae; genus Aquisediminimonas. The sequence continues at coordinate 12,517 of JANOAJ010000248.1, forward strand.
GATCGCGCACGCGCCGAAGCCACCGGCAAACTTTCCCGCCTTGTGCTGGATTATAGCCTGGCTTTTCGGCACCTGATGATGACCCGGATGAAACAGCCGGACTTCAATGAGGCTGACTGGGAGCCGATTTCCCGCCTTGTTGCCACGACCGAGTTCAAGCGGATCGGCGCGTTCCGGGAAGAAATGACCTGGGACAGCTACAAGCAGTTCATTGTCCAGTGGGGCGGTGCCGCGCAGTGGGACGGCACCTTCCGGCGGATCACCGAAGTGCCGGGGCTGGTATTCCTTGAACTGGAGGAGCGCACGGTAACCGACGGCCATCACGGCGTTGCCAATACGGTAACCGTCTATCGCTTCAATGACGATGACAAGCTGTGCCAGTTGGACGTGTATTTGCAGCGGGAGATATAGGGCCGCGTCGGCAAGGCCAGCCTGACCCAAATTCACCAGACCGATCCTCTTTTGTTCTTGACAGATGTCAGGCACATTGATAGGATTAACACTATGTCCGGCTTTTCGCTATCCTACGCCGGACGGGCCAGTTCTGGCAGGTGTCCTGTGGGTTGGGTTCATGAACCAACTTGCTCATGAGGCGCAGGCAAAACCCGCACAGAACCGGTTCCTCATTCTGTAACGGCTCCCCCGGTGCGCCAGCCCTGACGGTGGAGAAAGAAGAGGAATCGCGAAACTTTTCAGGGCGATGACGGCTCAAAGGCACCCGGTGAAGGGGCTGTCATCCAGATGGGCATGAACATCATCGGGGAACCTGCGGACACCAAGTGCCAGTGCTGGCTCGTTCGATAGGCAAACCGCTTCCGCAAGGAAGGGGACAGTATGGAAGACAAGGCGGGGATGCAGGGCATCCGAACCCGCTTTTCTTGTTGCCTGCCTCCCCTGCGTTCAGAACCGGGCGATGACCTGCGGCAGGTCAACAGTCGTGCGGATGCCGGGGGCAGCCGCGCAGACGGACGCGACGGCATTGACCGCAGGATGTGCGGTGAAGCCCGGCGTCACTTTCGGATAGTTTTCCTCGCTCACGGGGTAAGTGATGCTCATATCGAGCGGCGTATCGCCCTCAACCAGCACCCGCCAGCCGGATTCGCGCAAGGCCCAATCCTGATCGATATCTGCCGAACAATACCAGTTGGCCCGGAACCGCAGCACGGGCTTTCCAGCCCGCATCCCCGACACGGTGATGCGCAGTGCGGCGACACTCGCTTTGGGAATCAGCCCCGCCGCAATCTGCGTATCGTTGTTGGCGCACGCCATTTCGCCGATCACCGTTACATCGTCGAATGACAGGCCAAGGGCATCTGCGGTTTGGGAGAGAGACCCGGAAAAATCATGCTTGATATAGTCCAGCTTGTTCTGATCGAATGCACCGGGGGCGACCCCGTATCCCATGATGTTGAAGATCATGTCGGGCGAGTTGCGGCTCGTCATGTCTGCATATTCGTCGATGGTGATGCAATCGATGCGGCGCACCAACCTGGTGAGGGTAAGCAGCATCGCTTCGGTGATGAAGCCGGGGCTGCATCCCTGACTGTAGATGGATGTGCCCCCTTTTGCGCATGCCGCCTCCACCCGCGTGCGCGCTGCCGGATCCATGCTGCCGGGATGATGAAAATCGCCGCGCGTGGTGACGATGTTGCTGCCCGCCTCCAGCAGCGCGCAGACTTCGTCCAGATCCGTTCCCTGCCGCATATAGAGAACGCAATCGGCCTTGAGCGCGACGATATCGGCAAGGCTGTTCGTCGCGATGATGCCCGTATCGGGACAGGCACCTTCATAACCTATATCACGCTCGATCAACCGCGCGGCATCCAGCCCCACCTTGTCCGCCGAGCTGACATACAGGCCGACAAGCTCCATGCCGGGATGTTCGACCACCCGCCGGAGGGAGCGGGTGCCTACATTGCCCGTTGCCCATTGGACGACGCGGAGGGGTGCTGGCGCTGTCATCAGAATTTCACCCCGAATTCAATGCCATAGGTAACCGGCGCGCTCCATGTCGATCCGATCCCGAAATTGTTATACTGAACCTGCGTGACATAGCGGTTGTTGGTGACGTTATCGCCCCACAGCGCGACCGAATAGCGATCCGAGGCATCACTCCACTGCGCACGCAGCGACAGGACTTCATAACCCTTTTGCGGGAACTGGATGCCCGAGGGGCCGAAGAAGAATTTCGAGCTGTAATACAGGTTGCTCGACAGAACGAGATTGCCCCCGCCAAGATCGGCCTTGTAGCGCGTGCCGATATTGCCGGTGAAAGACGGCGTGCGCTGCATCGTCACGTCGCGCAAGGTCGTGCCGGTCAACAGGAAGAAGGAAGTGCCGCCGCCACAGCCGCCGATTCCAGGGCAGCGCTGGTAAATCGGTGCATCGTCAAACCGCTTGTAACGCGCATGCGTCCATGCCGCCCCGGCATTCACCTGGAAACTGTCGGCCAGATCGTAGCGCACCTGGCCTTCAAGTCCGTAAATCTCTGACGAGGCCGCATTGACGATTTGCGCGGACGGCGGGTTGCCCTTGAACAGGGACACCTGCAAATCCTTGTAATCATAATAGAAAGCTGCCGTTTCAAACGAGAGGCGGCGATCATCATATTTGTAGCCGACTTCAAAGGCGTTGACCTTTTCCGGCTTCACGGGATTGCCGGTGGCGCCCCCCACATCAAGAATGCCCGCCTTGTAACCCTGCGTAAACGAAGCATAGAGGCTTGACTGGTCGCTTGGCTTGAACCGCAGCACGACGCGGGGCGTGAAACGCCCGCGCTTCACAGCGTCTGACTGCGCCTGGGTTACAGGCGTGCGCACCCCGGAAAAGGGCGTGATATAATAGGCATCGTCAATCTGGTCATGACTGTAACGCCCCCCCGCCGTAATGAATACCGACGGGGAGACTTCATAGGTAACATCCGTGAACGCCGCGAATGACTTTGTCGTCGTGCTTGATCCGCCCAGCCGGATACGCCCGGCGGTTGCCACATTATTGTCGATGAACGTGGTGTAGGTGTCCCGGTTCTGGAAATAGAACAGGCCAGCCGTCCATTGCAGCGGCCCGCCCGGCTTGGACGTCAGCAGGAATTCCTGGCTCAGCGTCTTGTTGTACACCGGCAAGCCGAGGTGGAAGATCGTCGTCGCAATCTGGTCAATATCCTGCGACACGTCCACATTCTCGGTGCGATACTGCGAATAGGAAGCGAGATCGGCAAATCCCAGATCGGCCTTGATCGTGGCCTGCACATTGTCATTCTTCGAACGGAAATAGCGCGGATTCGTGCCCGCATATTCGCTTGGCTTGGTGGTGAATGAGCCTGGAGGCGCAAAATTGGCGATCGTCGCACCAAGCACCGGATCAAGATAAGCGTTGGTCAGCAGCGATGTCGGATCATCAACCTTGCCATGCGTATAGCGCACCAGCACCGACACTGCGTCAGACACATCAATCTTGATGCCCGCACGCACGGACCAGGATTCATACTCGCCATCCTTCTTGCTGCCCGAGATAATGTTGCGGACGAACCCGTCTCCGCTGCGATAAATGCCTTCGAGATCAACGGCGATGCGGTCGCTCAGCCCGTAAGTGGCGTAACCCTGCAGCCGCGCTTCGTTGAACCGGCCATAGGATGCCTTGAACCGGGCAGACGGTTCCACACTGGGATCAGAGGTCTGCACCAGAATGGCGCCACCCGTGGTGTTCCGCCCGAACAATGTTCCCTGCGGGCCCTTGAGCACCTGAATGCTCTCGACATTCAGCAGTTCAAAATCCGAAGCGAGCGGATTGGGCGAATAGAAGCCATCGACATAAATACCCACATTCGCGCCACCACCCGAAGTGGTAACGGCGGTGCCGATGCCGCGTATCGTCGGCTGGGCAAAGGCCGCCTGATTGTCAAAGCGCAAAGAGGGCGTCACCAGCGAAATATCCGACAGGTTCTGGACATTCGCTGTCGCCAAGGCTTCGGCACCGAGGGTGGTGACGGTGATCGGCACATCGACGGATTTTTCGGCGCGACGCTGCGCCGTGATGACGATTTCGCCGGAATCGCTTTCGGCAGCGGCATCTGCCGTCTGGGCGAAGGCGGCTTGCGGTGCCAGACAGATCGTGCCGAGCAGTCCCCAGGCGGACGCACTGGCGCGGAAACGGGTCTTGATCATCATTATCTCCCTCAAGATCGCAATGCATCAATGCGCATTGCCTGTTTGAGGGGCATGTTATGCCGGGGCCATTGCGGATCAAGCCGGGAAGCGGCGGAAGGCAGGCGTTGGCGGGATTAACCGCCGTGACGATACGGGGGCGCGCATAAACCTTCCGACTTTGATGGGATCAGTCTTGAACCCCTCCCCTTCAGGGGAAGGGCAGGGGTGGGGAATGTCCAACGGATCAGTGTCTGACACTCCCCACCCCCAACCCCTCCCCTGAAGGGGAGGGGCTTGATTCCCACACTGGCTGAACCGCCTTAAGGCGCGATATAGCTGATCGCATCCTGATGCGCGTCAGGGGAATCGACTTTCCAGCGGACCGAGCCGAAGGGCCGCTCCAGCTTGCGCCGCACCCGCAGGCCTTCCGGCTTGCGGTCAAAGGCCCGTGCCTGGGCGTGCAAATCCATATCGGCCTGGGTGAAGCGATCCCGCATCCGCAGATAATCGCCCCAGGTGGGGCATTGATACCGCTCCGTCCATTGTGCCGGATCAGCAATGTCGCGCGAAAGCGACCAGTTAAAGCCGCCATTGCGCAGGCGGGTGCGCTGCACCTTCAGCATCGCATCGTAAAACTCCCGCGCCTGATCGGGATCGACATCATAATCGAGTTCGATCACAACCGGCCCGGAACGCAGCGTCAGCGCCATGCCCACTTCGGGCTGGTTGACAAGCTCCACCGGCTCGATCTCATCCTCTGACGCTTCGGGCAGAGGGAATAGCAGCCCCAGAAACGGCGTAAGCAGCAGCGCGCCGCCAGAAGCAGCCAGCGCGATATCCACGCCGTGCGCGTTCGCCACAGCGCCCCAGACGACCGAACCAATCGCAATCCCGCCGGTCAACGCGGAGGAAAACAGCGACAGCGCCCGCGCCGTCACCCACCGTGGCACTGCCATCTGCACCGTGACGTTGAGCAGCGCGATGGTGAGGATGTTCGTGCCCCCCGCCACAAACAGCAGAGCGCAGGTGACAAAAATATTGGTGCTGAAACCCGTCGCGATGATGCTGATCCCCGCGACAAGCGCGAACAGCCGCACCGCGTTTTCAGCGCCCAGCCAGTCCCGCGCCTGGCTGACCAGCAGCGCCCCGACAACGGCGCCGACCCCGCTTGCCCCCAGCAACAAACCGAAGGTGCTGGCATCCCCCTGCAGCAATT
>JANOAJ010000249.1:0-4289 GCA_031411035.1 Sphingomonadales bacterium
GCGTCGGCCGGGCCGAAGGTCCGGTGGCGGAAGGCGGAATGATCCGCCCGCCACAGGCGGAAAGGGTAAGGGTAGCGAGGAATGCCAGTGCGCTGTGGCGAAAGAAAACCCGACCGCAGGAGCCGAAACGATAGTCCTGAATTAACCGACGCAGCATCATGCGCGCCGCCTTACGCGGCTTCGTCGGTATCCGTCAAAACCCAGTTGGGATCGGCCGAACGCAATTCACGGGTAAAGGTCCACACATCTTCGGTCGGCACCGCATCAGTCAGTGATCCGGCGATCACCTTGCCATCCGCATCGCGCGTCACCGCCGCGATATCGGCGACAAATTTGATCGTGATGCTGGCCTGGCCATTTACCAGCGACGCATCCGTGATCAGCGCGCGTTCGATCGTCACCAGCCGGTTGTCGAGCACATGGCCTTCGCTGGTCCGTTCGGCGATTGATTCGGCAAAGGCTTCACGGACTTCACCCGAAACAAAGGGGGCAAACTCCTCTTCCTTGCCCGCCCAATAGGCTTCAAGGATCAGGCGATAGGCAGATTTGGCACCGTCCACAAAATCGCCCGCCGCAAAACTGCGATCAGCCGCGCTGATGGCACGAAGACCGGCTTCGGCCCCCGGTGCCTGTGGGTTTTCCGCCAAGGGACGGGCCGTTTCGCGCGCTTCATCCTGCGTTGTCTTGGGCAGCGGGGCGCGCAGAAGATCATCCGAAGGACGGGTCAGCGGTTGCTGTTCATGGCCGGCACGCTTTCCGAGCACAGCGTAGAGCCGCAAGCCAAGAAAGGCAGCAATCATTGCGAGGATGACAATTATGACCACGGAGCCTCCGGTCCAGACAGACACCCGATATAGGGATGAATGCCTGCATATACAATTCACCTGAACAAATCATGTGCCATTGCCCTTGGTCAACGCCGCTGCTAGGCGCGCGGGCCACACGCTTTAGCCCAAACAGGAATCTGTGATGTCTGACGATCTGATTGATGCCCCGCTGCCCAATGGTGAGGATACGGCCCCCGCGGTCGGCCTGATTTCGCAATATGTGAAGGATTTTTCGTTCGAAAATCCCAACGCCCCTGCGGTTTATCAGTGGCAGGGCCAGCCCCAGATCGATGTGCAGTTCAACATCGGTGCCAATCAGGTGGCCGATGACGTGCATGAAGTGACGCTGAAAATCGAAGTCCGCGCGACGAGCGCAGACAAGGTCGCGTTTGCGGTGGAGCTGGATTATGCCGGGCTGTTCGGCCTGCGCAATATCCCTGACGATCAGGTGCAGCCTTTCCTTCTGGCCGAAGCGCCCCGCCTGATTTTCCCCTTCGCGCGCCGCGTTCTGGCTGATGCCGTGCGCGATGGCGGTTTCCCGCCGCTGCTGCTCGAACCGATCGATTTCGGCGCGCTCTACATGCAGCAGGCGCAGGCCAGTGCCGGTCAGGCGATGCCGCTTGATGTGGAAGGCAATGCGTGATTGCCGCCCCTTCCGCACGCGGTAGGGGACTGACATGAACCTCCGGCCATGAATCTCCTCAAGGCCACCGGCACGATTGGCGGGCTGACGCTGGTCAGCCGCGTTCTGGGCATGGTGCGCGATATGCTGATGGCGCGCTATGTGGGCGCGGGGCTGGCGTCTGACGCGTTCCTGATCGCGTGGCGCCTGCCCAACCTGTTCCGCGCGCTTTTTGCCGAAGGCGCGTTTGCAGCCGTCTTTGTGCCGATGTTCAACCGGCGGATGACAGAAGCCGAAGCGGAACGGGCCGAAAGTGGCAAGGCCGCAGCAGTGGATTTCGCAAGCCAGATCCTCTCGGTGCTGTTCCCGTTCCTGACGCTTTTCACCCTCGGCATGATGATCGCCACCAGCCCGATTGTCTGGGCGATGACGGGCGGCTTTCCCGATGGCGGGCCGGAAAAATTCGCGCTCGCCAGCCATCTGACGAAGATCACCTTTCCGTATCTGGGGCTGATCTCGCTGGTTTCGCTGTTGGGCGGGATCCTCAATTCGCTCAACCGATTCTGGGTGAATGCGGCGGCGCCCGTGCTGCTCAACATCTGCATGATTGCGGCGTTGCTGTTCTTTCGGGGCCATAGCGAAATTGCGACGGCGGAAACCCAGGCGATTGCGGTTACCCTGTCGGGCGTGATGCAGTTGCTGTGGCTGATCTGGTCATGCCGTCAGGCGGGCGTGGTGCTGCGGCTTGGCATCCCCAAACTGTCGCCTGATGTGAAGCGGCTGCTCTGGCTGATCGGCCCGGCGGCCGTGGGGCAGGGGGCGATCCAGTTCAACCTGCTGATTTCCACTTCGCTTGCCGCGCGCTTCCTCAATCAGGGTGCCGTGTCCTATCTCTATTATGCGGATCGCCTCAACCAGTTGCCCCTTGGCCTGATCGGGATTGGCGTTGGCACCGCGATCCTGCCCACGCTCTCGCGCCAGATCAGCGGGGGCAATCCGGAATCGGCGGCAGAAACGCAGAACCGTGCGATGGAACTGGCACTGTTTCTCTCGCTGCCTGCAGCCGTCGCGCTGGTCGTCTCGGCAACACCGCTTATTCGCGGCGTGTTCGAACATGGGGCGTTCCTGCCCGGCGATACGGTCGGCACGGCAACCGCTCTTGCGGCCTTTTCGCTGGGTGTGCCGGCCTATGTGCTGATCAAGGTGCTCACCCCCGGCTTTTATGCGCGGCAGGATACGAAAACCCCGGTGCGGCTTGCCTTCTGGTCGATGCTGGTCAATCTGGTTGGCAACCTGGTGCTGATCTTCACCCTGGGCAAACAATGGGGCCATGTCGGCGTCGCGGTCGCAACGGCGGTCGCGGCGTGGGTGAACACGATCTTGCTCTATGCCACGCTCCACAAGCGCGGCCAGCTTCAGATGGATGCCCGCTTCCGGGCCAAGGGGCTGCGCATCATCGGGGCCAGCATCCTGATGGGCGTTGCGCTGTGGTTCCTCAATCCCTTTGCTGATCCGCACATGACGGGAAGCCTGATCGAACGCGTCATCGCACTCGCCATCCTGTGCGGTCTTGGCGGGGTGGTCTATACTGTGGCGATTTTCGCGTTTGGCGCGTATCGCCTGTCCGAACTCAAAGCCCTTTTCACCCGCAAGAAAGCCGCCTGATCCCCATGTCCCCCCATATGCGCGTTGTTTCCGGAATCCAGCCTACGGGCAATCTCCATATCGGCAATTATCTGGGAGCGATCCGCAACTGGGTGCGGATGCAGGATGAAATGGAATGCCTGTTCTTTCTGGCTGATCTCCACGCCATTTCGATGCCGTATGAAACAGTGGAGCTGAGCGCCAACACCCGCGAAATGGCAGCGGCCCTGGTCGCTTGCGGGATCGATACGGACAAGGCGATCCTCTTCAATCAGGCCCGCGTGCCCGCGCATGCCGAACTGCAATGGTTGCTGAACGGCACCGCGCGGATGGGCTGGCTCAGCCGCATGACGCAGTTCAAGGACAAGTCCGGCAAGAACCGCGAAGGGGCCTCGGTCGCGCTGTTCACCTATCCCGTGCTGCAGGCGGCAGACGTGCTGCTCTATCAGGCCACGCATGTGCCAGTGGGCGAAGACCAGAAGCAGCATCTCGAACTGGCGCGCGACATCGCCCAGAAGTTCAACAATGATTTTGGTGATGTCTTCACGCTGCCCGATCCGATCATTCCGCCTGCGGCCGCGCGGATCATGTCCCTGCGCGACGGCTCGGCAAAAATGTCCAAGTCAGACCCTTCGGATATGAGCCGGATCAATCTGACTGACGATGCGGACACGATCATGTCCAAGATCAAAAAGGCAAAGACGGATCCCGAACCACTGCCTTCCGAAAAGGCGGGCTTGGAAGGCCGCGCCGAAGCCGCGAACCTTGTCGGCATCTACGCCGCGATGACGGATGACAGCGTGGACGCCGTGCTCGCCCGTTTTGGCGGGCAAGGCTTCGGCACGTTCAAGCCCGCGCTCGGTGAATTGCTTGTCGAACGCTTCGCCCCGATCAGCGCGCGCTTCACGGCGCTCAAGGATGATAGCGTGACGCTGGACGAGATCCTGGTGAAAGGCGCGGAACGGGCAGCAGCGCTGGCCGCGCCGACACTCGCCGCGACATACAAGGCACTGGGACTGGCGCGGTAGGGGCGTTAAGCCCCCGCCTTCACCTTCGCCTTGCCGCCCTTCTTGCCCTTTCTGGGGGCTGCGGGCGTAATCTCAAAGGCCAGCGCGCCGTCTTTCAAATGGACACTCACTTCGCCGCCATGGACGAGCTTGCCGAACAGCAATTCCTCGGCCAGCGGCTGCTTGATC
>JANOAJ010000250.1:0-7399 GCA_031411035.1 Sphingomonadales bacterium
TCATTTTGCAGAACAGCCGCGCCGCGACCGCGATCGAATATGGATTGATCGCGGCACTGATCGCGATTGCTGCCATCGCTGCCTTCAGGAATGTGGGAACCAAAGTGACCACGACGTTCAACAACGTTTCAACCAATATGAAATCGACATAAGGTTGTATGATTTCAGAGTGCCTTCAAGGGGCGCGGCAGAACAGTCTGCCGCGCCTTTTTTGCTTTTGGGCGATTTTTTGCTTTCCGCGTTAAACTTTTGTCAACTTCCTGCCCGTAGATGTCGTTTTGTCGATCCCGGATACCGTGGATTGGCCGGGTAGTTGAAGTATGAAACCAGGAGACCTTAGATGATGAAATTCCGCAATCTTTTGAAGAACGTCAAGGGCGCGACCGCTATTGAATATGGCCTGATCGCTGCGCTTATCGCCATCGCTGCCATCACAGCGTTCCAGAACGTTGGCACCAAGGTTACCACGACGTTCAACAACGTCGCGACCAACATGAAGGCTACCTAATAGCTTTCGTGACAAACAAGACAAAGGGAGCGGCGGAACGAAAGTTCCGCCGCTCTTTTTTTGTCAGTAGATGACGAGCTTCACTTTCTGACCGGCTTTCACCGTAGCCCCTGCCGTCAGTCCGTTCAGCACTCGAAACCGGTCTTCCCGGAAATCGGAATACGCCATCTTTGCCGCGAGGCTCGCGACGGTATCGCCGGACTTTACTGTAACCACATGGATCTTGCGCGGCTTGATGGCTGCCGTTTCGTCGGCCGAAAGGCGCCGCATGCTCCTGATCATGGGCGCAAACACGTCGGTCGAAGCGCCTGCGGGCGTAATCGTCAGGAAATGATATGCTGCCGTCGGTGAAAACTCATAGGCATAGACCGTTACCACGACCGGCCCGGACTGGGTGCTGGCACTGGCACTGGCATAGCCCATTTTCAGCCCGTTCACGTCGGTTGTCCGCACTTCGCCGAAATTGATGCTGTTCTGCCCCCCCACAGCTTTGAACACCGCCGCAACATAGGATGAGAGATTTCCGTTATACGCAGCGCCGCCAAACTGCGCCTGCCCGCCCGAGCCGCTGATTGTCACAGCGTCCGTTCCGTTCGACATCGCGAAACCCGCCGGCGCGGAAAAGGCCAGCTTCAGATCCGGATGACGGAACAGGTTCCCATCGATAACACCCTGTTTTGGATCATCATCATACATGACCCCTTCAAGCGCGGTGAGAAATGCATCCCGGTTGGTTGCCTTGCCGGTGCCGCCAAATGCCACCGCCTTTTGCGCTGCCCGCGCTACGCGGCTCGCCGGATCGGGATGGGTGCTGGCCCAGGCTGGCACAGAATTGCCTGTCTGCCCCTGGATCCGGGCATCCAGCTCGGTCTGGGCCGCAAGCGACGCCAGCATGGTCGAGGACGCCATCGTGTCGTAGCCCGCCTTGGCAAGGTAGGAGACGCCCAGATCATCGGCCTGATATTCCTGGGCGCGGGAGAAGCCCAGAACCGCCCGCTGCGCAATATTCCCGCCAATCTGCTGGCCAAGCTTTGCCCCGGTATCTCCGCCAAGCACCGAACCAAGAATCGTTGCGGCCATCGTGCCAAGGCCGCCAACCGTGGCCCTGTCATTACGCTTTTTGGCATGCCGTGCCGCGACATGGCCGGTTTCATGGCCAAGAACGGACGCAAGCTCTGCCTCATTGTTCATCAGGGCGAGCAGTTCGCGCGTCACGTAAATATAGCCGCCAGGGATCGCAAAGGCGTTGTTCACTGGCGAATTGAGCAGCGAAACCGTGAAATCGCCCTGCGCGTTGGACAGGCCGGACTGGACGGAAATCTTCTGGCCAACCCGGGTGACATAAGCCGCCTGTGGCCCCGCATAGAGCCCGCCATATTCCGCCAGAATCTGGGGATGCGCCTTTCCGCCCGTCGCTTTGTCACCCGCTGTCATTGCCTGCGCAGCAGGCAGTGCATTGGGATCCTTGTTTTTCTTCGCGGCAACCGAGAAAAACGCGACTCCGAGTAATACCAACGCTTTCTTGTTCATGGCCTTGCCCTCTCCATACACGCGACCGGGCTGCAAAGCTGACGTCAGATTGACCCCATCGCAAGAAATTTCCGTCTTCGATCCGAACGGAGCGCTGCCGCATCCATGCCGTCCAGAACATCGAGTTGAGCCGAAATCGCTGTTCCCAGGGCAGAAATTGCCGAATCAGGATGCCGGTGTGCACCCCCTACGGGCTCCGCCACAATTTCATCGATAACGCCAAGCCGCTTGAGATCTGCCGCAGTGATGCGCATCGCTTCTGCCGCATCCGCCGCCTTGTCCGAGGTCCGCCACAGGATGGAGGCACAGCCCTCGGGCGAAATGACCGAATAAACTGCATGTTCGAACATCAGCACGCGATTTGCCGCCGCAAGCGCAACCGCGCCGCCTGATCCGCCTTCGCCAACAATGGCTGCCACCATCGGCACGTCCAGATCAAGCGCAGCCTGGGTTGACCGGGCAATTGCTTCCGCCTGCCCTCGCTCTTCGGCCTGAACGCCGGGAAAAGCGCCGGACGTATCCACCAGCGTCACCACCGGAATACCGAAGCGGCTGGCAAGCTGCATCAGGCGGATGGCCTTGCGATAGCCTTCCGGCTTTCCCATCCCGAAATTGTGCCGCAGGCGGCTGGCCGTATCGTCGCCCTTTTCATGGCCGATCACCATCACGCGGTGCGCACCCAGCCTGCCAAGACCGCCAAGAATGGCCTGATCGTCACCAAAGGCCCGATCGCCTGCCAAAGGCATAAAATCAGAAAACAACCCGGCCACATAATGTTTGAAGTGCGGACGTTCCGGATGGCGGGCAACCTGGGTCTTTTGCCACGGTGTCAGCCGCGAATAGGTTTCCGCGAGCATTTTTTCCGCTCTTGCCTCAAGCTTGGCGAGTTCGGCGTCGATGTTCGCGGGGCCGCCTTCCGCCGCCTCGCGAAGCTGCGCCACGCGGGAGTTGAGTTCCGCCACAGGCGCTTCAAAATCAAGCATTGCCACCATATCGGGGCTCGCGTTAGGCGCGGCGCGCGACGGCGTCAACGAGCGGATGTGCCTTGTCGACCAGATCGACGAGGCGCTTGCTGTCAACATGCGTATATATCTCGGTTGTCGCGATATCCGCATGGCCCAGCATCATCTGCAACGCCCGCAAATCGGCACCCCCTTCCAGCAAATGCGTGGCAAAGGCGTGTCTGAGAACATGGGGGCTCACACGATCCGGCGGAATACCGGCATCGGCGGCCAGCGCCTTCAGCATCTGAAACAGGCGCACCCGGCTGAGAAAGGATTTGCCCGATGGAAAAAGCCAGTGGCTGCCCGTCGGGCGCACTTGCAGCCATTGTCCAACAGCAGCGCGCGCGCGATCGGAAACCGGCACCAGCCGCTCTTTCCCGCCCTTGCCGCGCAGGATGGCGAAGGGGCGATCCGCGCTGATGGCACGGATATCCAGCGACACAAGTTCGGTCGCGCGCAAGCCGGAGCCATAGAGCAGTTCGACAAGCGCAGACAGGCGCAGCGCCGCTGGATGTGTGTCATCCTGAGCCCGCTGCCGCTCGATTTCGGAAAAAATCCGTTCCATGTCCGCTCGGCTGAGCACCTTGGGCAGCGCGCGGCGGGTGCCCGGCCTGGGCAAGGCATGCGACGGATCATCGGCGCGCAGCCCATCATCGACCAGAAATCCGAAAAATCGCCGCAACGCTGCTGATTTCCGCGCAAGGCTTGAAGGTGCCAGCCCCTCCCATGCGGCAGCCAGTCGGGTCAGTTCGCCCACGCCTGCGGTTGACAGGCGTGCTTCCAGCAGCTCGGACGCTCCCTGCAAGTCACTGGCATAGGCCATCAGAGTATTGCGCGAGGCACCGGCTTCTGCCGCCATCATTTCCAGAAAGCGGGCAAAAAGTGCGCGGTCTTCGCCCGCCATGATCAGCCCCGGGTGATCGCCTCGGCGGCAATCATCCTTGCTTCCCCGGTCAGGCCTACGCGCCGCAGTGCAGATACGATATGGTAGAGTTGCACCGGCGGAATTTTCTTCCAGTCCGGGTTCTGGAGCCCAACCGCACAAAGCAGTGCGACCGTTGCAGGCTCACGGGCCGCGACCGCCCGATCAAGCGCGCGCGTCCACGCGGTCTGACGGCCAACGGGCACGCCAAGGGATTCGGCCATTGACGAAATATCGTCGTTCCCGATCCGCGCCATCCCGGCCATGCCAGCGAACAGGAACGCGCCGCCAACGGAGGAATCCGGATTGCCCTTGTAGCTTTTTATGTCACCCGCGCTCCAGCCCACCACGCGGCCCGGCGCACCGACGGCCAGAAGCGCCCGAGCCTGTTTGGCCGAATCACTGCCATCGTCAGAAACCAGCTTGGCCCAGCGCGCCGCCTGAATATCGAGGCCCGCCGTAAACATGGACCCCACAAGACTGCCAGCATCGCCCATCACGTCTTCGCTCGGTGTCAACCGCCCTGCGGCACGTGCCGTAAGGATCAGGCGCGCATATTGACCCCGGGCGTCCAGGCCCGCGCCTGTCCACAGGCTGCGCATGGCATCAACCCGTTCCGATTCACTGTCAGCCGCATAGGCTGCCCGTAGCAACAGGAACGGTTTTCCGCCCGCATCGCCGGGGTCGGTCGCGTCGGCCCAGGCACCATATTGATCAACCAGGGCATCGCTGGAAAGCACGCCAAGCGCTGCGGCGACTTCCGCATCCCCGATACGCTTGTCCACCGCCAGCAGGGGTGCGCGGGCGCGCCAGGCCCGAACATGCGGGCCGACCGTTGCCATCAGGCGATCAGGAATATCGATGGCCGTCGCTGTCGCCATGCCATAGCGCCATGCCGTCAGTTGGTTCACATCATCCCACTGGATCACGACAGCCCGACGCGTGTTGCCCCCAGCCCCGACAACCTTTTCCGCGAGAAGCCCGTCTATCCCCGCGCCCGGCCCTCTGGCACGGGCGGAATCGATCTGGGCACTGGCAACCGAGGACTCTCCTGCAAGGGCAGAGCAAATCGCGCGCGCGAACGGCCAGGCCGGCTCCTTGCTGGTGGCGGCACCAGCCTCCACCATTGAGCAGAGGCCCGCCGGATCGGCCGCCGCGAGCGATGCCTGCATGGCAACCTCGAACAGCTTTGGCGAATACTGGTCAACATCCACGGCCTGAACCAGTTGCTGGGCATCCTGCGCTTCGCCCATGCGAATCAGCAGCCACGCACGTTCCGCGACCCAATCGGCCGCACCAACACCACGCGGTGTATCGACCTTGCTGAGCAATGCCCGGCGCAGGAGAATGGAAGACCAGCGCGAAGCAATCGGCGCATGCAAATGGCGCATCAGATAAGTCAGATATGGCCCGCGCGCAGTGCCGAACGCTGCGGCCCCCATATCACCATCATCCGGTTCCAGCAGCCCGACTTGCGCGGCTGACCGCCGGGCCGACGGCGGCAGATCCTGCAATGTTGCAATAGCGGGCAGCAACGGATCCCCGTTTTCATCAACGGCGACTTCGGTGCCGTCGGGAGCAGTGGTCGTTCCGGCATCTGCCGGAGCGCCCGAAGCTGTCTGGGTGGCTGGTGGCTGGATTTTTACGTCAGGCAGCAAATCGGTGGGCTTGGACGCCGTGTTCGGATTCTCTTTAGGCGGCGCTTCAGGGTCGCCAAATCCGGGCGGAAGCAGAGATTTCGGCGCGTCCTGACTGATTGCCGGAATGGCGCAGACCAGCCCGGCACTGCCCAGCAGCGCAATCAGCGTCGCCCTATTTGCGAAGCGCATCAAGCGAAACCGGCTTTTCATGGCGCGTCATCGGCTGTTCCGAAACGCGACTCTGTAAATAGAATAACGCCGCCACAACCACTGCCAGCGCCACTACCAAACCCAAAACACGAGACATTTGAAGCATTCCCGAAATCTGTAACAGCCTTTTGCCCCAGAGCGGGGTGCTGTGTATAGCCCCCCGCACCATGAACGCCCCCGCCAGTCAAGCCGATATCATCCTGACCCGCCCGATTGTGCTGATCGGGCTGATGGGCGTGGGCAAATCCACGATCGGACGCAGGCTGGCGCAGCGGCTGCATGTCGGCTTTGTCGATGCCGATCACGAGATTGAGCAGGCAGCGGGGATGAGCATACCCGAAATGTTCGAACGCTATGGCGAATCAGTGTTCCGCGATGGGGAACGTCGCGTCATCGCGCGGCTGGTGGAAGGAAAACCCAAAGTGATTGCAACAGGCGGCGGCGCCTTCATGAACGCTTCCACCCGTGCGCTGGTGCTGGAGAGATGCACCACGGTCTGGATTGACGCCGATGTTGACCTCCTGGCCGAACGCGTCGGGCGTCGGGATAACCGCCCGTTGCTCAAGGGGCGCGATGCCCGCGTGGCGCTGGCCGAGCTCGCGGCCGTGCGGAACCCGGTCTATGCGCTCGCCCCGATCCATATCCGCAGTCAGCCTGCGCCGCATGATGCAACGGTGAACGCCATCCTGGGAAAACTGGCATGAGTCTGGTGACGGTCGGCCTTGGTGTCCGCAGCTACGAAATTCTGATCGAAGCCGGTGCGCTGGATCGGGCCGGAGAATTGCTGGCCGGTATGGCGCGCAAAAGCCGGTTGGTGATTGTCACCGAAACCCACGTGGCAGCGCACGCCCTGCCCCGCTTCGCTGCGTCGCTTGCCGCTTCGGGCATCACGGTGGACCCGATCATCCTGCCTGCGGGAGAAAGCACCAAAAGCTGGAGTCAGCTTGCCAGCCTGTGCGATGCCCTGCTCGAACGCGGGATAGAGCGCAGCGACTACGTCGTGGCTCTCGGCGGTGGTGTGATCGGCGATCTGGTGGGGTTTGCGGCCTCAATCCTGAAGCGCGGCTGCCAGTTCATCCAGGTGCCGACCAGTCTGCTGGCGCAAGTCGATTCGTCCGTGGGCGGGAAAACCGCCATCAACACGGCAGCGGGCAAAAACCTGATCGGTGCCTTTCACCAGCCCGCCTTTGTGCTGATCGATCCGACTGTGCTCGATACGTTGCCGCCCCGCGAACGCCGCGCAGGCTATGCCGAAGTGGTCAAATACGGGCTGCTGGGCGATTTCGCCTTTTTCGAATGGTGTGAGGCGAACGGTGCGGCTGTTTTGGCGGGGGACCGTGCAGCGCAGATACAAGCGATCGAGACCAGCGTTCGCGCCAAAGCCGCCATTGTTGCCGCCGACGAGCGCGAAACGGAAGACAAGCGCGCCCTGCTCAATCTGGGGCACACATTCGGCCACGCCCTTGAAGCAGAAACCGGTTTTTCCGATCGCCTGCTTCACGGCGAAGGCGTGGCAGCGGGCATGGCACTGGCGCTGGGCTTCTCTGCCTCACGCGGTCTGATGTCGGGCCAGGACGCCGAACGC
>JANOAJ010000251.1:0-3393 GCA_031411035.1 Sphingomonadales bacterium
CGCCGGATCCGGAGCAGTGCGAATCGGAAGAAGAAAAGACTGCCCGCTTGGCCCGGCTCGCAACGCAGCGCGCCGCCAATGAGGCCAAGGCTGCTGCGCGCGACAAGGCCGCCAATGCATTTCGCGCCAAGGAAATTGCCAAGGCACGCGGCAAATGGGAGCGCGCAGGGCCGATCGGCGGCACGCACGCCGCGCGCTATCTCGAATTGCGTGCCGGATACCAGCCGCAGACCGGCGGGTTGCTGCGGTTTGATCCGGCGCTGGATTACTGGGTCGGCGAGGCGCGTGCCGCTGTGGTCATTCACACCGGCCCTGCCATGATCGCGCCGTTTGTCGGCGCGGATGGCCAGATCATCGGCTGCCACCAGACATGGGTGGACCTTGCGCGCGGCCCGAAATTCCGGCCGGATCTCGGTCTTGATACCAAGGGCGACCCGTGGCCGACCAAGAAGATGCGCGGCTCCAAGCAGGGCGGGTTCATTCCGGTTGCCGGATATGCGCTCCTCCACAACACTAGCATTGTCGCGCCAAAATATGGACCACCTGCCACCCGCATGGTGGCGGGCGAGGGCATCGAAACGGTTCTCGCGGTCGCCTATGCCGAACGGTTCCGACGTGACACACTCTACATCGCCTCAGGCGATCTCGGCAATTTGGCCGGCAAGGCTGACCACGCCTCGGATTTTTTCCACCCGACACTGACGCTTGTTGACAAGGCCGGACGCACGCGACCGAAGAACATCGGCGGGCCGGTACCGGATTTTTCAAGCCCCGCCATGCCGGTGCCCGATGCCATCACCACGCTGATCCTGCTGGCAGACGGTGACAGCGAGCGCGTCTGGACCGCCTCGATGATGGCCAGAGCCAAGGCCAGACATTCGAAAGAGGGCCGTCTGGTGGTGGTTGTCTGGCCCGGAATCCATGGCGATTTTGCAGACCATTTGGGCAAAGCCCCAGAAACAGAAACAGCATGAACAAGAAACTGACGCCAAGCGAAGTGGCTGCCATGGTGGCGCAGGCGGAGGCAGCGGAAAAAAACCCGCACCCTTTGTCAGGGGCGCATGGGATGGGCGGGGCGCAGCGTCCCTCGCTGCCGCTTTCCGCATCACCCGAACGTGATCCTGCCGCGCTGCTGCAGCTTTGCGCTGCCGAGCCGCCGACCGACATCGGCAATGGCCGCCGCCTGTTGCACCGCCACGGCAAGCGCATCCTCAATGTCGCCCATGTCGGCTGGCACGGCTTTGATGGCCGGCATTGGAAAGAAGACGAGGACGGCTCGGTTATCCGGCCTTTGGCGCAGCAAACAGCCGAATTGATCGATGATGAGGCAAAGCTCATCAAGACCACCGAGGAGGAGTTGGTCATCATCAACGCCGGTCGGCAGGCAGCGCGCGAAAAGAAGGAAATGGGCACGCCGCTCTATGGCTGGAGCGCCGACAAGCTGGCGCTCTACAATGGCTATGATGCGGTGATTGCCGAGGGCGGCGAAGGCGCATTGGAAGCAGCCCGCGCCAAGAAGGCCATGGGAACGCCGAAAATCGGCTGGGATGCGGCGCAGTTTGCCAAATATCTCGACCTTGATGACATTGCCGAGCGCGGTCAGGATCTGGAAGACGAGGTCAACGGACGGCGTTCAGCGCGGCATTCCTTTGCCAAATCAAGCGCCGGAACCTCGAAAATCAACAACATGCTGGCCGAGGCCGCGCCACATGTGGCCAGAATGGTCAGCGACCTCAATACCGATGTTTTCGCCGTCAACGTGAAAGGCGGCACGCTGCGCTTCTGGCGCGAGGCGGACCCACAATCAAGCGCCGATGATCCGCGCTACACCGCGCATTTCCGGCTCGATCCGCACAATGCCGACGACTATATTTCCAAGCTCGCCAACGTCGATCTCGATGTCAGCGCCGAAGCTCCTGAATTTGAGAAGTTCATGCAGCGGGTGCAGCCGGATGCCGATCTGCGCGGCTTCCTGCAGCGCTTTTCCGGCTATTGCCTGCTTGGCACCACGGTCGAGCAATGTCTGGTGTTTTTCCATGGCGGCGGGCGCAACGGCAAATCGACCTTTGTCGATACGCTTTGCCATGTGCTGGGCAATTATGCGGTCACGCTGTCGATTGATTCGTTTGCAGGTGATTCAAAGCGCGGCGGTTCTGAAGCCACGCCCGACCTTGCCCGATTGCCCGGCGCGCGCCTTGTCGCTGCATCCGAGCCGGAAATGGGCGTCAAGCTGAAGGATTCGCTGATCAAGACGCTGACGGGCGGTGAGAAAATACCGGTGCGACGGCTTCACAAGGATTTCATCGACTTTATGCCGCAGTTCAAGATCATCCTGTCGGGCAATCACAAGCCGCGCATCGATGACAATTCCGATGGCATCTGGCGGCGCGTCAATCTGGTGCCATGGGAAATCCAGATACCGAAAGCCGAAGTGGACCGGCTGTTGCCGCTCAAGCTCAGGCGCGAAAGCGACGGCATTTTCGCATGGATGGTGCGTGGCGCGCTTGACTATTTGAGCGGCGGTCTTGGCATCCCAGAAAAGGTGCGCATGGCCACCGAAGATTACCGTGAGGACAGCGATCCGATCGGTGCCTTCGTCCGCGCCGCCTGCCATGTCACCGGCCATGAGGCCGACGTGGTGACGCCCGAAACGCTGTTCAACGGCTATACCAATTGGGCCAGCCGCGAGGGCCAAGCCGAATTCAAGAAGGTGACGTTCTGCAAGCGCTTTCCCGACTATGCGAGAAAGTCCTGGGCAGGGGTCGATGACAAGATGCACGTGTTCTGGAAGGCCAAAAGCGGCACCACGGTTTACAAGGGCATACAGATCAAGAGCGATTTTGCCTGCCAGCCGCAAGGCAGAAACGGCGATGGCAGGTATCCGCCTGCACCTGATGCGCGCGATGAACAGTGGCCACCGGAGGGCTTTTGACGATGTCTGCCATCAAAAAACCCGCACCCGTCTTTAAGGGCGCACAGCCAAGCTCCTTGCTTGCCGCCCTTGCTGCCGGCTGCATGGCGCATTGCACCATCCTCTTCGAGGTCAAGAGGGGTGATTTTGGGCGGCAAGGGACGCAAACGGCGTCCGGCATTTTTTGCGACCCTGAAAAAGGGTTAGGGATTTCAATAACTTAAGACGCAAGGGGCGCTAGGGACGCAAATCCCCGCGTCTGCATGTGCGCATATACATCGAAAGGGTATGGGTGAAACCAATGAAGGCTTAAATTCTCTATATGTAACGTGAGATTTTGCGTCCCTTGCGTCCCTAGCGTCCCTTTCTTTTTATTTATCCATATTTTTCAATGAGATAAAAAAAGACAATCAGGGACGCAAAACAAAAAACAGGGACGCAAACGCAAAATTTGGGTCGCAAGGGTCAAAAAAGGACGGATC
>JANOAJ010000252.1:0-3031 GCA_031411035.1 Sphingomonadales bacterium
CATGCGCCAAGTCGCGCTGGCGATGGCACTGGCGCGGCCGTCAAATGCAGGGGCCAACGCGGTTTCGGGCGGCATGGGATCCACCAGCGCGGTGCGCAGTCCGTGCGCGTCCAGCCCGATCGCCAGCGTCAGCCCCACCAGCCCGCCACCCAGAATGATCACATCATGATGTTCCATAATCCGGCTTTAGCGCGGGGCCGGGGTGGCGGAAAGGGGAATTGGCTGATCGCTGCACCGCCAATGACGGCACAAGCAGGCACCGCGATACCGCCAGATAGGCGTTAACGGAAAACAGACCGATCCTCCCTAAGGCAGCGGGCGTCAGGAGATTTATCATGAAGTTCGTTATGCTCAAGTCGCACGGTGGCAACTATCTGGTGGTGGTGGCGAATGTCGCTTATCTCCGCACGGACGAGAACGGGCAGACCAAAATCGGTCTTGTCGGCGGGGATTCGATCCTTGTTGCGGGCAGTATCGAGGAAACAGCGGCAACCATATTGGCGGGGTAAACCCTCGTACCGGTGCCTGTCTCTTCAGGGACTGTCACCGCATTTCCAGCATGAAGGGGACACTCCCTGAAGGGACGGTCCCCCCCCTTCAGGGAGGGGACTCTTGACGGGGAGTCACGCGAAAGCGCATTAGGCGGTCTGGGAACATATCGCGCCCGCGCCTTGCGGCGTGTGCAGCGCGCGCTGGGAGGCGGAACATGGCGACACGGGCACCGGCATTCCGCGATGCGGTGAAACGCGGGGCAAGACGCAGCGGCGCGATGGCCGCGGCGCTGGCGCTGATGCTGGGCGCTGTCCTGCTGGTACTGGCGCTGGCCAGCTATCATCCCAGTGACCCTTCGATGAACACCGCCGCTGGCGGCCCCGCGCGCAACCTGATGGGTGGTGCCGGGGCGTGGACGGCAGATTTGCTGCTCTGGACGCTTGGTCCGGCCGTGGCCCTGTTTGTGCCGCTGATCATTGTTGCTGCCACCCGGTTGTGGCGCGATGCGCCGGTCACCGGCTGGCAGAAGCGCGGCTTTTCCGCGCTGGGCGGGATTGCCCTGATTGATGTCGCGCTGGCGCTGTTCAAGGGTGACGCCATTCACGGCCTGCCCGGCGGGCTTGGCGGGGCACTGGGTTTTGCCGGGGCCAATATGCTGCACTGGGGCGCGGATTTCATTCCGGCCGCAGATATTCGCCAATGGGTGGTGCTGGGCCTTGCCGCGCTGGTGGCGCTGTTTGGCGTGATTGTCTGGGCGCTCAGCCTTGGCCTTGATGCGGATGAGCGGGACTGGCTGTTCCGCCGTAACCGCCCTGCCTATGCGCCGGACGTGCGCGATCCTGCGCCCGAGCGCGAGGAACGCAAGGCCCCGCGCATTGCCGATCCTCAGCCGCGCGCCGTGGCTTCGCCGGAACCGCGGCCGGCCCCGCGCATTGCCGAACGCCAGTCCGCTGCCGCGTCCCCGGCGCCCAAACCGGTCAAGGCGGCGCAATCCTCGTTCGATCTGAAGGATCGCTACGTCCTGCCCTCGCTTGATCTGCTCACCCCCGCGCCGCCTTCCACCGGCGGCACGCTCGACAAAGCCGCGCTCGAACGCAATGCCCGGTTGCTGGAAACGGTGCTGGATGATTTCCATGTGAAGGGTTCGATTGTCGAAGTCCGGCCCGGCCCGGTCGTCACCATGTATGAACTGGAACCGGCATCGGGCATCAAGGCCAGCCGGGTGATCCAGTTGGCGGACGATATTGCCCGCAACATGTCTGCCCTTTCCGCGCGCGTGGCGACGATTCCGGGGCGGACAGTGATTGGCATCGAACTGCCCAATGCCAAGCGCGAAGGCGTGATTTTCCACGAACTTGCCTCCAGTCAGGCATTCGCTGACCAGACCGCGCAACTGCCGATCATCCTGGGCAAGAATATCGCGGGCGATCCGGTGATTGCCGATCTCGCCCCGATGCCGCATCTGCTGGTCGCGGGCACCACGGGCTCGGGCAAATCGGTGGGCCTGAACGCGATGATCGTGTCCCTGCTCTACAAGCTGACGCCCGATCAGTGCCGGATGATCATGATCGATCCCAAGATGCTGGAACTGAGCATCTATGATGATATTCCGCATCTGCTTTCCCCGGTGGTGACGGAGCCTGCCAAGGCGATCCGTGCGCTCAAATGGGCCGTGGAGCAGATGGAGGACCGGTACCGGATGATGGCCTCGGTTGGTGTGCGCGGGCTTGCCGGCTTCAATGACAAGGTCCGCGCGGCACGTGGCAAGGGGCAGAAGCTCGGTCGCCGGGTGCAGACGGGCTATGATGCCGAAACCGGCCAGCCCATTTATGAGGAAGAATTCCTCGATTATGAACCACTGCCCCAGATCGTCGTGATTGTGGACGAACTGGCCGATCTGATGATGACGGCAGGCAAGGAAGTGGAATTCCTGATCCAGCGGCTGGCGCAGAAAGCCCGCGCGGCGGGCATCCATCTGATCATGGCGACGCAGCGGCCTTCGGTCGACGTGATTACCGGCGTCATCAAGGCCAACCTTCCCACGCGGATCAGCTTTGCCGTTACCAGCAAGATCGATTCGCGCACGATCCTTGGCGAACAGGGGGCCGAACAGCTGCTGGGCAAGGGCGACATGCTCTATATGCCGGGCGGCAAGCAGATTGCCCGCGTCCACGGGCCGTTCGTCTCTGATGATGAAGTCCGCGCGGTCGCCGATCACTGGCGGTCACAGGGCCATCCCGAATATGTCCAGTCCGTTACCGAGGAGCCCGAGGAAGGCAGCTGGACAATCGACGGCGCGCCCACGGGCGAAGACAGCGCCGAAGACCAGCAATATCGCCAGGCCGTGCAGGTTGTGGCGGAAAGCCAGAAAGCCTCGATCTCCTATATCCAGCGCCAGCTCCGCATCGGTTACAACACCGCCGCACGCACGATCGAACGCATGGAAAAGGAAGGCCTTGTCAGCCGCCCCGATCATGTCGGCCGCCGCGAAGTGCTGGTCGATACGGATGGGCGGCCGGTTTAGGAGGTTATGTCATGG
>JANOAJ010000253.1:0-34739 GCA_031411035.1 Sphingomonadales bacterium
GGGACAGTCCCTGAAGGGACAGTCCCCGCTCAAATCGGTGACCATGCCGCCTCGGTGCCTTCCGGCTCGGGCTTCTCGGCCAGAATCTCTGCTGCCAGCCGGTCAAGCACAGCGTCAATCCCCTCGCCGCTTGCGCCGGAAAGAGGCAGGATGTCTGCCTTGGACGCGCGTTTGAGTTTGGTGATCAGTTTCTTCACTTCCGCAGGCGGAAGGGCGTCGATCTTGTTGAGGCCAATGACTTCGGGCTTGTCCGTCAGCCCCGCTCCATAGGCATCAAGCTCTCCCCGCACGATGCGCCACGCGCCCACCGGATCGTCGCCCGTCGCGTCCACCAGATGCAGCAGAACCCGGCATCGTTCGATATGCCCCAGAAAACGGTCGCCAATTCCCGCGCCATCGGCCGCGCCTTCGATCAGGCCGGGGATATCCGCCACAACGAATTCCCGCCCCTGATGGCTCACAACCCCAAGCTGGGGCCGGGTGGTGGTGAAGGGATAGGCCCCCACCTTGGCATTGGCGTTGGTAACCGCGTTGATAAATGTCGATTTGCCCGCGTTGGGCAGGCCGACAAGCCCGGCATCGGCCAGCAGCTTCAGCCGCAGCCAGACCCACATCTCCTCGCCCGGCCAGCCCGTGCCATGCTGGCGCGGGGCGCGGTTGGTGGAGGTCTTGTACGTCAGGTTGCCACGCCCGCCATCGCCACCGCGCAGGAACACCTTGCGTTCGCCTGCCTTGGTGAAATCGGCGAGCACCTGTTCGTGGTCATCAGACAATATCTGCGTGCCCACTGGCACCTTGATGACCAGATCCTTGCCGCCCGCGCCGGTCTGGTTGCGCCCGGCGCCACCTTTGCCACGCGGGGCCTTGAAATGCTGGGTGTAGCGGAAATCGATCAGGGTATTGAGCCCCGGTACGGCTTCAAAAATAATGTCGCCGCCTTTGCCGCCATTGCCGCCGTCCGGCCCGCCATATTCGACGAACTTTTCGCGCCGGAAGGAAACCGCGCCGACGCCGCCGTCACCGGATTTGAGATAGACTTTGGCTTGATCAAGAAAATGCATGGGGGGCCTTTAGCCGCAGCGCAGCGAAAATTATACCGCCAATCTGGCTGGGGACTGTCGCTTGAGGGACTGTCCCCATTTCCGGTCGGTGACAGTTCCTGAAGGGACAGTCACCCAAAGCTGTCTAAGCCGCCGTCATCCGCGCCTTCACGCCAGGTGAATTCAACAATATCTTCAGGCCGATTTCCCGCGCCGTTTCGCGCGGCAAGCCAAGCGATTTGGCCAGCGGCGCGCCAAGCAGGGCATCCCCCATCGCGAGCAGGACAAGCGTCAGCGTGTCTTCATGCATCAGTCCGTCTTCATTGCCTTCGCGCAACTGATCAAGCAGATCGTGGATGGCGTTGATTATCGGGTTGAGCGCGTTGTCATTGCCCGTCATCACCATCCAGGTGGCCAGCGCGCCTGCGCCCTGCTGGTCAAAGGCATCGAACGTCAGGTCAACGATCACGCGCGGATCGGCTTCGCCCCGGCGCGCCTTCAGCACGACATCAGCGATGGTGGCGCAGACCTGCTTGGCCATATGCCCGGCCAGCGCCATTTGCAGGTCTGCCGCAGAGCCGAAATGATGCAGCAGATTGGCATGCGTCCGCCCGATCCGCCCGGCCACAGCTTTCAGCGTCACGGCTTGCGGCCCTGCTTCGATCAGCAACAGGCGCGCGGCATCCAGCGCAGCCAGGCGGCTTTCATCGGGAGACAGGCGTTTGCGACCTATTGACATTGGTGTAAGTAACTCTTATTGACACTGTTGTAAGGAGATTCGCCCATGACACTCGCGGCCAATTTTGCCAAATCCCCTGCTGATCTTACGATCACCCCGCGTGACCGCCGTTTTGGACGGAACGTGGCGCAACAGCGCTGGTGGCTTGGTGGCGATCCGATTGCAACTGCTTTCTACAACGCGCTTTCCGTTACGTTCCCGCGGGGCGAGGCGTTCTTCATTGAAAGCGTGAAGGCCTTTCGTGATGGCGCGCCCGAAAAGCTCGCCCATGAAATCCGCGCCTTTGTCCAGCAGGAAGTGGTGCATGGCCGCGAACATATCGCTTTCAACAAGCGCGTCGTGGATGCGGGCTATGACATTTCACGGCTGGAGGCAGGCGTTACCGAATCCCTGGAAATGACCAAGAGCCGCCCGCAAATCCTGAACCTGGCCGTCACGATGGCGCTGGAACATTATACCGCGATCATGGCCCAGCAGTTTGTGGCGAATGAAGCGCATTTCCGGAATGCAGACGAGGAAAGCCGGAGCCTGTGGCGCTGGCACGCGATCGAGGAGATCGAGCATAAGGGCGTCGCCTATGATACCTGGCTGCACGCCACGCGGGACTGGAGCCGCTGGAAGCGCTGGAAGGTGAAGAGCATTATGATGCTGCTTGTCACCAAGACCTTCTGGGCGAAGCGCTATCTGGCGATGCTGGATCTGCTCGCGCAGGACGGGCTGACTGGTGCGCGCGTCCATGCCCGGATATTGTGGTTCATGTTCGGTACGCCCGGTATCGTCCGCAAGCTGATCCCGGCCTGGTCAACCTTTTTCCTGCCGGGCTTCCACCCCTGGAATCATGACGATCGCTATCTGATCGGGCGGGTCGATAGCGAATATGAAGCCGCGCGGATGCCCGAGGCACTGGCGGCGTAAGCAGTCGTTTATTCTCGCGTGGCCGTCATTGCGGGGAGTAAAGCGACGAAGCAATCCAGAATGCCGCCATTAGGCTGGATTGCTTCGCTTCGCTCGCAATGACGGAACTCACACCCGGGTCATCACCCAGTTGCCATCACTGCCCTTGCACGCCTGATAGCTTTCCGATTCCGGGCCCGATCCCGGCACATCGATGGTCTGCTTCACCATCTTGCAGCCTGAGGCGGTTTGCGTAGCCGCCTTTTTGAGCAGCGGGGACGAGACATAGCCCTTGGCTACCCCATCCTGAGATACCAGCAGCCAGGGCTGGCCCGTTACCGAGGCAGGCACCCACACGCGCTGGCCGGTGGCGAGTTGGCCAAGCAATTTCCCGCTCGTGGTCGGTGATGCGCGCAGATTGGCATTGGCCGTGGCGGCATAAGTGGCCCCCACCTTGCTGTATCCCGCCGCCGGTTCCACGCCATTGGCAAACCGGATATCGGACAGGGCTACACCCGTCGCCTGGCCAACCTCGACTGTGCCGGACGCACCGGTTTCATCGCTCTTCCAGCTTTGATCCCTGCCGCTCGCCACGGCATCTTCCAGCGCGCGTTCGGCCTTTTGCTGGTCAGTTTTTTGCAACTTGCAGCCTACCGCTGAACCAGCTGCGGCACCCAGCGCGCCCCCGATCAGCGTGCCCAGCGTGCGGCTGCCGCGCCCGGCGATGCGATTGCCAAGTATGGCACCCAGGGCACCGCCCGCCGCAGCCCCGATTTCCTGCTTGCTGCCATCGGCGGAGCAGCCAAACACACCGCCCAGAAAGCCTTTGCGCGGCGTGCCGCTATCCTGCGCGGCAAGCACCGGTGTGGACGGGGAAGCGGAACCTGCCCCGATCGCACTGGCGGCGGTGGAACTGGCAAGCGCGGCGAACGCGGCGATGGCGGCGAAACGGTTGTGCATGTGGCGATCCCTGTCCTGTTGGTTGTGATCAGGAATCTGGTGCAACCGCGCTGAACCGCGGCTTAATCGTGCAAATCCCCTTTCGTTTCGTCGCACTCTGGCGCAAGGGGAGCGCCGGGTTTGCGTAACAGTATGCGGGGATGATGATGGGTCGGAAATTCTTCGGCACGGACGGGATCAGAGGCAAGACCAATGCCGGTGCGATGACGTCTGCCATGGCGCTGAAAGTCGGTCAGGCGGCGGGCGCGCATTTCGTGCGGGGCGCGCACAAGCACCGCGTTGTGATCGGCAAGGATACAAGGCTTTCGGGCTATATGATCGAAAATGCGCTGGTTTCCGGCTTCACGTCAGTGGGCATGGATGTGGTGCAGGTCGGGCCGATGCCCACGCCGGCGGTGGCCATGCTGGTGCGTTCGATGCGCGCTGATCTGGGCGTGATGATCTCTGCCAGCCACAATCCCTATTATGATAATGGCATCAAGCTGTTCGGGCCGGATGGCTACAAACTGTCTGATTCGGACGAACATGCGATCGAAGCCTTGCTGGAGGTGGAGCCGGAACTGGCCACCTCCGAAAAGATTGGTCGCGCGCGGCGTGTGGAAGATGCCAAGGGTCGCTATATCCATTTCGCCAAATCCTGTTTCCCCGAAGAATTACGGCTGGATGGGCTGAAAATCGTGATCGATTGCGCGAATGGCGCAGCGTATCAGGTGGCTCCTTCTGCGCTGTGGGAATTGGGGGCGGAGATTGTCGCGGTGGGCGTCACTCCCAATGGCATCAATATCAATGACAAATGCGGTTCAACTTCGCCTGCGTTGTTGCAGGAAACCGTCGTGGCTTCTGGCGCGGATATCGGCATTGCGCTGGATGGCGATGCGGACCGGCTGATCATCGTCGATGAACTGGGCAGAGTGGTCGATGGGGATCAGATCATGGCCCTGATTGGCAAAAGCTGGGCACGCGCGGGCACGCTGCGCGGCGGCGGGGTGGTTGCCACCATCATGTCCAATCTTGGGCTGGAGCGCGTGTTGCAAGCCGATGGCCTCACCCTGGAACGCACGGCGGTCGGGGATCGCTATGTGCTGGAACGGATGCGATCGGGCGGTTTCAACGTGGGCGGCGAACAATCCGGCCATATGATCCTGTCCGACTATGCCACAACGGGCGACGGATTGGTGGCGGCTTTGCAGGTGCTCGCCGAACTGGTGCGCCAGAACAAGCCGGCAAGTGACGTGCTGCACCTTTTCGATCCGGTGCCGCAATTGCTCAAGAATGTCCGCTTTTCCGGTGGTAAGCCATTGGAGGCGGAAAGCGTCAAGCGCGTCATCGCTGATGTTGAGGGGGAACTTGACGGCAAGGGCCGCCTCGTAATCCGACCCTCCGGCACCGAACCCGTGATCCGGGTAATGGCCGAAGGCGATGATGCGGGGCAGGTCGAGCGCGCGGTGGATGCCATTTGCGATGCTGTGCGGGAGGCAGTGGCCTGATGCTGGAAATGCGCCCTGATTGCGAACGCTGCGGCGTTGATCTGCCCGCTGAAACGGGTGGCGCGTTCATCTGTTCGTTCGAATGCACCTTCTGCGCGGAATGCACTGATGCGCTGGATGAGCTATGCCCCAATTGCGGAGGAATGCTGACGGATCGCCCGACCCGTTCGAAAAAACTGCTGGAGGGGTTCCCGGCCTCGGTAATCCGCTCCTACAAGAAATGACCGCGCGCATCCTGATCATCGCGGGCTCCGATTCTGGCGGCGGCGCGGGGATTCAGGCTGATATCAAGACTGTGACGATGCTGGGCGGCCATGCAATGACCGCGATTACCGCCGTGACCGCGCAGAATACGCTGGGAGTGGAGGCGGTGCATCTGATCCCCACTGACATCGTTATCGCCCAGATTGACGCTGTGGTGCGCGATATTGGGGTGGACGCGGTGAAGATCGGCATGATCGGCAGCGCGGAAACGGCAGTGGCGGTTGCGGACTGGCTGGAACGGCTGAGCGTTTCCATCGTGTTTGATCCCGTAATGGTGGCAACGAGCGGTGCGGCGCTGGCGGACGACGCGACGATTTCTGCGTTTCGTCGCCTGATCAAGATCGCCACGCTGACGACGCCCAACCTGCCCGAACTTGCGGCGCTTGGCGGCGAAGCGGCTCTATCGGGCCCAACGCTCGTCAAGGGCGGCCATGATGCGGGTGACGTGATTGTGGACCGGCTGGTTGACAAGCAGAGTGAGCGCGCCCGTTGGGAAGGCGCGCGGATCCACACCCTCTCCACACATGGCACCGGCTGCACGCTGGCAAGCGCCATCGCGACCGGTCTTGGGCAGGGTATGTCCCTTGAGGATGCAATCACCCGCGCCCGCCAATTTGTCCGCCTTGCGTTGCGCGACGCGCCAAGCCTTGGACGTGGTCACGGACCGATGGGCCACCAGTCTGTCCGCGAAGACGCGATGGTGCCGGGGGTGTCGCTCAATCAGGTGACCGTCGGCGCGAGCGACTACGGTGCGTCGGTTGCTTTTTACAAGGCACTCGGCCTGCGCCAGATCGTCGATAGCCCGGACAATGGCTATGCCCGGTTTGAGGCGGCCAACGGTGCGACCTTTTCGATCCATGCAGACGGCAGCCCGGCAGGCGGTGCCGTCACCTATTTCGAAAGCCCGCGCCTTGACGCCTGGGTGAACGAGCTTGTCGCGGCAGGGCTTGTGTTCGATCACATGCCCAGGGACGAAGACTGGCGCTGGCGCGAAGCCCGCCTGCGCGATCCGCATGGCAATATGATCTGCCTTTATGCGGCGGACGAAAACCGGCGCTACCCTCCGTGGCGCATCTGATCGCAGGCGTGGACGAGGCCGGCCGTGGGCCGCTGGCGGGGCCGGTGGTCGCAGCGGCCGTGATCCTGTGTCCGGGCGGTATTGTGGGGCTGGATGACAGCAAGAAGCTGTCGGGCAAACGCCGGGCCGTGCTGGAAGCGCAGATACTCTCATCCTGTCATGTTGGCATCGGCATGGCTTCGGTCGAGGAAATTGACGCGATCAACATCCTGCAAGCCACCATGCTGGCGATGGCGCGCGCTGTCGAAGCACTGCCGCAAACCCCCGGCCATATCCTTGTCGATGGCAACCGCCTGCCGCGCTGGCACCACAGCGCCGAAGCGGTGATTGGTGGTGATGCGATCCATCCGTGCATCTCTGCGGCCAGCATCATGGCCAAGGAATATCGTGACCGCATCATGATCGCGGCGGATGCCGACTGGCCCGGTTATGGCTGGGCGCGCAACAAGGGCTATGGTGCCGCCGTGCATATGGCTGCACTTGAGGAATTGGGGCCAACCCCGTTGCACAGACGATCATTTGCCCCGGTTGCAAAATATTTTTTGCCAGTGAGTCAAACCGGACACACCACCAGTAATTGAGTCCGCCCCGCGCAATCGAATCCACATATCGTGGGGGACTCATTTCGTTCCATAAATCTTAACCTTTTTGTTAACCATTTCAATTAACCCTCTGGCTTGACGCGGGACTCCTGATGACTCACGCAGGGGTCTTGTGCAGTTTCAGGGGTGATTTATGGGGGTTCTCGAACGGATCAGGAAAGCGGAGCTGGTGCCGACCACGCCCATTCCGCTCAATCAAATCCTGATGGATGATTGCGTTGCCGCTATGCGGTCTCTGCCCGACGCGTGCGTTGATATGGTCTTCGCTGATCCGCCCTATAACCTCCAGCTCGGCGGTGACCTGTTCCGTCCCGAAGGCGGTCGTGTGGACGCCGTGGACAATGACTGGGACAAATTTGACAGTCTCGCGGCCTATGACGCCTTCAGCCGCGCCTGGCTGTCCGAAGCGCGCCGCATCCTGAAGCCCAATGGCACGCTCTGGGTCATTGGCAGCTATCACAACATCTTCCGCGTCGGCAGCGTGCTGCAGGATGAAGGCTTCTGGATCCTCAATGACATTATCTGGCGCAAGGCCAACCCTATGCCCAATTTCAAGGGCACCCGCTTCACCAACGCGCATGAAACCCTGATCTGGGCGTCAAAAGGCGAAAAATCGCGTTACACCTTCAACTATCGTTCGATGAAGACGTTGAATGATGAATTGCAGATGCGCTCGGACTGGTCATTCCCGATCTGCGGCGGGCAGGAACGGATCAAGCGCGGCGGCACCAAAGCGCACCCGACGCAAAAGCCCGAGGCGTTGCTTTATCGTATCCTGCTGGCTTCCACCAAGATCGGCGATGTGGTGCTAGATCCGTTTTTCGGCACCGGCACGACCGGCGCGGTGGCCAAGCGGCTGCGGCGGCACTGGATCGGGATCGAACGGGAACCCACTTATGTGTCGGTCGCCGAAGAACGCATTGCCGATGCGTTGGCGCTCGATGAATCCGCGCTTGTCACAATGCAGGCCGATACTGCCCCGCCGCGCGTTGCCTTCGGCACTTTGGTGGAAAATGGCTATCTGGCGCCCGGTGCGAAACTCTATGACAGCAAGCGCCGCTGGACGGCCACCGTGCGGGTCGATGGCTCGCTCGAAGCCAACAAGGAAGCGGGTTCCATCCACAAACTCGGCGCGATCCTGCAGGGTGCCCCCACCTGCAACGGCTGGACTTTCTGGCACTATGAGGATGAAAAGGGGCTGAAACCGATCGACGCCCTGCGGCAGACCTGGTTGCTGGCGACGCAGCCTTAACGCATTGCGTCGCCCCGACGCAGGGGCGACAAGATCACTACACCGCCACTAACCGGCAAAACACGGTGCCCTTGGGCGGTTTGACAATTTCCGGCTGACCCGCAAACCAGCGCGTGCGCATGTTATCCCCGCGCAGCATTTCGGAAAGCGTCCAGCCTGTGCCTTCCAGCAAGTCAGGAAAGGCGTCCACGTCAAACCAGGCATTCATGGGCTCGCCCCGGCTGGCAGTGAAGGCGCGCGCGGCGGCGAAGAGGGGACGTTCGGCGGTAGGCCAGTCATCGGGTTGCGGATAAGCGTCGAAAATCAGCTCGCTCCCCCTGGCCATTCGCGACCGCAAGGTCCGCAGCGTGGCAAGGGTGGTTTCCTGCGACAGATACATGGTGACGCCGAGCCACGAAACGAGCGATTGCGCCTCAGGCGCAAACCCGGCTGTGTCAAGCGCGGTGACCAGATCGTCCGTCGCAAAATCGACGGGGACGAAGACCGTCTCGTGCGGCAGATCCGGATGCCGCGCGAGCACAGCCTGCTTTTCCGCCTGCGTGGCCGGGTGGTCGACTTCGAAAATGCGCATGCCCCGCCCGGCCATGCGCAGCGCCGTGGTATCAAACCCCGCGCCCAGCACCAGAATCTGCCGCAGCCCTTCCGCAATCCGCGCTTCTAGAACGTCTTCGACATAGCGGGATCGTGCCAGCACTTCTCCTTCCAAGGCGCGCACCGGGCCGACCAGTCGTCCGAACAGCCAGTCCGAAACCGGCGTGGGGGCCGCGATCAGCGCTGTACCGGCATCAAGGAAAATCCGGGCATGGGTATCATCAAACACCAAAGGCCGCATGCCCGCGACATGATGACGGTGGCGCATGGCCGCCGTCATCCGCGCGGTGCGGCTCGCTTTCCCTTTGGAAAGCCGCGCCATCAGGCGGCTTCGTCGTAGCTCAGCCGCTCATACCGGTCATAATGATGGTCGGCCGATCCGAACTGACCTTCGATCATCGTGGCGCGCTTGAAATAATGGCCGATGGACAATTCCTGGGTGATGCCGATGCCGCCATGCGTCTGGATCGCGTTCTGGCCGACGAACTTGCACGCGCGGCTGACCTTCGCCTTGCACTGGGAGACGGCCGCCATGCGCTCGTTGGCGGGCAGGTCGAGCTTCAACGTGGCCATTGTCACCATCGACCGCGCCTGTTCGACTTCCATGAACATATCGACCATCCGGTGCTGGAGCACCTGGAAGCGCGCAATGGGCTGGCCGAACTGCTGGCGCTGCTTGGCATAATCGAGCGTGCCTTCGTGGAGTTTCTGCATGACGCCCACGGATTCAGCGCACACCGCAACGATGGCTTCATCGACCACCTGCTCGATCAGCGCCAGACCCGCACCATCGCCTCCCAGCAGCGCGTCGGCAGGAATGGAGACATTCTCGAAATAGACTTCCGATGCCTGAAACCCGTCAACGCACGGATAATCGCGGCGCGTGATGCCGGGCACCTTCGCGTCCACAAGGAACAGCGACACGCCACTGCGTTCGCGCTGGCTGCCACCGGTGCGGGCAGAAACGAGCAAGTGCGTGGCGTAGGGGGCGGCATAGACCACGCCCTTATGGCCGTTCAGCACATAGCCGCTGCCATCCTTCTTCGCGGATGTCCGCAGATTGGCAAGGTCGTAACGCCCCTGCGGCTCGGCATAGGCAAAGGCGATGATGGCATTGCCTGCGATGATTTCCGGGATCAGCGCATCAGCCTGCGCGCCGCCCACGGCCTTCAAAGCGCCGCCGCCGATCACGACTGTCTGAAGATAGGGTTCGACCGCGATGACCCTGCCCATTTCTTCCATGATGATCGCGTTTTCCAGCGCGCCACCGCCCAGGCCGCCATGCTCCTCACTGAAGGCCGCACCGAGCATGCCGAGCTCCTGCGCCAGCGCCTGCCAGATCGCGGGATCGCGGCCGCCTTCACTGGCGATCATTTTCTGGCGCTTGTCGAAATCATAGGTGTCCGCAAGAAAGCGCGACAGCGTGTCGCGGATCATGTCCTGCGTTTCGGTATAGGTGAAATCCATTGTCGTTCCCGTTTCCACGGGGACTGTCCGCTCAGGGACTGTCCCGGCATTCCTGATATGGGGACAGTCCCTGAAAGGACTGTTCCCGTGTTAGATCACAGCCCCAGCACCATCTTGGCGATGATATTGCGCTGAATTTCATTTGATCCGCCATAGATGGTGGTCTTGCGGGTGTTGAAATAGGTGGGCGCAGTGCGGTGCGCGTAATCCGGCCCGATGGGGTGTTCATTATCCCCTTCGCCAAAGCCCCGGAAATACGGCGCGCCATAATGGCCAACGGCTTCCAGCGCGAGTTCGGTCAGCCGCTGCTGGATTTCGGAACCTTTGATCTTGAGCAAGCTCGATTCCGGCCCCGGCCCCTTGCCCGCATTGGCTCCCGCAAGGCTCCGAAGCTCGGTGAATTCGAGTGCGGTCAGGTCAATTTCCAGTTCGGAGACCTTGCGCCGGAAAAATGCGTTGGCCAGCAATGGCTTGTCTCCATCCTGTTCGGAACGGGCGATGGACTTGATCTTTTCCACACCGCGCTTGGAAGCCGCAACCCCTGCAATCCCGGTGCGTTCATGGGCCAACAGGAACTTGGCGCATGTCCAGCCCTTGTCTTCCTCGTAAATGCGTTGGCTCTGCGGCACGCGCACATCTTCCAGCCAGACTTCATTGACTTCATGTTCGCCGCCCAGCGTGATGATCGGGCGCACGGTGATCCCGGGGGTCTTCATGTCGATCAGCAGGAAGCTGATGCCTTCCTGCTGCTTGGCATCGGAATTGGTGCGGACAAGGAAGAAACCCCAATCCGCATGTTGCGCCATCGTTGTCCAGGTCTTCTGGCCGTTGACGATATAATCACTACCATCGCGCACAGCCTTGGTGCGAAGCGACGCAAGGTCAGAGCCGGAGCCGGGTTCGGAATAGCCCTGACACCACCAATCCTCACCCGAAAGGATGCGCGGCAGGAATTGGGCTTTCTGTTCGGGCGTGCCAAAGGTGTAGATCACCGGGCCGACCATCGCGAGACCGAAGGGCATCAGGCGGATGCAGTCTGCCCGCGCGGTTTCTTCTGACCAGATAAAGCGCTGCGTCGGCGTCCAGCCAGTGCCGCCATATTCCACCGGCCATGCAGGCGCGACCCAGCCCTTTTTGTGGAGAACCCGGTGCCAACTGAGAAAATCTTCCTTGCCCAGTTCATCGCCCTCATCCTGCTTGCCGCGCAGTGCCTGAGGGTAATTTTCGGCAATGAAAGTTCGCACTTCCTGCTGAAAGGCCATTTCTTCGGGGCTGAATTCAAGGTTCACGTCCGACTCTCCTTTTATCTGGCCCGCAAATTAGGAGCAGTTTACGTTAACGTCAACTCCAAAGCAGTGTGGAGCATCCGATTTATGTTGCAGTGCAGCAAAATCGGCCTACACTGATGCGATGACAGCACCTTCAAGCGATTTTCTCACTCTCGGCCTGGCGGGCTGGAAATTCTGGACCGCGATCGGCGAAACCGCAAAAGCGAGCAGCAGTGTCATCGCCAAGCGCAGCGCGATCATCGATCATGCCATGCGCAATCCCTTCGAAGGCGACACAAGAGAGCTTGGCCGGATGCTGCCGGAAAAGATGGCCGCCTTCGCGCGTTCGGGCCAGTCGCTTTTTGCGGATATGGGCAAGATCCAGACGCTGATGCTGGCGCAAATGCGGGATATCATGACTGTGACGTTGCGCGGCAAGCTGGCGACAATCGCGGACTTTGAACGGCTCACCGCGCGTGCCGTGACCATTATCAGCGTCATGACGCATTCCGGCGCAAGTGCCCTTCAGCCCGTGCATGCTACCGTCACCGCCAATGACCGGCGGCTGAAATAGGCCATAGTCCAGGCTATTTCCCGAACCCGTACACATCCTGATGATAGCGGCCTGCGTCCATCAGGCCTTCGAGCCACTGGGATGCCACGTCCCGGCTGACGCCCTGTTTCGCTTCGCACAGGTCGATCAGGGCTTCGCGCACGGCCGGGGCCATGTTGCGGCCGTCGCCGCAGACAAAGATTTGCGCATTCGCCTCGATCAGCGGCCAGATCGTCTCCCCCGCTGCGGCAAGGGCGTGTTGCACATAGGCATGAGGGTGACTTTCCACAGCCGAATGCGCGCGGTGGATTGTGGCCAGGCCAGAGGCTTCCCAGCCTTCCATCTCGTCGCGGCACAACCAGTCATGGCCGGGATGCTTGCACCCGAAAAAGAGGTGGATGGCTCCGCTTGCGGCCTGCTGGCTGGCGCGTTCCTGAAGGAAGCCGCGGAACGGGGCGAAGCCAGTTCCTGGGCCGATCAGAATCAGCGGGGTAGCAGGGTCAGCGGGTGGCGCGAACGGCGGATTGGGCCGACGGACATAGCCGAATACGGCCTCTCCGGGGGCCAGATCGCGCATATGGCTGGATGCAAAGCCCTGATGTTCGCCAATGCCCGACCAGGCCGGAGCACGCATGGTGCCGACGATCAGATCAGCAATGTCCGGCGCAACGACAGGAGAGGACGCGATAGAATAGAAGCGCGGAGAAATCGCCGAACACAGTTCGACAAACGCTTCCAGATCCATTTCGATGGCAGGATATCTGAGCAGCAGCCCCAGCAGCGACAGACGGGTGGCGGCCACTTCGCCCCAGCCCTCCCCGGCAAGTTGATTGAGCGCGGCAAGCGTGTGCGGACAGCGCGTGGCAGCGATCGCGGCTTCCAGTGCGCGGCGGGGCAGGGGATCCTGTATCTCAACAAAGTCTGTCAGCAGTTGCCGGACGGTTACGGTGCGCCCCAGCGGCAAGTGCCGGAACCGCCCGCTCGCGCCCGATAGCACAAGCTGTGCCGCCCCCGGCGTTCCCAGCCGTTCGATCGCCATATCGACATGCGGTTTGGGATTGCGGGCATAGATCGCGATATGATCGCCGGTCTGGTAGCTCATGCCAGCAGGCAGCCTGACCCGGATCAGCCGGGTTGAACTGCGCGGGGTGTAGCGCCGCGTGTCGAACAGTCCGTCGGCTGAGGAAATCAGTTCGCGGTTGGAGAGAATCTCCAGCGGTTGCGCCTGATCGGGCAGCACGGCCGCACGAGCGTCGAGCGTATCAACAAAGGTCAGCCCAAGCCCGGAGGCTTTGGCTTCGCTGCCCTTCGCGCCAAGGGCCGCCCACAGGTTCGTCAGGAAGCTGCTGACGGCGCCGTCAAAATCGCCTTCGGTATCTGCTTCGCCCCGCGCCACCAACCGCTCTGCACCGGTCGCCTCCATCGCCGCGTCAACACGCCGGGGAAAGGCCTGGTAATTGGGCCAGCTTGAAGAACCGATCCCCAGCACCGCGAATTTGGTATCGGGCCAGCGCATGGCATCGAAATGTCCGGCATCGAGCGCGGCTTCGGTCTGCACGCTGCTGTCGGGCGCCTTGCCATTATAGGTGGCAGTGACGATCACCACCACCCGGTCTTCGGGCAGAGTGCCGAGTGATTCGTCAATGCTGCGGACGCGGACTTCAAAGCCGTCCGCTTCTGCGCGTTCGGCAATTTCCTCGGCAATATCGCGCGCGGTGCCAAGTGACGTGCCCCACAGCACGGAGAGTCTGCGGCCCGCGCCTGCGGCCTGCACGGGGGCAGCATTGTCGTTGCCGATGGCCACAGCTTCGGGCGCGGTCAGCCGTGTGTGCGGCGCGCGCGCTTCCACCCGCATGGTGAAATCATCGGGCTTGATCGACAGGGTTTCCTTGATCGTCAGCGCATAGTCGCGGCGATCCGAAATCGCGAACTTGCGCAGCAGCATCGCCAGCGCCAGCTTGGCCTCCACCATCGCGAACTGGCGGCCGATACAGGCGCGCACACCATTGCCAAACGGTTTATAGGCATGCGGGTGCCGCGCGGCTTCCGCTTCAGGCAGCCAGCGGTCAATATCGAAATCATAAGGCCGGTCCCACACGGCCGGATGGCGGTGGAGCGCGGGGGTCATCACATTGATGGGCCGGTCCTTGCGCATCGTCCATTTGCCGCCGCCGATTTCGGCATCCTCAAACGGGCCCACCGAGAACGAAGGCGCTGTGGGCCACAGGCGGAGCGTTTCCTTCAGGATACGCTCGATCACATCCAGCTTCGCGATGTCGGCATATTCCGGGCGCTTGTCTCCGGGCAGCACGCGATCCACTTCGGCATAGGCTTGCGCCAGCACATGGGGGTGGCGGAGCAACTGGTAAAAGGCAAAGCTCAGCATCCCTGACGTGGTTTCATGGCCCGCGATCAGGAAGGTGAGGATCTGGTAACGGATGTTCAGATCATCCAGCTTTTCGCCGCTCGCCGGATCCTTGGCATTGAGCATCAGATTGAGCAGATCGCCGCCTTCGGTCGGGTGGGCGCGGCGTTCGGCAATCACCTGATCAACCAGAGTGTTCATCGTTGCAATCGCCTCGGCCAGCTTCGCCTTGCCCTTTTTGGCAAAGCGTTGCTGGATCGGCAGCCGCGTTGCCTTGTTCATGCACTCGATCAGCGCGGTGGCGAGCGATTCGAGGAAGGGATCAAGCTGTTCCGTGCCGAACGAATTGAAGCGGTAACCGAACCCGGCAATGGCGATGCTGTCCAGCGTGAAGCGGGTCATGTCGTCGGGCACATTGACGTCCTGACCCAGATGGCGATCCCATTTCGCGACGAGCGCGTCGGCCACTTCGAGCATCATGTCATAATAGCCACGCATCGCCCGCTGGCTGAAGGCAGGCAGAAGAATGTTGTGCGCGCGCGCCCAGTTCGGTTCATCGCTGAAGGACGTGAACAGCCCGTCGCCCGCAAAGCTGCGCACAGCGCGCAGGCCGGGGCCGGGGATTTTGCGAAAGCGCGTCTCGTCACACAATTCCGCCACCAGATCCGGGTGTGAGACCCAGAGCGAGACATAAGAACCGAAATAGAGCTTGAAGATGCCCGGATCGGCGAAATCGCGAGCGACATCAATCAGGTGCTGGATCAGCCCGGCCTTGGGGATCTGGTGGAGATTGCCGATGATCGGCAGGGTTTTGGGCGACGGAATGGGTGCGGCGTTTGCCATCGTGTCTGCTTTCCTCTCTGATGAGAAGCTATCATGCCGGGAACAGGAGTCCAGCGGGGGGAGCGGGAGGGACAAGGGGTGCGCCCCTAGTCACTATTGACATCAATGTAAATAACAATGAAGGTCGTTACATGCAGGAAGCAAACGAATGGCGTAATGGATGGAAAATCGTGCTGGGCTGCGCGCTGGGGGCGGGGACGGGCGTGGTGCTGCTGTTTTTCACCTTCAGCATCTTCGTGCTGCCGCTGCTCACGGAATTCCATGCCACGCGCGGGCAACTGGCTGCGGTGCAGTCGCTCGTGATCGCAGGGGCCGTTGGCGCCCCGGTCATGGGCCGGGCCGCGGATATTTTCGGCTTCCGCAAGGTATTCATTACGACGATGCTGATGGTCATTGCGGTCGAATTGTGGATGGCAACGATGGTCAGCACCATCTTCCAGTTCGGCGTGGGCACGTTTCTGCTCGGCCTGATCGGGGCCGGCACGACTGCGGTCACCATTACCCGCCCGGTAAACGCCTGGTTTGACCAGCATCGGGGGATGGCACTGGGGCTGGCGGCGAGCGGGCTTGCCGTGGCGACGATTATCGCGCCGCCCTTTCTGGAAGCAATTGTGGCGGGCTGGGGCTGGCGCTTCGGCCTGATTGCCCTTGCCACTGTCGGCGGGGTTGTCGGCCTGCCTGCCGTCTATTTCCTGGTGCAGAACGAGCCCCCGCAAGGCAGTGCGCCCCGGTCACCGAGCGCTTCAGGCGATTGGGTGTTTCTGAAGGAACCGCAGTTCTGGCTGATGGCCCTGTCTCTCATAGGCATGGGCGTCGCGGGCTCGGGCTTTATCGGCCAGATGTCTCCGATGGTGCAGCAGGAGGGGCTTTCCGCGAAAGTGGCGGCAGTGGCGCTGTCTGCCTTTGCGACGGGGCAGGTCAGCGGCCGAATGATCGGTGGCTGGTGCCTGGATCGGTTTGATCCGCGCATCGTTGCGGTGCTGCTCAATCTGGTGCCGGCCAGCGGGTTCATCCTGCTCTGGCTCACACAAGGGTCTGCACCGCTGGCCTTGCTGGCAGCGTTTCTGATCGGATTTCAGCAAGGGGCAGAGATTGATATTTTTGCCTATTTCACTGCGCGCCGGTTTGGCATTGCCAATTATGGCACGGTTTATGGGGCATTGATCGGGTTGGGCTGGATCGGCAACGCCACGGGCGTGATCGGCGTCGGCTATCTGCACGATCTTTCGGGCGACTATGGTTTCGCCCAGATGTGCGGCGCGCTGGCACTGACAGCGGGGGCATTGCTGATCACTGCCATCCGCTTGCCGCCAGCACAGGTTCGTGCGGCTTAGGCCTGATTGCCTCAGGCCCAAGCGTCATTGTGAGGAGCGCAGCGACGAAGCAATCCAGAATGTCCGGCATCGGGCTGGATTGCTTCGCTGCGTTCGCAATGACGTCCATTATTCGGGCGAAAATTGCTGCTAATTTCGCCTATTTCACGCCCGCCACATATTGATCAATGGCGGTTGCCAGCACGGTCAGCGGCACGCCGCCCGTCTTGACCACAGCGTCGTCGAACCCGGCAAGATCAAATTTCGCGCCCAGCGCGGCCTTGGCCCGCTCGCGCTGCTTCACAATCTCGTTATGGCCCATTTTATAGCCGCAGGCTTGCCCCGGTGAGACGCAGTAGCGATCCACTTCGCTGGTCATCGCGTTGCGGCCCTTGCCGGTTTCACCCACCAGGAAGTCAATCGCCTGACCGCGCGTCCATTTCTTGGCGTGCAGCCCGGTATCAACGACAAGGCGGCAGGCGCGGAACTGCTGGGCCTGGAGATAACCGACCTGACCCAGGGGGTCATCGGCATAAAGGCCTGCTTCGTCCATCAGCTGTTCGGAATAGAGCGCCCAGCCTTCGATAAAGGCATTGAAGCCCATCAGCGAGGAAATGAGCGGCAGTTCCGCATGTTTCTCCGCCAGATAGGCACCCTGCCAGGTGTGGCCCGGCACGCCTTCATGCGCGGTGAGCGTGGGGATCTGGTATTTCGGCCAGAGCGAAGTGGATTTGAGGTTGATATAATAAATGGCCGGGCGTGATCCATCGAGGCTGGCAAAGTTCATATAGCCCAGCGACGCGCCGTCCTGAATGTCCACCGGCACGCGTTTGACCACCAGTGGTGCTTTGAGCCCCAGCTTGGAGACGCCGGGCATCAGGGTGCGGATTTTTGCCACCCGATCGTTGCAATAGGCGATGAGATCGGCGCGACCCTGATCCGTATCGGGATAGAGCTGGCGCGGATCCTTGTTGAGCGCCTGCACGCGTTCGCCGACCGTGCCTTGCGTCATGCCCTGCGCCTTGAGGATCACATCCATCCGCGACTGGATTGCCTTGTTCTGTTCAAGGCCGATGGCGTGGATTTCCTCGGCAGTGGCGTTGGTGGTGGTGCCCAGGGTCAGCGCCCATTTGTAATAGGCCTCGCCGTCGGGCAGTTTGTGGACACCGGCCACGTCAGTGGCATTGGCAGTTGCCTTGGCAAAGGCCGCGATCTGGCGATCCACGGCCGGATAAACCAGAGTCTCGACCATCCTTGTAACGCGCGCATCCCATGCGCCCTTGATGCCCAGCGCTTTGGTGCGATTGACAAGCGATGTGACCAGTTTCTGGTCAGCAACCTTGGTGGCGCGGTAATCCTTCCACTGGCCCAGCGCGTTGGCGGCAATGAAGTTGGGCGGGGCAATGCCCTTGCCGGCCTGTTCGCGGATCTTGGCGGTTTCCTCATCCAGAACCTTGGCAAAGGCCGCCACGCGGGAAAGATAGGCCTCGGCGTCAGCCGAGGTTTTGATCAGATGCTGGGAATCGAGGAATTCCGGCACGCCCGAAAGCGCGCCATCCTGCTGCGTCATCGGATACGGGGCGGTGCCGCCGAAGAAACCGGAGGCCGCGCCGCCAAATTCCCATTTCAGCCCTTCAACGCCTTTGCCCGCTGCGTGCTTCACGGTGTCATAGCGGATCTGGTCGGCCGGGCTCAGCGCGGCGCGATTGATGCCGTTCAGCCGCGTCAGGATTGATTTCACTTCCGCTGCCCATTTCGCGTCACCCGCTGGCGACCCGTCACCCAGTTGCGCTTTCAGGGCCGCGCGCTTGCCATTGTCGAGTCCAAGCGAGGTGGCCGTGGTGGGGGACAGGCGGAGCAGCTCTTCCGCCACCGTGTCCAGCAGCCCGCGGAAGCGCGTGGCAGGCGTGGAGACGGCCTTGGCTGCCGCGTTCGCAGCACCGGGTGCGGCGACAAGGGCAGCAGCGGAAATCGAAGCGGACAGCGCCTCGCGCCGGTCGAAAGTCAGTGAAGTCATATTGTTGCATCCCGCAGATATTTCGTTGCGGGGGAGTATGTGGCGGGTGGGGGGTTCGTGCAAGCGATGACGTGTCGTTTGCCGAACTGCGTTGATGATTGGTCGAAGCGCCTAGCGCCCCAACATCGCTTCGGGACGCACCACCCGGTCGAACGTCTCCCCGTCCACCAGTCCGAGCGCCAGCGCCGCTTCCCGCAATGTCAGCCCGTTCTGATGGGCGTGCTTGGCGATTTTGGCGGAATTGTCATACCCGATTTCCGGGGCGAGCGCGGTCACCAGCATCAGCGATCGGTCCACCAGTTCAGCGATGCGCGCTTCATTGGCCTGCAGCCCCTCGACACAATGCTCGGCGAAGGTCGCCATGCCAATGCTCAGCAGATCGATCGAACGCAGCACATTGGCCCCGATCAGCGGCTTGAAGACATTGAGTTCCAGATGACCCTGCATCCCGCCCACCGTCACGGCCTGATGATTGCCGATCACTTGCGCTGCCACCATTGTCAGCATCTCGCACTGGGTGGGGTTGACCTTGCCGGGCATGATCGAACTGCCGGGCTCATTTTCGGGCAGAGACAACTCACCAATCCCCGCGCGCGGGCCGGAGCCGAGCAGGCGAATGTCGTTGGCAATCTTGGTGAGGGCAACGGCGAGGGTGTTGAGCGCACCGGACAGGTTTACCAGAGCATCATTGGCGGAAAGTGCGGCAAACTTGTTGTCGGCAGAAACGAAGCCGGTTTGCGTGAATGCGGCGATCTCGGCCGCAATGGCGGTGCCGAATCCCGGCGGCGCGTTGAGTCCTGTGCCGACCGCCGTGCCACCCTGCGCCAGCTCGAGCAGCCCTTCGATTCCGCCATCGAGCCAATCACGGCACGCGCCAAGCTGCGCGGCATAGCCCGAGAATTCTTGGCCAAGCGTAAGCGGCGTTGCGTCCTGCAAGTGCGTGCGTCCGATCTTGACAATTTCGTCCCACTTGCGTGCCTTGGCGTCCAGAGCGCCGGCCAGGCGCGCAATCGCCGGGCCAAGGCAGTCGGTCGCCGCCATTGCAGCCGCCACATGCAGCGCCGTCGGGAAGCTGTCATTGGAGGACTGGCTCATATTCACATGATCATTGGGATGCACCGGCGCTTTGCCGCCGCGTGTGCCCGCCAGCCTTTCATTGGCGATCCCGGCGATGACTTCGTTCACGTTCATGTTGGTCTGCGTGCCTGAGCCCGTCTGCCAGATGACAAGCGGAAACTGATCGTCAAATGTGCCCGCTGCCACATCCGCCGCCGCCGCTTCGATGGCATCCGCGATCACTCCGTCCAGCCCGTGCTGCCGGTTCACGCGCGCGGCGGCCTGCTTCACAAGGGCGAGCGCATGAATGATCGCGATCGGCATCCGT
The DNA here is from genome assembly GCA_031411035.1 of Sphingomonadales bacterium. Taxonomy (GTDB): domain Bacteria; phylum Pseudomonadota; class Alphaproteobacteria; order Sphingomonadales; family Sphingomonadaceae; genus Aquisediminimonas. The sequence goes on from JANOAJ010000253.1 coordinate 20,118, forward strand.
TCCCGTTCGCCAAAAGGGAAATTGGCAATGCTGCGCTGCGTCTGCGCCCCCCAATAGGCGCTGGCAGGGACCTCGACGGGGCCGAAACTGTCTGTCTCGGTGCGGGTGGCTGTGGTCATGGCCGCTTCACTCCTCGGTTGCGCGGCTTTTGCCCGGCGCTGAATCCTGCCTACCGTCATTCCGACGAAAGCCGGAATCCCGCTTGCTCCTGCAGTGTTGACCCTCACAACCGCCGCCAAGGAGGAGCGAGATTCCGGCTTTTGCCGGAATGACGGAAAACGCAACCACAACGCAACCACAGCGCAACCCGCTTGGCAAGTGCGGCCGTTTTCGCATAGGAACCGAGGGGATGGGGCATAGCCACGCAGATCATGACCATAGTCACGGCCCCGGGCATGATCACGGCCCCGGTCACAGCCACGCTCATGCGCCTGCCGATTTCGGGCGCGCCTTTGCGATTGGCGTGGTGCTGAATGGTGGCTTTGTCGCGGTGGAGGCTGTCTATGGCCTGCTTGCCCATTCCACCGCGTTGCTGGCAGATGCGGGACATAATCTTTCCGACGTGCTTGGCCTGCTGATCGCCTGGGGCACCGCTTATCTGGCCAAGCGCGCGCCCAGCAAGCGGTTCACCTATGGCTTCAAGGGGTCAACGATCCTTGCCGCCCTGTTCAACGCCCTGCTGCTGCTCGTCGCAATCGGCGCGATCATGCTGGAAGCTGTGCAGCGCTTTGACGAACCGCTGCGCGCCAATGGCCAAACGGTGATGACCGTCGCGCTGGTCGGCATTGTGATCAACGGCGTGACAGCCCTGATGTTCGCGCGCGGGCGCAAGGATGATCTCAACATTCGCGGGGCCTATCTGCATATGGCAGCGGATGCGGCCGTCTCTGCCGGGGTGGTGGTCAGCGGCGCGCTGACGGTGGCCACCGGGCTGGCCTGGATCGATCCCGTCACCAGCCTGATCATCGTTGCGGTCATTTTCTGGGGCACCTGGGGCCTGCTGCGTCACTCGCTCGATATGTCTCTGGGCGGCGTGCCTGCCCGGATTGATCTCGCTGATGTGGAAGCCGAACTCGCGGCAGCCCCCGGCGTCTCGCTCGTCCATGATTTGCACGTCTGGCACATGAGCACAACCGAAGTGGCGCTCACTGCCCATCTGGTGGTGCCGGGCGGTCATAATGGCGATGCGTTTCTCGCAGGAATACGGGAACGGATTGGCGCACGCTTCGGCATTCACCATAGCACAATTCAGGTGGAAACCGGGGGTGAATGCGCGGGATGTGAATAGGGTTGGGGCGAACGAAAACAGCCTGCTCTTGGGGTGATGCCGGGGACTGTCCCTTCAGGCACTGTCCCCGTTACTTCTTGCGCCCGAAATCCACTGCAACCACATTCGAACCATCTTCCACCGGCACGGCAATCGGTCTGTCATTTTCCGCCGGTTCGTGCGCCAGGGGATTGAAGCCTTCCGGATTTACCTGGAATTGCAGCGCAAATTCCACCGCCGGATCGTGGAACGCGGTCAGCGCGGCGAAGGGGATGTAGAGCGTCGTCGGAATCTGGCTGAAGGTCAGGCCCACGGAAAAGCCTTCCTCATCCACTTTCAGATCCCAGAACTTGTTCTGTAGGACGACAGTCATCTCGTCGGGAAAACGCTGGCTCAGATGCGCCGGGATGGAAACGCCTTTCACCCCGGTCTTGAAGGTGATGTAGAAATGGTGCCCGCCGGGCAGATCCTCGTTCGACCGGATGCCGGAAAGCACGCGGCCGACAACGGCCCGGAGCGCCTCCTGCACAATCTCGTCATAGGGAATCAGGCTGTCTGGCATATCATCACTCATGGCCGCTTTCGTGGACGTAACGGAAAGGCGGGTCAAGATGCGTTGCACCGTGCGGCGCATTCGTTATAGCGCCGCCCATGCGCACCGGAAGCATCTCCCGCAAGACCAGCGAAACGTCGATTGACGTTGCCCTCAACCTTGACGGCAGCGGCGTTTATGACGTTTCGACCGGCATCGGTTTTCTCGATCACATGCTCGAACAATTGTCGCGGCATTCGCTGATTGATCTCACCGTAAAAGCGGTGGGTGATCTCCATATTGACCAGCATCACACGACCGAGGACACCGGCATCGCCGTGGGTGAAGCGCTGATGCATGCGCTGGGCGACAAGCGCGGGATCACGCGTTACGGCACCGCTTACGCGCCAATGGATGAAACGCTGACGCGCTGTGCGCTCGATATTTCCGGGCGGCCCTGGCTGGTGTTCAAGGCCCCGCTGTCCATGCCGCGTCTGGGCGAATGGGATACCGAACTGATCGAACACTGGTTCCACAGCTTTGCGCAGGCGGCCGGCATCACGCTGCACATCGAAAATCTCTATGGCAGCAACAATCACCATATCGTGGAAAGCTGCTTCAAGGCGCTGGCCCGTGCGCTGCGCGAAGCGGTGGAGATTGATCCGCGCAAGGCGGACAGCATTCCTTCGACAAAGGGGATGCTTTGATGGGCGACGGGACGCCCTCATTACCCGTCATTCCGGCGAATGCCGGAATCCCACTTTTCTTCTCGGTTGCCTCTTGCGCGAGACGCAAGAGAGATTCCGGCGTTCGCCGGAATGTCGGGGGAGCGGCGGCGTCGGGAAGGTTTCGATGACCCTCGCGCTCATTGATTATGGCGCGGGCAATCTCCAGTCGGTTCGTAACGCGCTCAAGGCGGCGGGCGCTGCGAACATTCTGGTGACCGCTGATCCCGCTGCGGTGGCGTGCGCGGACCGGATCGTGCTGCCCGGCGTGGGTGCCTTTGCGCACTGCATGGGCGCATTGTCGGGCATTGATGGCATGGTGGACGCGCTGAATGCCGCGACAGGCGCGGGGGGTAAGCCGTTTCTGGGCATCTGCGTGGGTATGCAGTTGATGGCCGATGCAGGCGAGGAACATGGCATGACGCCGGGGCTCGGCTGGGTCAAGGGCCGCGTCCGTGCGGTGGTTCCGACCGATCCCGCGCTCAAGGTGCCGCATATGGGCTGGAATGATGTCGTGCCGGTGGCAGGCGGCCTGATCGTGCCGGGGGAAGCCTATTTCCTCCACGGCTATGCGTTTGAAGGCGATGACGTGCTGGCGACCACCAGTCATGGCGGGCCAGTGGTGGCCGCGATCGGGCGAGACAACCGTATCGGGGTGCAGTTTCACCCGGAAAAAAGCCAGCGCTACGGCCTCGATTTTCTGGGGAGGTTCCTGAAATGGAAACCGTAAACAAATTCCTCCGCGCCTCCGCGCCTCCGCGTGAACCCAAAACCCTGGCTGCCGCGCGTGGGGCCGCTGCACAGTTTTGTTCACGCGGAGGCGCAGAGGCGCGGAGTTTTGAGGGGAAATCATGAGCCTGATCGTTTTTCCCGCGATTGACCTGAAGGGCGGGCAGGTGGTCCGGCTGGCCGAAGGCGATATGGATCGCGCGACGGTTTATGGCGATGATCCCGCCGCGCAGGCGATGCTGTTTGCAGACGCGGGCTCGGAATATCTGCACGTTGTCGATCTGGACGGGGCGTTTGCGGGTCAGGCCGTGAACGCAGCGGCGGTGGAATCCATCGTCAGCGTCTTTCCCGGGCATGTGCAGCTCGGCGGCGGCATCCGCACGCGCGAATCGATTGAACGCTGGTTTGATCTGGGCGTCTCGCGCGTTGTGATTGGCACGGCGGCGCTCGACAATCCGGAACTGGTGCGGGCAGCAGCGCGCGATTTCCCCGGCGGGATTGTCGTCGCGGTCGATGCGCGAGACGGGATGGTGGCAACCAAGGGCTGGGCCGATGTTTCGAATGTCTCCATCGTCGATATGGCGCACCGGTTTGAGGATGCGGGCGTCGCGGCGCTGCTGTTCACGGATGTTGGGCGGGATGGACTGCTGAAAGGCTGCAACATCGAAGCCACAGTCGATCTGGCGCGCGCGACGGATATTCCGGTGATCGCCAGCGGCGGCGTGGCGGGGATCGGGGATATCCGGATGCTCGCCATCCATGCCAAGGACGGTATTGAAGGCGTCATCACGGGCCGCGCGCTCTATGATGGTCGGCTTGATCTGGCAGCAGCGCTGGCGGTTGCGGCAGCATGAGCGTCCGAATCCGTGTCATTCCCTGCCTCGATGTCAAGGATGGCCGCGTCGTCAAAGGTGTCAACTTTGTCGATCTGCGTGATGCCGGTGATCCGGTGGAAGCCGCGCGGGCCTATGATGCGGCGGGCGCGGACGAGCTTTGCTTTCTGGACATTACGGCCACCCACGAAGCGCGGGGCACGCTTCTTGATATCGTCGCGCGGACAGCAGAAGTCTGTTTCATGCCGCTGTCCGTCGGTGGCGGTGTGCGTTCGCCTGAAGATGCGCGGGCCTTGCTGCTTGCGGGCGCGGACAAGGTGGGCGTGAACAGCGCTGCCGTCGCCCGGCCCGACCTTGTGGCCGATATGGCAGACCGGTTCGGCAGCCAGTGCGTCGTCGCCTCGGTTGATGCGCGGCGGGTGGAGGGCCATTGGGAGGTCTTCACCCATGGCGGTCGCAATGCCACCGGGATTGATGCTGTGGCCCATGCCATCCGCCTGGCCGAACTGGGCGCGGGCGAATTGCTCGTCACCAGCATGGACCGGGATGGCACGCGTGACGGCTTTGATCTGGAACTGATCCGGACAATTGCCGACGCTGTCTCCGTGCCGGTGATTGCCAGCGGGGGCGTCGGCACGCTCGATCATCTGGTCGAAGGGGTAACGCAGGGACATGCCAGCGCTGTGCTTGCCGCTTCAATCTTCCATTTCGGCCAGCATAGTATCGGCGACGCGCACCGCGCGCTCCTCGCCGCCGGTGTTCCGGTGCGAACGCCGCTCAATTAACCAAAATCCTTAGGATTTGCGCGGGTTTCAGCGTCGATAAACTTTACATTTACCATAAGCGCGATGCGCGCATTAACCCTCGAACGGCCCGGCATCCGGCGCGCTTCCACATTTTGGCAAGGAATTTGCTGCATCACAAGCAATCGGAATGATTGCCGGTGCAGTTTTGTGGCGTTGCGTAAACAACGGAAAGGTCTGGTATGCAGGTTCGGGGGTTGGCAGTATTGGGGGCGGCACTGGCAATGGGCGCAAGCGTTCCCGCCTACGCGACATATGGCAGCAGTTCGGGCGGCTGGTGGACGCCGCCCGCCCACGTCCATGGCCCCGGGTGCGGCCATCCCGGCTATGGCGGCAGTTCTTCCACGTCTGGCGGCACGACATCGACGAGCTCAGGTGGCACGTCTTCGGGGGGATCGTCATTTGGCGGGACAACCTCTGGCGGCACCACGTCCGGTGGGACGACTTCAGGTGGAACGACTTCGGGCGGCACCACATCCGGCGGCACCGAAGTGCCCGAACCGGCCGACTTTGCGCTTTTTGGCCTGGGCGTTGCCGGGCTCGTGATCGGTCGGCGATCCTCCCGCGCCGGACGCCCGCGCGCGGATTGACGGCTTGACCTGCGGCCATGGCCCGCCTTTAGTGGTCGCATGACCGACAGTCTTTTCCGCCTCGAACGCTCGATCCTCGAACGCCGGGCCGCTGACCCGGCGTCATCCTATGTCGCCAGCCTTTTTGCCAAGGGCCGGGGCAAGATCGCCCAGAAGCTGGGAGAGGAAGCGGTGGAAACCGTGATCGCGGCGATGGCGGGCGACCGCTGCGAAACCACCAAGGAAGCGGCAGACCTGCTGTTCCACCTCATTATCCTCCTCGCCGATATGGATGTGCCCCTCGCAGATGTTCTGGCAGAACTGGACGCGCGTGAAGGCGTGAGCGGGCACACCGAAAAAGCCGCGCGCAAGGAATAGCCATGCCGATTGATGCCACTGCACCTTATGACCAGGCCAATATCTTCGCCCGCATCCTGCGCGGGGAGATTCCGAACAAAACCGTCTATGAAGATGAATGGGCGCTCGCCTTTCATGATATCAATCCGCAGGCACCCGTGCATGTACTGGTGATCCCCAAAGGCGCCTATGTCAGTTGGGATGATTTCACCGCCAAGGCCGGCGATGCCGAGCTGGCGGGGTTCATCCGTGCGGTGGGAACAGTGGCGCGTGATCTGGGGCTGCCCGCGCCGGGATACCGGCTGCTCGCCAATGTCGGACAGCACGGCCATCAGGAAGTGCCGCACCTGCACGTCCATATCTTTGGCGGCAGGCAGATGGGTGTGATGCTGCCCCGTTGATATTTTGTTGCGTGATCTTGAATTGCGGTTAGGTTCCTCCCCAACCAGATTTTACGGGGAGTAGTTTATGATTTTCGGGCGGATCAAATCGCTTGATGCCATTCTGGCAACGGCTGAGAAAAAGTCGCTGCACAGGTCTTTGGGTGCCTTTCAGCTAACGATGCTCGGCATCGGTGCCGTGATTGGCACCGGTATTTTCGTGTTGACGGCAGAGGCGGCGCAAAAGGCGGGGCCGGGCATGATGCTCAGCTTTGTCATCGCCGGATTTGTCTGCGCGGTGGCCGCGCTCTGCTACGCGGAAATGGCCGCAATGGTGCCGGTTTCAGGTTCCGCCTATACCTACAGCTATGCCGTGATGGGGGAAATCCTGGCGTGGATGGTCGGCTGGGCATTGATCCTTGAATATGCGGTGGCCGCCGGTGCCGTTTCAGTCGGCTGGTCCGGCTATGTCGTCGGGCTTCTCGAAAACGCGCTGGGGATAGACATACCCAGCACGCTGGTTCTGGGGCCGTTCGATGGCGGGCTCGTCAATCTTCCCGCTATGGCCATTGCCGGGCTTGTGACCTGGCTGCTGGTAATCGGAACCAAGGAAAGTGCCACGGTAAACGCCGTTCTGGTGTCGATTAAGGTCGCCGCCCTTACCTTGTTTATCATTCTGGCGGTGCCGGTGATGAACATGCAGAATTTTGAACCCTTCTCGCCGCTCGGCTTTGGCGGGATATCTGCCGCCGCCGCATCCATTTTCTTCGCTTATGTGGGCTTCGATGCGGTTTCTACCGCCGCTGAAGAAACGAAAAATCCGCAGCGCAACATGCCCATCGGCCTGATCGGCAGCCTTGGCATCTGCACGATTTTTTACCTTCTCGTCGCGGCGGGCGTGATCGGCTCAGTGGGCGCGCAGCCCATGCTCGACGGGTCAGGCGCCGCGCTTGAGCCAGGTAGTGTGGAACTTTCCAAGGCGTGCGCTGCCAATGTGGTTGCCACGGGCAAGGATGCGGTTGTCTGTTCGAAGGAAGCGCTGGCCTGGACGTTGCGGGAAATCGGCTGGCCGCAAATCGGCAACCTGATCGGCCTTGCCGCTGGCCTTGCCTTGCCATCAGTCATCCTGATGATGATGTTCGGGCAGACCCGCATCTTCTTCGTGATGAGCCGTGACGGGCTTCTACCTCAGGCGTTTTCAAAGATTCATCCGAAATATAACACCCCGCACATCATCACCGTCCTGACGGGTATCTTCGTGGCCCTGTTTGCGGCTTTCTTCCCTGTGGGGCAGTTGGCGAACATTTCCAATTCGGGCACGTTGTTCGCGTTCGCGGCTGTTTCGATTGCCGTCATGGCGCTGCGACGGACGGATCCCGATCGTGTCCGCCCGTTCCGCACGCCCGCGATCATGCTCACCGCGCCGGTGGCGATCATTGGCTGCCTCTATCTGTTTTACAGCCTTGATGTGAAGAGCCAGGTGCTGTTTGCGATCTGGGCCGTCATTGGTCTGGTGGTCTATTTCACCTATAGCCGCAGCCGCAGCCATGTGGGCCTTGGCCTGACGGAAGTGCATGAGCTTGATGCTGATGCACCGCCGTCCTCAGTGCCGCCCATCGCGTGACCGGGCATAACAGCTAAAGGGGGACTGGGGAGGCTTCGGCCTCCCCTTTCAGTTTCAGCTCAGGCGGGCGGAAACAAGCGCCTTCAGATCGCCTTCCGGGCGCGGGCCATAATGCGAGATAATCTCGGCGGCGCAGACTGCCCCCATGGTCAGGCTGTCCGTGATCGAGCGGCCCTGCGCCTGTCCGGCAAGGAAGCCTGCCGCGAACAGATCGCCCGCCCCCGTCGTATCCACAACCTTGGCGATCGGCTCGGCCGCCACGGCGAAGCGCTGCCCGTTCTGCACCGCAATGGCCCCCTGTTCGCTGCGGGTAACGACCAGCGTCGGCACTTTGGCCGAAACCGCAGCCACGGCGGCTTCGAAATCGTCATGGCCGGTGAGCGCGGTAATTTCGCTTTCATTGGCGAACAGGATGTCAATCTTGCCTTCGTCAATCAGCGTCTGGAAGTCCGGACCATGGCGGGCGATGACGAAACCGTCCGACAAAGTGAACGCCACTTTGCGCCCCGCATCGCGCGCGATGGCAATCGCATCGCGCATGGCGGCACGCGGCTCTTCGGGATCCCAGAGATAGCCTTCGAGATAGAGGATCGCGGCGCTTTCGATCAGCGCACGATCAAGGGCTGCGGCAGGCAGGAACTGCGACGCGCCAAGAAAGGTGTTCATTGTCCGTTGGCCATCAGGCGTCACAAAGATCAGGCACTGTGCCGTGGGCGGGCTGTCCGCGCGCAGGGGCGTGCCGAATTCCACGCCAATGGTGCGGATATCATGTGTGAAGACCTTGCCGAACTGGTCATCAGCAACCTGACCGATAAAGCCGCAGGAACAGCCAAGTGCTGCCATGCCGGCGATGGTGTTGGCCGCAGATCCGCCGCTCGCTTCCACAGCCGAGCCCATTTTGGCGTAAAGCGCGTCCGCACCAGCCGCATCCACCAATTGCATGCCGCCCTTGGTCAGCCCCAATTCGGCAACCAGCGTTTCTTCGGCGGGGGCAAGAATATCGACAATGGCATTGCCGATCGCAACAATGTCTCGTGTGGGTGCGGTCATGAAGGGACTTTCTGAACGGAAAAACTGCCGCGCCGCCTAGTGGGCAGCAGCGTTATAGGCAAGGGCGAGTTGACATTGTCAGGCCAGACCAGCCACCTTGTCAGGCATGTTCCGTGCGTTCTCTCTCACTCTCGCGCAATTGGGTGATCCCGCCATTCTGAGGGTGCTCGCCAAGTCGCTGGCGCTGACGCTGCTGATTTTTCTCGTTCTGGGCGTCGTGGCCGTCAATGCAGCGCAGACGCTTGCCGCCCATTATGGCTGGGGAGAGGATGGCGGTTTTGCCGCCGCAACCGCAGCCGCTCTGGCAGCGCTGGCGGGCGCTTGGCTGCTGTTCCGGGCAGTCGCGATTCCGGTCATGTCCTTTTTCGCCGATGAGGTTGTCGCCGCGATCGAGCGACAGCATTACCCACAAGCGGCGGTCGAGGCGCGGCATGTCGGGGTGGGCCGGTCGCTGGTAATGGCTGGCGGATCGCTTGTCCGGCTGGTGGGGCTCAATCTCCTCGCCCTGCCGGGCTATATTGTTCTGGCGGTTACCGGCATCGGTCCGTTCATCCTGTTCTTTGCAGTGAATGCACTGCTGCTCGGTCGTGATCTGGGCGAGATGGTGGCAGCGCGGCATCTGGACCGGGCCGCCCTGAAAGACTGGCTGCGCACATCGCGCGGAGAGCGCACGATCATGGGCCTTGTGGCCAGCGGTCTGTTCGCCATCCCCTTTCTTAACTTGCTGGCCCCGGTTATGGGGGCGGGCATGGCCACCCATTTGTATCACGGGAGGAAGCGGTGAGGCTTCAGCACAGCGCGATCCTCGCCACGGCGTTCACGCTTGCAGCCTGTGGCGCCGCCGCCCCGCCGCCGGTGACACCCGCCGCCATTGCCCCGCCACCCCGGTTGACCGGGCTGGACCGGGTGATCGGGCATGACGCGCGGAATCTTGTTGGCCTGTTTGGCCCGGCGGATCAGGATGTCTGGGAAGGGGCTGCCCGAAAACTGCAATTTGGCAGCAGCATCTGCATCCTCGATGCATTCCTCTATCCGCCTGCGAAAGGCACGGAGCCGCTGGTCACATATGTTGAGGCGCGGCAGAATGACGGGACGAGTATCGACAAAGCCAGTTGCGTGGCCGCGCTCACACGGCGCAAAGAGGCGCGTTAGGGGGCGGAGCCTGTCCCTTCAGGGACTGTCACCGGTTTGGGTTCATGTGACAGTCCCTGAAGGGACGGTCACAATCTCTCCCAACGCCCACGTGACGGCATCCCGCACAACCTCCGACGGATCACCAAGTAGCCCCTCCAGCACTGGCACCAGCGCCGCGTTCCCGCTGTTCCCCGCAGCAATCGCGGCATTGCGCACCATCCTGTCCCGGCCAATCCGTTTGATCGGGGTCTTGGCAAACATCGCCCGGAAAGCCGGATCATCCAGCGCCAGCAGTGTCGCAAGCCGCGGCCCGTCCGTCCCTTCGCGCGGGGCAAAGGCCAGATTGGCTTGCGCGGCACTGGCAAACTTGTTCCACGGGCAAACGGCCAGGCAATCGTCGCAGCCATAGATGCGATTGCCGATGGCACGGCGGAATTCCTGCGGGATCGGGCCTTTGTGCTCGATGGTCAGATAGGAAATGCAGCGCCGGGCATCCACACGGTAAGGGGCCGGAAAGGCGTTGGTGGGGCAGGCGGTCTGGCAGGCGGTACAACTGCCGCACTGGTCGCGTTGCGGTTCGCCGGGTTCAAGTGCCAGCGTCGTGAATACGCTGCCCAGAAACAGCCAACTGCCATGCGTCTGGCTGACGAGATTGCTATGCTTGCCCTGCCAGCCAATCCCGGCAAGCGCGGCCAGGGGCTTTTCCATCACTGGCGCTGTGTCGACAAAGACTTTCACTCCGGCTCCGGTTTCCGCAACGATCCAGCGCGCGAGCGCCTTCAGCGCCTTTTTGATCAGGTCATGATAATCGACGCCCTGTGCATAGACGGAAATCCGCCCGCGCGAGGTTTCGGCTGCCAGCGCCATGGGATCAACTGCCGGTGCATAGCTCATCGCCAGCATGATGGCGCTTTGGGCGTCGGGCCAGAGCGATCGGGGGGACGCCCGCTCTGCCGCGCGGGTCTCCATCCAGCCCATCTCGCCATGGGCCCCGCTTTCCAGCCAGTATTGCAAGTCCTGTGCGAAATCGGCCCCGGCATCCGCGATCCCGAACGCGACAAAGCCCAGCCGTTCCGCTTCGGCTTTTAACGCTTTGGTGAAATCGGGGGTGTTAGGGATCATCTGACCCCGCTACCACGCGGGAAGACGGAATGGGAGCCGCAGCGGCGTGAGTGAAGACTGGCCTGTCCGGGCATCAGGGCTGATCAAGACATTCGGAGGCTTTCGCGCCGTGGACGGCGTCGATCTTGCTGTGCCGAGGGGCAGCATTTACGGGGTGCTCGGGCCCAATGGCGCAGGCAAGACGACAACGCTGCGCATGTTGCTGGGCATCATTGATCCGGATCAGGGAAGCCGCAGCCTGCTTGGCGCCGCGCATCCGCGTGATGCCAGCCACCGGGTGGGCTATCTGCCCGAGGAGCGCGGCCTTTACCCGGGAATGAAAGTGCGGGAGGCGATTGCGTTCATGGGCGCCCTGCGGGGTCTTGACTGGGCCGAGGGACGCAAGCGGGCCGATGTGATGCTGGAAGCGGCGGGGCTTGGCCACGCGGCGCACAAAAAGGTGCGTAAACTTTCCAAGGGCATGGCGCAGCTCGCGCAATTGCTGGGCAGCATTGTGCATCAGCCCGATCTGATAGTGCTGGATGAACCCTTTTCGGGGCTGGATCCAGTCAATCAGGAATTGCTGGAAACGCTGATCCGCGCCGAACGGGATCGCGGCGCGACAGTGTTGTTTTCCACCCATGTGATGGGCCATGCCGAACGCATGTGCGACCGCTTGTCGATCATTGCGGGCGGACGGGTGCGGTTTGAAGGCACAGTGGTCGAAGCGCGGGGAAAATTGCCGATGCGCGCGCATTATGTGCCCACCGACGGGGCAGAAAGCGTTGCGGCATTGCTTCCGGCTGATGCAGTGAAAGTGGGCGAAGGCTGGCACTTCACTGTTCCTGAAGATGGTGCCGAGGCGCTGGTGATGGAACTGGTGCGGGCGGGGCATGGCATTGCGGGCCTGTCCATTGAACGCCCCGGCCTGCACGATGCCTTTGTGCAGATTGTCGGCGCGGCCAAGGCCGAAGCGGAGGCGCAGGCATGAAGCGCATCTTCACACATGCGCTGGTGGTGGCCCGGCGCGACTTTCTGGCAACGGTGGCAACGCCCACCTTTCTTGTCTTCCTGCTGATGCCCTTTGTGATGGTCGGGCTCTCCATCGGCTTTGGCACTGGCGTTGCCAGCATGGCAACGAAGCCCGCCGAAGCGACGCGCATTGTGGCATTTGCTGCTGGCGATGCTGCCGTGCGCCTCAAAACTGCGGATGACGCAACGCGGCAGGTTTTTCGCGAAGGCGAAAAGCCGCCCCCGCTGGAAATCCTGGTGCCCGCCGGTGACGCCGTGACGCAGGCCAATGAAGCACTGAAATCCGGGTCAACCACTGCCGTCATGTTCGGCCCGTTGGCGCGGCCGCATATCGTGTATTCCCCGCCCAGTGACCGGCACGCACGGTATCTGGCGGCGCTCGCCGAGCAAGGGGTGCGCGGCGCAAGAGCCGGCCTTGGCGAAACCGATACGGCAAGCCGGCCGGTCATCGTCGCGGCGCAAGGCCCCGCCCCTGAAAAGGCAGCGCGTTCAGCGTCAGGCTTTGGTGCAGTGATGGGGATTTTCTTCCTTACGCTGCTGCTCGCCGGGCAGGCTGTCGGCATGCTGGCGGAGGAAAAGAGCAACAAGGTCATTGAAATCCTTGCCGCAGCGGTGCCGCTGGAATCGGTGTTTCTGGGCAAGCTGCTTGGCATGTTCGGATCGGCTTTGGTCTTTGTCACCTTCTGGGGAATGGTTCTGGGAATTGCGTCCTTGTTCCTGCCGCCCGAAGCAGGGTTCGCGAACCTGAAGCCTGCCATTGGCCTGCCGATCTTTCTCGCCCTGTGTGGGGGCTATTTCGCGATGGCCTATATGCTGCTTGGCGCGATCTTCCTTGGCATCGGCGCGCTGGCCAGCTCGATGCGCGAAATCCAGATGATGTCCCTGCCGATCACGGTCTTCCAGATGGGGATGTTTGGTCTGTCGTCGGCAGCCGCGGGCAATCCCGGCAGCGGCATTGCCCGCTTTGCGCAGATATTTCCGTTCAGCTCTCCCTTCGCGATGGCCGCGCGGGGGGCGACAGACGCAGCGCTATGGCCGCATCTGCTGGCGCTTGGCTGGCAGGCGCTGTGGGTGGGGCTGACGATTATTTTCGCGGCGCGCCTTTTCCGGCTTGGTGTGCTGAAATCGGGTGGTGGTTGGCGGGCGGTTCTCGGGGTGCGGTAGGGTGCATTTGGACTGTTGACACTGGTGTAAATAAGTATCAGTCTGCAACCTATAGGATAGAGAGGATTCGACATGGCCACAGCTTTCGCGGCACCCTTGCACAGTTCAGAAGACCGTTTCGACGTTTCCCGCGCCGAAATATGGGCCGAAGACCGGTGGCAGGAACCGTTCCGCGAATTGCGCGCCAAGCATCCGATCCACAAATGTGAAGAATCGAAATTCGGCCCCTATTGGTCCGTTTCCACCTACAAGCCGATCCAGCACGTCGAAGCGCTGCCCAAGATTTTTTCCTCAAGCTGGGAAGTCGGGGGCATTACCGTTGCAGGCGATGGCATCGAATTCATGCGCGAATTCGAAATGCCCATGCCGATGTTTATCGCCATGGATCCGCCTCAGCATCAGGCCCAGCGCCGCACGGTGGCACCGGCGTTCGGCCCGGCCGAAATCGAGCGGATGACCGCTGATTCATTGCGCCGCACGGGCGAACTGCTGGATAGTCTGCCGATCGGCAAGCCCTTTGACTGGGTCAATGACGTGTCGATGGAACTCACGACGCAAATGCTCGCCATCTTTTTTGATTTCCCCTGGGAACAGCGCCGCAACCTTACCCGCTGGTCTGACGTTCTGGGCGATGTCGAGTCGTTCGAAGGGGGAGATGAAGCCCGCAAGTTCCGCCTGGCAACAGCCTTTGAAATGGGTGCCGCGTTCAAGGAATTGTGGGAAGAAAAGGCCAAAAACCCGGGCAAATTCGATCTTATTTCGATCATGCTGCAATCCGATGCAATGAAGCATATGAGCGAAGGCGAATTCATGGGGAATCTGATTCTCCTCATCGTCGGCGGCAATGACACCACGCGTAATTCGATGAGTGCCTTTGCTTACGGCCTTGACCGATTCCCCGAACAGCGGGCGATCCTCGAACAGAATCACAGCCACGAACTGGCGGTCAATGCGATGCACGAACTGCTTCGCTGGCAAACGCCGCTCGCCCATATGCGCCGCACTGCGCTTGAGGATACCGAACTGTTCGGCCACCAGATCAAGAAGCGGGACAAGATTGCCCTGTGGTATGCGTCAGCCAATCGCGATGAGAGCGTCTTCCCCGATGGAGACAAGGTCATCGTCGAACGCGAAAATGCCCGCCGCCATCTGGCCTTTGGTTATGGCATCCACCGCTGCGTGGGCGCGCGGGCTGCCGAGATGCAGTTGACCGCGCTCATTTCCGAAATGCAGAAACGCCGCCTGCGGGTGAACGTGATCGGTGAACCGGAACGCGTCCCTGCCTGCTTCGTCCACGGCTACCGCAAGATGATGGTGGAACT
>JANOAJ010000254.1:0-6091 GCA_031411035.1 Sphingomonadales bacterium
GGGGTGTGGCGGAAGGGCTGAGGGCGGACGCGGGAGAGCGTCATCCTTGGGAGAGGGTTACTTCGCCTTTTCGTTGCACTTGGCGAGGTCTTCAGCCGAAAATTCGCTGCCATTGGCGCTGAAGCTGGCGATCTTGCCAACCTTCTTGGCGGCCTGGGCGCAGGCAACAGCGGGACGGCTGGTGGCGTTCACGGCCACATAGCCATTGGCGGTTGATTTCCAGATGACGTCACCCGCGACGACCGATGCCGCACCGGCTTCAGCCGCGACAGGGATCAGACGGTATGCTGGCGCGCCAGCGGCGAAGGATGCGGTGCTGACACCACCGATCAGAACGAATGCGGTGGCAACAGAGGCGATCAGGGAGAAAAAGCGGTTCATGGAGAGGGTCCTTTCAAATCAGTTGCGAATCACTACCTAATGCATTAGGTTGTAAGTTGCAACTAGAAACTGATATTTTTTTTGCATCCACTGAAAAAAGGAATAGGCTGGCGTACGATGGGATTGAGAGAACCACTTGAAGAGCTGGCTGCCCAGTGCAGCCTGCCTGCCGCCCTTGAGGCGATGGGAGAACGCTGGTCGTTCCTGATCCTGCGCGGGGCGTTCAACGGCCTGCATCATTTTGAGGAATATCAGGCAACCCTGGGCATCGCGCGCAACATTCTGGCCAACCGGCTGGGGCGGCTGGTGCAGCATGGCATATTGGCGCGCACACCGCTGCCCGATGATCGTCGCAAGATCGAATACCGTCTGACGGAAAAGGGCATGGATCTGCTGCCCACCATGCTCGCGCTGCGGCAATGGGGCGAACGCTGGGAAAGCGGGATGCCTTCTAACCCGGTTCTGGTCGATGCCCGCGATCATCAGCCAATCGCCAAGATTGGCATTCACGCGCATGACGGACGCCCGCTGGGCAAGGGTGATCTGGTATGGGTCTATGCCGAAGACGTGCGGCCGGTCGGTGAACCCGCCCTGCGGGCCGTGGCCGCCTGACTCGCGGGCACGCACGGACTGGCCGAATTGACTCCCACTTGGTAAACGCAGCTTTAACCTGAAGCTGCCAAAGAGGCACCTCGCGAGCGAGTGGAGTTGGCCTTGGCAATCTGGGCACGGGAAAATGGGAAACAGGGCTGGCGCGGTGAGTTTGTCGCCATCCTTCTGCTGGCCGCGCTGGTGCGGGTGGCTGCGCTCGTTGCTCTTGATGACCCCGTGCAAAGCGATGGTCTTGCCTATTTGACGATGGCGCGCGGCCTTGTGACAAACGGCGTTCTGGCGGACAATTTCGGGCAATACGCGTTTTACAGCCCCGGCTATCCGCTGGCGCTTGCGCCTTTCTTTGCGCTTTTCGGCGCGGAACCGGGTGTGGCGCGGGGCTTCAACCTTCTTTGCTCTCTCGCGTCAGTGGCGCTTGCCATGCAGGTGGCGTGGCGGATCAGCGCACACCATATTGCGGCGGCGCTGGCCGGCCTTGCGCTGGCGCTGTGGATTCCTTCCGTGGTGGGAGTGGAAACCCTGCAGAAGGAAAATCTCTCCATCCTGCTGTTGCTGGCGTTTGCGTCCACGCTTCTCAGTCTGACAGAAAGTCCCCGCCCGGCCCGCCGGGCATTGGTGGCGGGCCTGATCTATGGCGCGGCACTGCTGACCGGCGGTTCGGTGCTGCTGCTGCCCTCGGCCTTTGTGGTGGCGCTATGGATGACAAGGCGGCGTACCGACTTTACGATCTGTGTCCGCTCTGCGGCTGTCTTTGCCTTGGGCGCGGCGCTGTTGATCGGCCCGTGGCTGATTCATGTAAACCGGATGATCGGCGCGCCGATGCTGTCCACCAACAGCAGCTTTAACCTGTATCTGGGCAACAATCCCGCCGCGACCGGACGGTTTGTCAGCATCGCCGATACTCCGCTCGGGCCGGAGTGGGAGGCGCTGCGCAAGACAGCGGGAGAGGCCGGCACCGCCCGCCGCCTGAACGCGCAAGCCAGCGCCTGGATCAGCGCGCATCCGGCGGACGCCGTGACGCTTGCGGTGCGCAAGCTCGGCTATTTCTGGGAACCCAACTGGCCCGATGCGGCGGATTACAAGGCCAACCCGATGATCGCCAAAGCGCGGCTGGTGGAAGTCGCCCAGCACATCCTGATCCTGGGCATGGGCCTGCTTGCCTTTGCGGCCCGGCCCTTGCGCTCAGCCAAGGGCGCGATCATGGCGACGCTGATTGCCAGTTTCTGGATTGTTCACGCCGCTGCCTATATCATTGTCCGGTATCGCGATCCTGTGATGCCCTTACTCATCATCTGTGCCGCTACCGGTGTCGGCGCGCTCCTTTCCGCCAGAAAGTCTGTGAATGTCCGCTAAGCCCGTTCCCCTGTTCGTCGATCTTGATGCCACGCTCACTGTGGCGGATGTGACGGTGGAAACCATGTTCGCCTATGCAAAGACCGGACTGATGCCGTTCCTGCGTCTGATCCTGTGGCTCACCCGCGGGCGGGCCTTTGCCAAGGCAATGGTGGCGCGGCGGGTGCCGGTTGATCCCGAAACGCTTCCCTGGAAACAGGAAACCATTGCGGCGATCAAGGCGGCGCGGGCACAAGGGCGCCCCGTGATTCTGGCCAGTGCCAGCCACAAACGCAACATTACCCGCGTGGCCCGGCACCTTGGCCTGTTCGACGGGATCATTGCCAGCACGGCCAAGGGCAATGCCAAGGGCAAGGGCAAGCTGACCCGCATCCTCGCCTGGACGCAGGGCGGTCCGTTTGACTATATCGGCGATGCGCCCGCCGACATTCCGATCTGGAACGCCGCGCGCGAAGGCATTTCGGTTGGCTATTGCCCGCCCGGCGTCACCCGGCTGGGTACGCCGCCAAAGCCGAAATGGCGCGCCTTGCTGAAAGCCATGCGCCCGCACCAATGGGCCAAGAATGCGCTGATCTTTGTGCCGCTTGGCACCGCAGGCATGCTGACCAATGTTGCCGCGCTCGGGCGGGCGGGCCTTGCGCTCCTCCTCTTCTCCCTTGTCGCGTCCGGCGTCTATCTGATCAACGACACGTTCGACATCGAGGCAGACCGTATCCACGCCACCAAGCACACGCGCCCGCTGGCGGCAGGCACGCTGACCGTGCCTTTTGCGCTGGCGGTGGCGTTGCTGCTGATTTCGGTGCCTGTGGCCATTGGCTGGTGGGCGTTGGGCGGGGCGTTTGCCGCCGTACTCTCTGGCTATCTGGTGCTGACGTCTGCTTATTCGATGCGGATGAAAGCCGTGATGACGCTGGATGTGATTACGCTGGCCTGCCTTTATACAATCCGCATTTTTGCAGGGGCGGTGGCGATCCATGTGGTGGTCAGTTTCTGGCTGCTGGCCTTTTCCGTGTTCCTGTTCCTCAGTCTGGCCTATCTCAAGCGTTATACGGAACTGGCAGCCGCAAAGAGCCGGGACAAGCTGCTCAGCGGTCGTGGCTATCTTCCCGACGATCTGGATTTCGTCGCGATGGCGGGGATTTCTTCGGGCATGGTGTCAATCCTGGTGCTCGCCCTGTTCAGCAACGCGATGCGGGAAAGCGCTGCTTACAAGACACCCGAAGTGCTTTGGCTGCTGTGCATCCTGCTGCTGTACTGGATCAACCGGGTCTGGCTGATGGCGAGGAGAGGTGAGGTGGAAGGCGATCCCGTGGCCTTTGCCACCAAAGATTCGCGCAGCATCATGGTTGCGGGCCTTATGGGGCTGGTGGTCGTCGTGGCCCAAACGATGAGGTTGGGGTGATGACGATACGCTTGCTTGCCCTGATCCTGACGAGCGTCGCCCTGTCGGCGCTGGCGCAATTATGCCTCAAGATTGGCACGAAGATTGACAGTGCCGCCCGCACTGGCGGTGCCGGGGGAGAGATGATCGCCATGCTGATGTCGCCCATGGTGATCCTGGGCCTCGCGCTTTACGGCTTTGGCGCGCTGCTTTGGCTGTTCGTGCTGGGCCGTGTGCCGCTGTCGATGGCATATCCCTTTGTCGGCCTTGGCTTCATCCTGACGATGCTGGCAGGCGCGCTGGTGCTGGGTGAGCATGTCACGCCGCTGCGCGTGGCCGGCACGCTGATGATCGCGCTGGGCTGCGTCTTCGTTGCACGATCCTGAATCATCCCCCTTGCCAAGACCGCTGCCATTTGCGAACGGGCACTAACACCGCAACAGCGATCAGGAAGTGCATGTCCCCCTCGTCTGCCCAAGCGGCTGTCCTCCGCAAATCCCGCAAATGGCTTGGCCCCTGGGCCATGTTCTTCAAAGGATTTCTGAAACATCCCGTCATGGTTGGATCGATCATTCCGTCCACCGACACGTTGATCCGCCACATGCTGGGCCGCGTGGAATGGGACAAGACCGATCTCTTTGTGGAATATGGCCCCGGTGTGGGCACCTTCTGCCCGCATGTGCTGGAACGGCTGAAGCCGGGCGCCACCTATATCGCGATCGATCTCAATCCGGATTTTATCGGGTATCTGAACGCGACCATCACTGACAACCGCTTCCGCGCTGTGCTGGGCTCAGCGGCAGACGTCGAGTCGATTGTTCGGGATTCGGGCTTCGCTCATGCCGATTATGTGCTGTCCGGCCTGCCGTTTTCCACGCTGCCTTCCGGCGTCGGCCCCGCCATTGCTGCGGCGACTCACAGGATATTGCGCCCCGACGGGGCCTTTCTGGTCTATCAGTTCCGCGCGAAGGTGAAGGATTTCCTCACTCCCCATTTCAAGCGCATCGATGGCGCGATGGAATATTGGAATGTGCCGCCCTGCTGCCTGTTCTGGGCTTGGAAAGATTGAGACGGTGCCAGTGACAGTCCCTGAAGGGACAGCCACCAATCAATCCGCGCGCAGGTTCAGCCGCCGCGTCACGCTGAAATCCACCGTGGACACCAGGAAATAGGCAAGCAGCCAGCGCAGGCGGGCGAAGGGTGTTGACCGCGCCCGGTGCTCTTCGCGCGTGATCGGATCGCACCAGGGGGCGTGCGCATTGATAAGGCCGCGCACTGCCGTGGCAAACGCGGCATCTTCCACCCGCAGCATGACTTCGCCGTTGATATAGAGACTGCGCATGTCAAAATTGGCAGAGCCGATATAGACGGCATTGTCCGCCACGATCAGTTTGGTGTGGAGCCTCTGGGGCAGATACTCAGCAATCGACGCGCCGCTTCTGAGCAGGCGGCGATAGCAATGGCGCGCGGCAGCAATCGTCGTGCGGTTGTCAGTGCGCGATGCCGTGATGAGGCGCAACAGCCCGCCCCGCCGGGTCACCCGACCCAGCTTGCGCAGCATCCCCCAATTGGGGGCGAAATAGGCCTGGATCATGTCCACCTGGGCCGCCGTATCAATATCCTTGCGGATGGCGCGGGTGAGGGGGCTCATTCGGCGGAACGGGCCGTTATACAGCCAGCGCAGCGTACCCCTGGTTTCGCTGCGCCGCTGGAACAGGCGGACCAGCCTGCGAAAACCGCCAGTGCCGCCTTTCATCCAGCGCGCCAGCGAATCGAAATAGCGCGACAGGCGCAGTGCGGCTGGCCCTTCCACCAGAAGGAACAGGTCATGCCAGCTTTTGGCGGTAGAATCGTCGGCATAATAATCCGCCGAGATGTTCGATCCGCCGATAAGCGCGCGGGCCTTGTCGGCCACCACAATCTTCTGATGGTTGCGCAGCAGGTAACGCCGCCCCAACCGTGGCACGAAGCGTTCAAAGACCGCGCCTGACGCGATCAGCGGCTGGAAGAAGGAACTGCCTGTATCCGGCGTGCCAAAGCCGTCCACCAGCAGCGTTACTTTCACGCCGCGCTGTGCCGCCGCCATCAAGGCGTCGCGCACCCGCGTGGCGATCATATCCTCGCTGAAAATATAGAAGAACAGCCGCAGCGAGTTCCGCGCACCGTCAATCAGCGCCATCAGCGCAGCCAGACGGTCTGCCCCATTGATGAACAGGGTCAGCCGATGCCCTTCCACCTCCGCCGTTATCGGCGCGAATTGCGGCACTCCACTCATGCGACCCTCTTGGGCCGGAAACACGGCCCCATGCAAGCACCCTCCGGTTTTCTTTGACTTTTGTCCGCCCGCACGCTAACCGCGCCCGC
>JANOAJ010000255.1:0-18029 GCA_031411035.1 Sphingomonadales bacterium
CGTAATCGGTTGGCGCATCGGGCAGGAAGTCCGGGCCGGCCCAATACCAGACCATGTGGGCGATCGGGAAATACACGATCGTCAGCCAGGCAACCACGAAGATCATCAGTGCGGAGAACTTTACCCGTTCCGCAAAGGCGCCAACGATCAGCGCGGGCGTGATGCACGCGAAGGTCATCTGGAAAATGACGAACGCATATTCCGGAATATAGACATTGTTGGAGAATGTGGCGGCATAGGTGCTGGCGGAAACACCCGCGAGGAACGTCTTGGAAAAGCCGCCGACAAAGGGAGCCAGAGCCCCTTCACCACCGCTGGTAAAGGCCATTGTGTAGCCCCAGCAAACCCAGATGAGGGCCGCAACGCTGACGATCATGAAAACCTGCATCAGCACGCTGAGCATGTTCTTGGTGCGGACCAGGCCGCCATAGAAAAGGGCGAGCGCCGGAATGGACATGAGCAGCACCAGCACGGATGACATCAGCATCCAAGTGGTATCGCCCTTATCGACCATGCCTGCCATCTGTTCGACGGTAGGGGCCTTGATCGGGCCATCGGCAACAGCGGGCGCCGCTGCGGCAACTGCGGCAGTGGCGTTGGTGGCAGCGTCGGCGACATTGGCCGCCGCGTCCTGTGCCCAGGCGGGCAGAGCAGCAAAGGCGGCACCCAGGCCGCCCAATCCGCTCATGAATTTCAACTTGTTCGTCATGCTTCCCCCTTTTTTCTAGAGTGCAGTATTGTCGGTTTCGCCCGTGCGGATGCGCACGGCCTGTTCGATGGCGAGAACGAAGATCTTGCCATCGCCAATCGCGCCGGTGTTGGCGGATTGCTGGATGGCTTCAACCGCCCGGTCAGCGATGCTGGCCGCGCACGCGACCTCCACCTTGATCTTGGGCACCATGTTGGTGCTGTATTCGGCACCGCGATAGATTTCGGTCTGGCCTTTCTGGCGACCAAATCCTTTGACCTCCGTAACGGTCATGCCGGACACGCCCAATTCCGTGAGCGCTTCGCGCACATCGTCGAGCTTGAACGGTTTGATGATGGCAATGATCAGCTTCATGCTTCCCCCTTTGCTGGTGTCAGGGGAAAGCTAAGCAATTGCCGTGCCAGTTTTTGTGCGGTGCGGAATCGTTACGATTATATGAAGAAGACGGCACAAGGTGCGCCCGATTCCTGTGCAGGGGGCAGCTATTGCCTAATATTTAGGCAATTATATACGTGACGTAGGGGTGCATATGAAACAGGACATTCAGCGACAGGTCGGCGCTCAAATCGAAGTTACTCCCGCTATGATTGCGGCGGGCGAGCGGATTGCTTTTGCCTACCGCCAGATTTCGGACGATGCCGAATTAGCTTCGAGGATTTATATTGCCATGTCGGAAGCACAATTTCTCGCGCCGGGATCAACCCGTGCAGCATCGAAAACAAGTCATCGACAGCTTGCTTGATGGCAATTAAGTCCGCCGATGCAAGTCGGATTGCTCCTGGCTGGAACCCAACAAACTCCGACTTGTCTTCCTCAGAGGCGGACGCAAAATCAGTATTGATAAACCAGTGATTTTCGTCGGTTCCACGCAAAAAGGTGGCGTGATGAGCAAGGCGATTTCGTAGCCATTCGATTTCCCCGGATTGAAGAAATAGCTTATCTAGCAAATCCATTTGGCGCTTTTCTGCTTTGATGACCTTCAATATTCTTTTCAGGATTGCCTTGGCGGTTCCGATCCTTACGCTTCCCACAATGGCATTGACTATCCACTCGTCGCTTCCTTCGCGCATCTGCCGCGAAAGGCTGTTTTTTATGCAGCATGTGAGGTGATGCTCCAGAGACGTGAAGGCATGATTGAACTCACCAAGCGATATGAAGTAAGCAGAGTACGCGGTCTGCTCAACTTCCTTGCTAATTTCCGGTGGCTCCATGACAAAACCTCTAGAGAATGACACCTACTCCGAAGCGGAGACGGCGGCCCGTGCAGAGGCGACATTGAAGCAAATGCTCGCCACACCTCACAAGCCGCATGTGCCTATCAGGGGTAAGCGAGTCGAGTCTCACCGAAAGTAGCGCTTGCGGGGCGTCCCGATCTGGCGGGGCGCTGCCTGCGTTTTAGGCAGCGAGTTGACCAATCCGCCGATATGTTAGGCGCTTGCCAACGATACCCTTCAAGGCAGCATCCGCGCGCTCGCCATCTGTGATCTTGCGCGTGTTGTAGCGGAAATCAAACTCACGGCAGTAACGGCCAAGGTGTGCTTCGCTCAGATGGTGATAGGTGCCGATCACACCGCGCTTCAAGATAGAGAAGAAGTTTTCAGTCGTGTTGCTGTGAATGAGGCCGTTCAATCTGGCATACTCGCCCTTGCCGTGTTCAACGGCGCTGTGGCCCTTAAACTCTTGGCCGACCTTGCGGTAAAGGAAGCTTTCATCGGTCATCAACCAGCTTTCGCGGCTAGCATTTTCAACCAGCACGCCGCGCAAGGTCGCAGCGTTGACGTTTGCCACGTGGAAGCTGCGAACATGGCCCTCACGCTCTACGAGCGCGACGACAGCAGCCTTGGCGGCCAAGTTCGGGCCTTTGCCAGAACGCTTGACCGCGTGCTTGTTCCTGTCCTTGCCGCCCACATATGTTTCGTCGGCTTCAATGAACTTGCCGGGGCCGCCCAGCGGATCGTTGCCAGCCGCGCCGTCCATTGCTTCGCGGATACGGTGCGCCATGAACCATGCAGTCTTGTAGGTAACGCCCAGCATACGGTGCAGCTGGTGGGCGCTCATTCCCTTCTTGCTGGACGAAAGCAGGTAGGTAGCCAGCAGCCAGTTGTTGAGCGTGATCTTTGAACGCTCAAACACAGTGCCAACCGTGACGGTGAAGTTTTTCAGACAAGAGTTGCACTGGATCAGGCCGGGGCGAGTGGACTTACCCTGCAACCGATGCACGTTTTCTGTCTCGCCACAGTGGGGGCAGAACGGCCCTTCCGGCCAATTCACGGCTTCAAGGTGTGCGCGGGCTGCGTCGGCATCGGTGAAAATGGGGTTCGTGAGATCAAACATGGCCTGTTTCCTTGTATGCCCAAGGATTAGGCGGAAAGCGTCTCTACGTCAAGTATATAATTGCCAATATTTAGGCAAGTTCTGTGAGGGCGTCGTGCAAATCTTCGTCAAGCACCATCAGGCGGATGGGGATAATGCTGCTGCCGTAGAAATTGGACATGCCGTCATCGAACAGCACCGAATGGATGCCCGCGTCAGCCAGTTTCGATTCCGCCAGCCCGGCTTCGAAGCTGTTGTAAAAGCGGGCAGCTTCAACAAGCGGCATCAGCGCGCCGGGAAATGGGATTGCGGGCGGGTCGGCAGGCCATCAATGCTTTTGGTGCGGCCAGCCAGCACGTCCAGCCGTTCCGGTGTTTCGTTGGCCACATGATATTTGCGCAGCGTTTCGCGTTCCCGGTCGAACGACATGAACGGCACCCCCCAACCGCAACTGGTCTGCACGCTCTCCACATCAATGATGAATATCTGCCGCGTGCCGGGCAGCAGGGTGAAAGGTGCCGAAACGGCATCCCATTCCGGATCCTGTGGCAGCACCGCCCGTCCGTGCCCATAGATGCGGAAAATCAGGGCAGGGCGATCAAAGGCGCAGAACATGATCGTGATCCGCCCGTCGGCTGCCAGATGGGCGTGGGTTTCATTGCCCGATCCGCCCACATCCAGATAGCCGACCTGGCCCGGCGATAGAACGCGGAAACTGTCCATCCCTTTGGGCGAAAGGTTGATTCGCGCGTCCACCGCCGCCGTGGCCACGAAAAACACCGGCTGTTTTGTGACGAAGGCGATATGGTCTTCGGTGAGGGCAGGGAAGAATTCGGACATGCGGTGCTCCTTGGCCCTTGCTATAGCGCGGTCACATGATTGTCGATAACGTCAGATCATGGCCGAAGAAGAAGCCCAAGTACGGGAAATGAAGCGTCGCGCCGAACGCGTTGCCCGCCTTGCGCGAAATGCAAAATATCCCATTGCCGCGATGTTGCGCGGCAATGATGGGAAGGCTCAGAATGCCGATGCATTTGCGGCGTGGAACGCGCGGATTGAGGAGAATGGGCTGCCGTTGGCGAAGTATCGAATGTTTTAACTAGAGAGGCCCGATTCCTGGTCAATCTACCCCGCCGTCCCCCCAACGGTAAGCCCATCGACCAGCAGTGTCGGCTGACCAACCCCTGCCGGCACACTCTGTCCGCCTTTGCCGCAAACGCCCACACCTTCATCCAGCGCGAAATCATTGCCGATGCCGGTAACCTTGGTCAGCACGCTCGGGCCGTCGCCGATCAGGGTCGCGCCTTTCACCGGGGCACCGATTTTGCCGTTTTCGATCATATAGGCTTCGGTGCAACTGAAGACGAACTTTCCCGAAACAATATCCACCTGACCGCCGCCGAAACTCTTGGCGAAAATGCCCTTCTTCACGCGCGATAGCAGTTCGGCGGGATCATCATTGCCGGCCTTCATGAAAGTGTTGGTCATCCGCGGCATGGGGGCGTGGGCATAGCTTTCGCGGCGGCCATTGCCGGTGGGTTCCACACCCATCAGCCGTGCATTGAGGCGATCCTGCATATAGCCTTTGAGGATGCCGTTTTCGATCAGGATGGTTTCGCCCGTCGGCGTGCCTTCATCATCGATGGAGAGCGAGCCGCGACGATCCGGAATCGACCCGTCGTCCACCACGGTGATGCCTTCCGCTGCCACTCGTTCGCCGACGCGACCGGAAAAGGCAGACGTGCCCTTGCGGTTGAAATCGCCTTCCAGCCCGTGGCCGATGGCTTCGTGCAGGATGATGCCGGGCCAGCCAGGGCCTAGCAGCACGGTCATTTCACCGGCAGGGGCATCAATGCTCTCCAGATTGACCAGCGCCTGTTTCAGCGCTTCGTCAATCGCGCGGTTCCAGGTCGCGGGCTGGAACAGGCCATCATACATATAGCGCCCTCCCATCCCGAAATTGCCGCTTTCGCGACGCCCGTTCTGTTCGCACACGATGCCGACATTCAGGCGCACCAGCGGGCGGATGTCGGTGGCAAGAAATCCGTCCGCGCGAACGATTTCCACCACAGACCAACTGCCGGAAAGGCCCACCGAAACCTGCACCACGCGCGGATCGCGCGCGCGGGCAGCGGCATCAATCTGCTGGCAGAGCGCCACCTTGTCGGCAAAGGGGATCAGCCCCATCGGATCGCCATCGGTATAGAGATGCCGGTTGTTGAGGCGGGGGGCGGCAGACATTGCGCCCTTGGCCGGGTCAAGCAGAGTCAGCGTCTCGCCCGCGCGGCGGATGGCGGCTTCGCTCAATTCATTAGCATGGGCAAAGCCGGTCATCTCGCCCGAAACCCCGCGCAGACCGAACCCGGCGTCCGTGGAATAGTCCGCCGTTTTCAGGCGGCCATCATCAAAGCCGAAGCTCTCCGAGGCGCGATATTGCAGATAAAGTTCACCATCATCGCATTTGCCAAGCAGTTCGGCCGTGAGACGCTGCGCGGTGGCAGGATCAAGGGCGCCGTCACGATAGAGGAAGGCGCGGGGATCAATAAGGCTTGTCATGCCGCCGATATAGGCAGCGCTATCGGCTATTGATAGTCCATCGTCAGCGTGAAAATGGCTTCATAAACCCCTTCCATCTGGTTCGGGCCAACATTCAGCCGCCCGCCCACGCCGAGCAGCACTGCTCCCGAGGCGTTCATTGTGTGATTGGGGCCGAAAGGCTGGGATGTTCCGCCATCCCGGCTGAGGCGGAGCTGGTTGACCGTCATGCTCGCTCCGCCGCCGATTCTGTTGAGCGTCATGGAGGGGGAGGGCGCGAGGGTGAAGGTGACCACAGCGGCAGGAGTGGCGGCGCCGATGAACTGGCCCGCCGAAACACTGCCCCCTGCCGGAATGACGCCGCTCGCGGTGCGGGCCGATGTTTGCGCGTCGATGGCCACCGTCCCGCCGGTTGCCGTCGGGATCAGGATGCCGAAATCCAGATCGGCTGTCCGGGCGATGCTCAACGGGCTGATCGTCTTGGCCGTGCCGTTGCCGCTTGCGTTTGCGGCATGCGCGGCGCTGTGCAGCACAAGGGCGGCAAGCGCAGCAAAGCCGAAAAAGGCCAGCCGGAAGGCGGAAGCATTGGTCATCGCCTTTTCGTTGTAATCGCAACGAGTTAGTGAAGTGATGGGTGCCCTTGGTTAATCCGGGCGAAGGGACTTAGTGGCCGGCGTCCGGAACGCCACCGGCCAGCACGAAGCGCCGGTCACAATAGCCGCATTCCACATAACCCTTCTCGTCAATTTCAAGAAAGACCCGGGGATGACCGAGTGCGGCGCCACCGGGAATGTCGCTGGCGCCGTCGCAGGAAACGCGGCGGGATTTGACGGTAACGGTTTCGGGTGCTTGGCTCATGGTGCGCGCATAGCAACAGGTGCTGTGCGCTTCAACCGGTTCAGAAATATGTTACCGTGACAGTGAAGGTGCCTGAATAGGTGCCCACGGCCTGGCTGCCGCCGACTGTCAGCGTGCCGCCCACGCGGAACGTCTGTACGCCTGTGCCGGGCAAAAGGCGCAGGCCGGTGCCGCCTTCCATCACCAGGGCAGTGGGCATCGTCCCGCCACTGCCGTTTGTCAGAATGGGGGACGGACTCATGCTGACAAGCGTGAGCAGACCGACAGTGCCAATACCCACAAATTCGGCGCGCTTGGGTGTGCCGCCCGCTGCCACAACCCCGCCGGTTACGGATCGCGCTCCGGTGGAAGCGTCGATCGTCGCTGTTCCGGGCAAGGCGCCGGAAATCAGGGTGCCGAAATCCAGATCTTCGGTGTTCACCAGGCTCAGCGGTGAAATCAGCACAGCCTCGGCGGGCCCCGAAGCGCCTGCAGCAAGGGCAGGCGAGGCTGAGAAGGCCGCAATAATGGCAGCCCCGGGCGCAAGCAGCGGGTTACGGATTGGTCTGGTCATGGGGGGCAGGTAGCGCAAGGCCTCCTAAACCGGCCTGAAGGCGCATCGTTAATGCCGCAGTAGGACTTAGAAATAGGTAACGATGATCTGGAAGGTGCCGGAATAGACACCTTCTGGCTGGTTTGCACTGACTGCCAGCGTGCCGCCCACTCTGAGATCAAGCACGCCGGCCGCGCTGAGGAAGCGCGTAACCGGGCCGTTGAGCGTCAACTGGGTGACCGCCATCGTCCCGCCTGTGCCGTTCGTCAGCACTGGCAGGGGGCCGCGATTGACCTGCAGCGTCTGAAGTGGCCCGCCATAGGTAACAAACCGGGCTGCTGCCGGGTTGCCGCCTGCTGCCGTCACGCCGCCGGTCGTGGTGCGGATATCAGTGAACGGATCGATTACCACCGTGCCCGCTGTCACGCCGCGCAGCATTGTTCCGAACTGCAGGTCATCCGTATTGACGATGGACAGGGGGCGCAGCAGCACGGCTTCGGTGGGCGCACCTGCACCGGCTGCCATGGCCGAAGCCGGGGCAAGCATGGCGGCAAAGGCCAGCGCCCGCGCATGAAGTCTGGTCATTGTTCCCACGGCGCTGTGGTTAACGATGAAGCGATAAGTCCGCATGAAAGCGCATGGTTAATTTCACGTTTACCTTCGGCCGCTTTGCCAAAACGCTGACCCGCGCTAAGGCAGTTGAATGACAGATGCAGCCATTTCGATCCGCGACCTCCGCAAAGTGTATGAAGGGGGGAAGGAGGCCCTCAAGGGCGTAACCTTCGATGTGCCCCGGGGCAATATCTTCGGCCTTCTCGGCCCCAATGGCGCGGGCAAATCCACGCTGATCAACATCCTGTCCGGCATGGTCAACAAAAGCGGGGGCAGCGCCAACATCTGGGGTTTCGACATTGACGAACATCCCCGCAATGCCAAGGCAAGCATCGGGATCGTGCCGCAGGAAATCCTGTTTGACCCCTTTTTCACTCCGTTCGAAACAATGGAAATCCAGGCCGGGCTTTACGGTGTGCCCAAGGCCGCGCGCCGGACGATGGAACTGCTGCGCGCGGTGCATCTGGAAGACAAGGCCCGGGCCTATTCCCGCACGCTGTCTGGCGGGATGAAACGGCGATTGATGGTGGCCAAGGCTCTGGTCCATTCCCCCGCCGTGCTCGTGCTGGATGAACCGACTGCCGGTGTTGACGTTGAACTGCGCCAGCAGCTCTGGGCCTATGTGCGCGAACTGAACCGCGCTGGCGTTACCATCGTTCTTACGACTCATTATCTCGAAGAAGCCGAGGAATTATGTGACCGGATTGCCATCATCAACCACGGCCAACTGATCGCCAACAAGCCCACGCGTGAACTGGTCGGCATGGCCCAGGAAAAGGTGGTCGAGATCACGGTGGACAAGGATGTGGGCACGCCGCCCAATTCCCCCATGTTCCAGAAAGTGGAACTGAAGGCGGGGCGGGTGCTGTCCATCACCTATTCCAAAGCGGTCGCGAATGCAGGCGATGTACTGGGCGCGGTGCAGGCGGCGGGATATGGCATTGCCGACGTTTCCACCCGCGAGGCGGATCTGGAACATGTTTTCCTCAATCTGACCCGGGCGGACAATGGCTAGCACTGACGTCCTCATCATCGGCTCCGGCGCGGCGGGGCTTACGGCGGCGCTGCATCTGGCGCAGACCCGGGCCGTCACGGTGCTGGCCAAGGGTGCGCTCAGTGACGGGGCAACTGCCTGGGCGCAGGGCGGGATTGCGGCGGTGCTGGAGCCGGGTGATACCTTTGAGGATCATATCCGCGATACGATGGTGGCAGGCGGCGGCCTCAACAACCGGCAAACGGTGGAATTCGTGATCGAAAATGCGCCCGCGGCGATTGAGCGGTTGGCAGCACTGGGTGTGCCCTTCAATCCGGGTGATGATGAGCGCTGGCATCTGACGCGCGAGGGCGGGCACAGCCATCGCCGGATCGTCCACGTGAACGATGCGACGGGTTGGGCCGTGCAGCAGGCGCTGGAAACGGCCGCGCACGCGCACCCCAACATCACTCTTGTTCCCGAAATGGTGGCGATTGATCTGATCGTTGGCCGCCACCAGCAGCGTTTTTCCACAAGCGGCCGGGTGCACGGGGTCTATGCGCTCAACCGCAAGACCGGAAAGGTGGAAACCCATACGGCGCGGGCCACCATATTGGCGTGCGGCGGGGCAGGGCGCACCTATCTCTATTCCACCGCACCACGCGGCGCGACCGGTGATGGCATTGCGATGGCGTGGCGCGCGGGATGCCGCATTTCCAATATGGAATTCATGCAGTTCCACCCGACCTGCCTCTACAATCTTCAGGTCAAGAATTTCCTGATCACCGAAGCGGTGCGCGGAGAGGGCGGGCAGCTCAAAATCCCGACCACCGGCGAACGCTTCATGCCCCGCTTTGATACGCGTGAGGAACTGGCCCCGCGCGATGTGGTGGCCCGCGCGATTGACCATGAAATCAAGCGGCTCGGGCTGGATTATGTCCATCTTGATATCAGCCACAAGCCGCCGGAATTCGTCCGCGAACATTTCCCCAACATCTATGAAAAGCTGATGGGGTTGGGCATCGACATCACCCGAGAGCCGATCCCGGTCGTGCCCGCGCAGCATTATACCTGTGGCGGTGTGCTGGTTGATCTGGATGGCCGAACGGATGCGCCGGGCCTGTATGCGGCAGGCGAAGTGACGCAATCGGGCCTGCACGGCGCGAACCGTCTGGCTTCAAACTCGCTGCTGGAATGCCTTGTTTTTGGCGATGCGGCCGCCCGTCATATCGACGCCCATTGGGACGCGCTGCCCCCCGCACCGGCCATCCGCGCCTGGGATGAAAGCCGCGTGGCAGACAGCGATGAGGAAGTGGTGATCCAGCAATGCTGGCGCGAAATCCGCCATTTCATGTGGAATTTCGTCGGCATCGTGCGGACGACCAAACGGCTCGAACGCGCCAAGCACCGGATCGACCTGCTGCGGCAGGAAGTGGAAGACTATTACAGCGCCTTCCGCGTGACCCCTGATCTCGTCGAACTGCGCAACCTTGTGGAAGTGGCAGACCTGATCATCCGCTCCGCCCTGCACCGCCACGAAAGCCGGGGGCTGCACTACACGCTGGACTATCCGGAGATGGCGGCAGAGGCCGTGGATACCGTGTTGGTGCCGTAAGGCGCACTGGGTACGGTTCCGCCACAATTTGGCGGTTGCAAACAAATAGTCGTAAACATACAATTGCCAGAGAAGTATGAGTCTATTTGACTGATACACCATAAAGGTGTATTGGAGTGCGCGTAAATGGTGAAGTTAAAGCCGCATCATGATTTGGAAGGGATACAGGCGCGGTTTGTCTCTGCTGAAACACTCCAGATTTCACGTGTTGCCGTTCGTTCGGCGCGTGTTCTGGGCTTCGGATTGCAGGATGTCGTCGATGTTGTTCAGTCGCTTGAGCGATCCGATTTTGTCAAATCGAAAACGGCGCATAGCCCACCGAATTCGCGGATTTGGCATGATAGCTATGTGATCCCCTTTGATCGCTATTGGCTTTACCTGAAATTTGCAGGCGAGACTCTGATGGAAGTGTCGCTGACATCGTTCAAGGAAGTGCAGTGATGGAACACACGCGTATCAACCCTGAAAATGGCGAAATCTATTATCGAGGGGTGCGTACCGAGACGATACGCTTTGGTGCCCTGAGTCAGGATGTCGAGGTGCCAGGCTGGTATCCGCTTGATCCGGAAGAAGAAAATGGTCTGTTCATTGGTACAGATTTGCTTGAGTCGGATCGCATCTATTGCGAACTCCGCGCCGAATATGCCGCGCGTATCCGGCGTATCCGCAAAAAGCTGAAGCTCACCCAGGAAGAGGCGGGGCGGATCATTGGCGGCGGCAAGCGGGCATTCCAGAAATATGAAAGCGGCAAGGTGCCGCCGTCAGACGCGGCAATTGGCTTGCTCGAAATTCTCGATCGCCACCCCGAAGAGGTGGAAACCCTTCGCGCCTTGCGGGGCTAGGCGTCCTTACCCCAGCGGCACAATCCGCACCGGCATTTCAGTAAACCCGTGCAGGAACGGGCTGGCCAGCCGCGTCGGCGCGCCTGCTGGTTCGATGCGGATGTTGCGCGTCACGATTTCCTCGATCAGCGCCGCCAACTGGATCTCGGCCAGTCGCGCGCCGACGCAGCGATGCGCGCCATGACCAAAGGCGATATGGCGGCGCGCGTTTTCGCGGGTCACATCGAACCGGTCTGCATCGGCAAACACAGCCTCGTCGCGGTTGGCGGAGATATACCACATCACAATCTTGTCGCCCTTGGCAATCTGTTGCCCGCCCAGTTCAGCGTCAGACAGCGCGGTGCGGCGCATATGGGTTACCGGGGATTGCCAGCGGATGATTTCCTGACACGCGTTGGGGATCAGCGAGGGATCGGCGCGCAATTTGTCGAACTGGTCAGGAAAAAGGTGCAGCGCCTCCACAAGTCCGCTCATCGAATTGCGGGTGGTATCATTGCCGCCCACGATCAGCAGCGCGATATTGGCGATCCGTTCCATCGCGGTCAGATCGCCCATCGCCTTGCTGTGGATCATGCGGGAAAGAATGTCGTCGGCGGGCGGCAGCGCCCGTTTTTCCTCCAGAAGTTGATCGAAACGGGCAAGCATCTGGCCCATTTCCAGCAGGAACTGTTCGTGTCGTTCCGGCGTCGGGTCAGGCCGCACGTCACTCGCAAAGTCTGACCATCGTTTCAGATTGGCGCGTTCATCCCAGTTCATGTCGAACAGGATGATCAGCATGCCCATTGTCAGTTCGATTGCGACGCGATCCACCCAGTCAAACGTCTCACCTGCGGGCAGGCTGTCGAGCACCTGTTTCGTCCGCGCGCGGATTTCGCGTTCACGGCGGGTCATTTCGCTGGGGTTGAAGGCAGGCTGGACGACCTTGCGCTGCTCCGTATGGCGCGGCGCGTCCATCGCGATGAAGTTGGGGAATTCGGAACCGCTCACCGTGTCGGCAATGGTGATGTTGCCCAGTTCATAGGATGAGGAATAGATTTCCGGGTGGATTTCCACCTGCTGGATCATATCCAGCGTGGTGACGGACCAGAAAGGGCCATAGGGGCTGTCAGGCCGGTAACTGACCGGCATATCGCGCCGCAATTGCGCAAAGGGCGCGTGCCAGCGATTCTCTGTATAAAGGGCATTGTCGCTGACATCGAATGGCGTGATGGCGCGGGTGCGCGTCAACATGTCGAGAGTCATTCCAGCATCGCTCCTGTCGGCAGTTTCCGAAGTGCGGACTATGCCGTAAAGGCAGCCAATGTCCAACCTTGGTGCCATCTTGATTGCAGCGCTTGCCATGACGCTGATCGTCGGCGTCCGCTATCTGCTGACCAGCGGGGCCTTCGCCTGGGCGACGCGGTTCCGGCATCCGGGGCTCTATGCGGGGCTGGGGCGGCAGATGCAGCGGGAAATCTGGTGGAGCCTTGCCAGTGCCGGGATTTATGGCGCGCCTGCCGGCATCGTGGCATGGGGCTGGCAGAACCGGGGCTGGACGCGGATCTATGCGGATGCCGCTGATTACCCTCTCTGGTATCTGCCGCTTTCCGTTCTGCTCTATCTCGCCGCGCATGACACATGGTTTTACTGGACGCACCGCTGGATGCACGCGCCCCGCCTGTTCCGCATCGCGCACGCTGTCCATCACGAAAGCCGTCCGCCCACCGCCTGGGCCGCGATGAGCTTTCACCCGTGGGAAGCGATCACCGGCGCGCTGGTGATCCCGGCGCTGGTATTCCTGATCCCGATCCATGTGGCGGCACTGGGCGTCGTGCTTTCGATCATGACTGTCATGGGCGTCAGCAATCATATGGGATGGGAAATGTTCCCGCGCGGGCTTGTTCATGGACGGGCAGGGCAATGGCTGATAACCGCGACGCATCATCAGCAGCATCACGATGCGTATCGGGGGAATTATGGGCTCTATTTCCGGTTCTGGGATCGCCTGTGCGGCACTGATCTTGGCCTTGGCCACTTCCCCCATGAACGCGCGCGCGCAGGCACCGTCGGGCAGCCTTGATCTCAGCATATCGGGATTGCGCAATGCCAAGGGCAATGTGCTGATCTGCCTAACCACCAACCCCAAGGGCTTTCCCGATTGCAAGGCGGATGTCACGGCGCGAAAGATCAAGGTGGCGGCTGGGCAGGCGGCGCATGTCCATGTCGCGGACCTTGCGCCCGGCACCTACGCCATCTCGCTGATCCATGACGAGAATGGCAACAACAAGATGGACACAATGATGATGATGCCGCGCGAAGGCTTCGGTTTTTCCCGTGATCCCAAAATCAGCTTCGGCCCGCCCAAATTTGCCGCAGCGCAGTTCATCGTGGGCGCGGGGGCGAGCAGCCAGACGGTTCGGGTGAAGTATATGTTGTGACGGGGCGTAAATCCGTCACAGAACTTCAGTCATCGGCTTGCACCAGCGCAGGCACAATATAGCCGGGCTGGCCTGTTGCGCTATTGAAGCGGTAAACCTCAGGATGCGGGCCATAGGTGCGGAAATAGACCATGAAATCCGTGCCTTTGGGCGTTGCCAGCCAATTATGATCCTTGGCCGGATTGCCGGTGGGCTCGGGCTGGACATAGATATCGACTGACCCGTCATCATTGACGTG
The DNA here is from genome assembly GCA_031411035.1 of Sphingomonadales bacterium. Taxonomy (GTDB): domain Bacteria; phylum Pseudomonadota; class Alphaproteobacteria; order Sphingomonadales; family Sphingomonadaceae; genus Aquisediminimonas. The sequence continues at coordinate 13,645 of JANOAJ010000255.1, forward strand.
GAGCGGGTTGGTTTTGTCATGATTCCCAACCGGGTTGCGACCCTTGGGCGCATATATGTCATAAGTTCCGGCAGTATAGACCGTGAACGACCAGAAACCATCAACCGGCGGTGTTTTTCCCGCTGCGAAATGAATGGTGTAACGATGATCGCCATTCAGTTGCGCGCCTTTGGAATCGTGCAGGTTCACTGACTGCATATTGTCTTCCATCATATTGCCGGAAAAGCCGAACTGGGCGGCGGCGGCACGCTTGAGATAATGTTCTTGATACCGCCCCACGACCAGCGCGTAGGGCCAGCCATTGACGCGCGGTCCCAGATTGCCAAGCGCGCGGCGGAGCATTGGCGGGCCAAGCACCATCGCCTGGTTGAGTGCATCCTGTTTGTCAGCGGGAAGGGCTGCGAAATTGAACGGCTGCCCCTGCACAATGCCAAAACTCTTGAGCGTAGCCACTGCCTCGCCATCTTCCTGCGTCGGTGGATTGATCGCCAGCACGGTGGCCATGCGACTGTAAAATGCTTGAGCATCCATCGCCATGATCTGTTTGGGCACGGTGGAAAGCATCCACGGGTTGATCGCGGGATCAATCCTGCCCGCCGGCGAGGTATAATGCTGACCTTTCTTCCATTGGGAAAGGGGTGTCAGCGCCATCCCGTCCTGAAACTGGTGCGCCGATGTCAGGCTTGCGGGATCGAAATCCTGACGGATGCGGCACAGGATCATCGCATGATCACTGTCCATCTGGATACGGCGCACGCCGACGGGCAAGCTGCCATGCCAATCCTTGCCGGTTACCGCATAATCGACTTCGATGGGCCCTGGATTGGTGCGATTGCCGACCGAGATATTGTCCGCCCACATATTGTGGATCGGGCAGACATAATAATGCCCCGCCCAAGCGGGAAGATGCCAGATGACCGGCTCCTTGCTGACATCCAGATAGGCCATTGTGTAGAGCGTGTCGGAATTGGGCGCGACGCCCATTGTGTTTTCGGCCGTCTGCTGACGGCGACCGTGGAAAAACTGGTTGACTGGTGCCCACATCTGGTTGGGGTTTTCGCTCGGCTTGGCGACGTTGGTATAGGTTTTCATCGAGACGTCGAAATAGACGGGCGTATAGCCATAGACATAGGCTTGCAGCGCCTTTTCCACGAGCGGGGACACCGGGGCTGCCGCTTCAATGCTGTCATCGCCGAAATGCAGGACCTGCGCGTCCTGCGCGTGCCCGGTTGCGCCGAGCATGAGTGCGGCGGCTGATGCGAGCAGTTTCGTGGCAAATCGTTTCATCGGTGCATCCTCCAGCTATCGCTTTGGCATTGAGGCGCTTTATGAAGGTTCGCCGCGCCGATAACTTGACAGATCACGACATAAAGTTGACTATTCGCGCCATGGAGCCACTTGCCCATAACAACATCCTGGAACCGCTCTTCCGGTTCGCGGCGACGCTTGGCCTCGCGGCACAGGCCATATGCGATGCGATTGGTCTTGATCTCGACGCTGCCACGAAGAGCGGCGGTCTGATCCCGGCCACGGCGCTTATCGACGCAGTGGAATGGTCAGCGCGGGAAACCGGATATCCGAATTTCGGATTGCTGGCGGCGGAACATGTCGATCCCCGCATCATCGGGCTGCCCGCCCTGATTGCCGAACAATGCCGTTCGATCCCGGACTATTATGATCTGATGCAGCGGCATCTGGCGCAGCATACCAGTGGCTACAGCCTGGCATTCCGTCGTGACGGCACCGAGGGGGCGGGGCGCTTGCATTTCGTCGCCAGCGGTCAATTCGAACCGCGCCATTTTGCCGAAGCAACGCTTGCCGTCCACGCGCGGGCGTTCCAGCAATTTCTGGGCGCAGGCTGGCGGCCCAAGATGGTATTGCTTGCCCACGACCGGCTGGGAAAAGCGGGGGACTATGCCCGTGCGTTTGGAACCAGAATTGTGTTCAACGCCGGTAAGAACGCCATCCTGTTCAGTGCGAAGGATTTGCGCTGGCGCGCCGCCGCGCCGATCGGTTCGGCGCTGAGGCAGCTTGAAAAAGTTGCCGATGCGGAACAGCGCGACGTAGTGATGAAGGCATCGGCAATGATCTGCACTCTGCTGCCAAGCCGGAGGAGCAATATTAGCACAGTCGCTGCGGCACTGCATGTCAATCCGCGCACCTTGCAGCGTCAGCTGTCTGCCGCGAATACCAGCTTTTCACGGTTGCTGATGGAGAGCCGCATCCGGCTTGCCCAGGATTATCTGGGACGCGAAGGGTTGAGCGCAACCGATGTTGCCGCCCGGTTGGGCTTTTCAGAGCTCAGCGCGCTGAGCCGCTTCTTGCGCCAGCATCTTCACACCGGTGCATTGGCGTTGCGCAGCGGCAAACGCCCCTAATGGGGTCGGCCATCCACCAAAGCACCACTCCCGCGCTCTAGCGGAACATACCCCACCCCCGATGGTTCTCCCCGCAACTCAGGAGAATCATTTTGCGCTTTTTGCCCCCGGTTGCCGTTCGCTTCACCCTTGCCCTTATCCTCGCCACCCCCGCGTTCGCGCAGGAAGCGCCGCGTGAACGCGCGCCGGATAGCCTGACCATCGGCGTCGGCGCGGCCAGCATCCCGCGCTATGAAGGGGCGGACAGCAACACGATTGTCCCGGCGGTCGCCGTGCGTGGCTATGTATCCGGCATGTATTTTTCTACGGCAGGCACGGGCCTTTCGGTTGACATTGTGCCTGCGCATACCGGGCGAGAGACGAAGTTCGTGTTTGGCCCGATGGCCCATGCCACGCTGTCCCGCACCAGCAACAAGCGCACGCGCGATCCGCAGATTGTGGCGCTGGGCAAGCTGGACCCTGCGATTGAACTGGGCGGCCATGCCGGCATTCAGCGCACGGGCGTTATCACGTCAGACTTTGATACGCTGAGCTTCGATGTCGCGGTCAGCCATGATGTCACCGGCACGCACCGCAGCACGATCACGACGCCCTCGATCAGCTACACCACACCCTTGAGCGAAAAACTCTATGTCGGCGCGTCGATTGCGGCGGATCACGTCGGGGGCGGCTATGCCCGCACCTATTTCGGCGTGACACCCGCACAAAGCCTGGCGAGCGGCCTCACTGCCTACCGGCCGGGCAGCGGCTTCAAGGATATCAATGTCGGCCTGCTGACCAACATCTCGGTGACCGGGGACCTGCGCCACGGCCTCTCCTTCTTCGCCATTGGTAATTACGAACGGCTGCTGGGCGATTTCGCCCGCTCCCCCGTTACGCGGGATCGCAATCAGTGGTTCGGCGGGGTCGGGCTGGCCTATACATTCTGATCGCGTGCCTTTAGACTGCGCCCATCCCCGGGGAGTCGTGTGACTGAGAGGCAGGTGTAACGCCCTGCGACCCGCCGAACCTGATCCCGTTTGCACGGGCGGAGGGAGGGAGCGGCCATCCACAACCGCGCTCTTGCTCTGTAACAACAAGGAGCAAGACCATGGCCGATCTGCACGCCCCCACTGAACTGAAAGTCACTACCGGGGCGATCAGGGGAAGCCGGAAAATCCATGTGCCCGCGCAGGGCAATCCGGATGTGAAGGTCGCGATGCGGGAAATCAGCCTTGATCCCAGCTGCGATGATGCGCCGGTGCGGGTCTATGATACGTCCGGGCCTTACACAGACCCGGCAGCGAACATCAACATCATGGCGGGCCTGCCGCAGTTCCGGCGGGACTGGATCACCGGGCGCGGAGACGTGGAAAGCTATGACGCGCGTGAACTCAAGCCTGAGGATAATGGCCAGCTTGGTCCGGATCGCAGCGGCGGGGTGCCCCAGTTCCCGATGGCGATCAAGCGCCCGCTGCGCGCCAAGGCCGGCGCCAACGTCTCCCAGATGCACTATGCCCGCAAAGGCATCATCACCCCGGAAATGATCTATGTCGCGGAGCGCGAAAATCTCGGCCGCGAACGGCTTGCCGAATATATCCGCGATGGCGAAAGCTTCGGCGCGGAAATCCCCGATTATGTCACGCCCGAATTCGTGCGGGATGAAATCGCGCGGGGCCGGGCGATCATCCCCAACAATATCAATCACCCTGAATCCGAACCAATGGCAATTGGCCGCAATTTCCTCGTGAAGATCAACGCCAATATCGGCAACAGCGCGGTCGCGTCTGACGTGGCGAGCGAAGTGGACAAGATGGTCTGGTCCATCCGCTGGGGCGCGGACACAGTGATGGACCTCTCCACAGGCCGTAACATTCATGACACCCGCGAATGGATCATCCGCAACAGCCCCGTGCCGATTGGCACTGTGCCGATCTATCAGGCGCTCGAAAAAGTCGGTGGCGTCGCCGAAGACCTGACCTGGGACGTGTTCCGCGATACGCTGATCGAGCAGGCCGAACAGGGCGT
>JANOAJ010000256.1:0-9581 GCA_031411035.1 Sphingomonadales bacterium
CGCGGACTGGCCGCCGGATTGCCGTCACCCACACCTATACCGGCTACCCACTCGTCAAGCAGGCGCGGCGCATGGTGACGAGTGGCGATTTTGGCGCAGTGCGGCGCGTGATGGTCAAATATACGCAGGACTGGCTGTCACGCGCATCCGATCTTGAAGGCAACAAACAGGCGGAATGGCGCGTCGATCCGGCGCGTTCCGGAGATGCGGGGGCTTTCGGCGATATCGGCACGCACGCGGCGAACCTTGTGGAGTTTATCACGGGCGAGCGGATTACGTCGATCTGCGCGGAACTGGCGATGCTGCCGGGCAGGCGCATCGATGATGATGGCGCGGCGCTGTTCCGGCTTTCGGGCGGGGGCAGGGGAACGCTCACTGCCAGCCAGATTTGCGTTGGTGACATGAATGACCTCGCCATCGCGATCTATTGCGAGGAGGCCGGGCTGCACTGGCGGCAGGAAGAGCCGAATACGCTGACCGTCAAAGGCCGGGACGGGCCTGACCAGGTGTATCACGCCGGAGCCAACCGGCCCTATCTGGCCGAAGACATTGTGGCGATCCAGCGCACCCCGGGCGGGCATCCTGAAGGCTATCTGGAAGCCTTTGCCAATATCTACGCAGCCTTTGGCCGCTCCCTTCGCGAAGGCGAATCTGCGAGCGGTGCGCCGGGCTATGCGACGATGGAAGACACGCTTTCGGGCATGCACTTCCTCCGCGCCAGTCTGGAATCCAGCCGGCAGGGCGCGGTCTGGGTGAACTTGTGAAGGAGCAATATCTATGAAGGGCCCTGCCATTTTCCTTGCGCAGTTCGCTGGTGACGAAGCCCCGTTCAATTCACTCGACTCCATTACCAAATGGGCAGCCGGGCTGGGCTATAAGGGCGTGCAGATTCCCACATGGGACGGTCGGTTGTTCGATCTCGAAAAGGCGGCAGAAAGCCAGACCTATGTCGATGAGGTAAAAGGCCTGTGCGCGGCGAACGGTGTGGAAGTCACCGAACTTTCCACACATTTGCAGGGACAGTTAGTGGCGTCGCATCCGGCCTATGACCGGCTGTTCGACGGCTTCGCGCCGACGCAGATGCATGGCAATATCGAAGCACGCACGGCGTGGGCCGTCGATCAGGTCAAACTCGCCGCGTGCGCCAGCCAGCGTTTTGGTTGCACCAGTCACGCCACCTTTTCCGGCGCGCTGATGTGGCATCTGATGTATCCGTGGCCGCAACGTCCCGCAGGACTGGTTGAGGAAGGCTTTGCCGAACTGGGGCGGCGCTGGAAACCGATTCTGGATGTGTTCGAGGAAAATGGCGTCAACGCATGCTATGAACTGCATCCCGGTGAAGATCTGCATGACGGCGTGACGTTCGAGCGGTTTCTGGATGCTGTGGATGATCACCCGCGTGCGAACATCCTCTATGATCCGTCGCATTTCGTGTTGCAGCAGCTCGATTATCTGGCGTTCATCGACATCTATCATGAACGGATCAAGGCCTTCCACGTCAAGGATGCCGAATTCCGTCCCAATGGCCGCGCGGGTGTATATGGTTCCTATTCGGGCTGGGTTGAAAGGCCGGGGCGCTTCCGCTCTCTGGGTGACGGGCAGATCGATTTTGGGGCGATCTTCTCCAAGATGACGCAATATGGCTATGATGGCTGGGCCGTGCTTGAATGGGAGTGCGCGCTCAAGCATCCGGAACAAGGGGCGGCTGAAGGCGCACCCTTCATTGCCCGGCATATGATTACCCGTGCCGAAAAAGCATTTGATGATTTTGCCGGCGGCGAGGTGGATAACAATATGATCAGACAGGTGCTGGGACTCGGCGCGAACTGACAGGGAATTCGGGGAAGAGGGCGTCATGGAAAACAGCAAAACCAAGGCATATAATACAGGCGCGATCTTCTGGATAAGTGTGCTGGCGCTGTTCACGGCGGCCCTTGCCAATTCGATACGCGGCGGCGCGTCGGATGCGATGAAAAAGGAATTGTTCGACGCGACTGCTGCCGCGCATTCGGGCGAACTGATTGGTGCGGCGCTGGGAAACGCCTTTCTGGGCTTCGCGCTGAGCCTGCTTGTTATCAGCCCCTTGCTTGACAAGATCGGGGCCAAGCGGGTGATCCTGTTTGCGGCCGCCTGCTTCATTATCGGCCCCGCACTCATCCTGCTTGCGCCTTCGATGACAAGCGTCAGCGGCGTGTACGGCGTGCTTACAGCGGGCATGATCGTGTCCGGCTTTGGCTGGGGGGCAACGGAAGGGTCAATCAACCCGCTGGCCACCACACTCTATCCGGACGACAAGACAGGAAAGCTCAACAGCCTTCACGCCTGGTGGCCATTCGGTATCATCATTGGCGGGCTTGCCAGCGTGTTCTTCTTCGATTCCCTGGGGCTGGGCTGGCGCGCGCTGATCACCTTGATCATGATCCCGGGCGTGGTGTTTGGCCTGTGGGCACTGCGCCATGATTTCCCGCAGACTGAAAGCACAGCGGCAGGCGTGCCGTTCAACGAGATGATGGCCGAGCCCTTCAAACGGCCGGGCTTCTGGATTTTTCCGGCGATCATGTTCCTCACGGCATCGACCGAACTCGCTCCCGGTGCCTGGGTTCAAGTCGCGCTCACCGAAACAGTGGGGATGCAGGGTATTTTGCTGATGGTGTATGTGTCAGCGATCATGTTCGCGATGCGGCATTTTGCAGGCGCGCTTGAACACCGGTTTTCCGATATGGGCCTGCTGTGCGTCTGCACGATTCCTGCGGCAATCGGGCTGTTTCTGCTGAGCACCGCGAACTCGCCCGTCACGGCACTTTTTGCCGCCACGCTCTGGGCCTTTGGCGTATGCTTCATGTGGCCCACCATGCTGGCAGCGGTTGCACGGCGTTACCCGAAAAGCGGTTCCTGGGGGATCGGCATTGTCGGCTTTGCGGGTGCGCTGGCAATCTATTTTGTCCTGCCGCAAATCGGCAAGATTTACGATACCGCCAAGATTGACAAGGCGGGGGGTGAAACCGCGTTCAATGCCTTGCAGGCCGGCAGCACGGGGATGCATGACGTTTTGGTTCATGCAGCGGAGGTGTCGTTCAAATCGATTGCCATTGTTCCGGTCATCCTGTTTTTCATCTTCGGGGCTGTCTGGTTCGTCGAGCGTTCAGGAAAAGGCAAATGACCATGAAGATCGGTATGAACCTGTTGCTGTGGACAGGCCATGTCACACAGGAACATGCGGGCATTTGTCAGGCGATCCGGGACACCGGGTTTGACGGGGTGGAAGTGCCTCTGTTCGATGCCAGTGATACCGGCCACTATGGTCGGCTTGGCAAGATGCTGGACGATATGGGGCTGGAACGCACGATTGTCGGCCTGATCCCCGATGCGGCGCACAGCCCGGTATCACCCGATCCCGCATGCCGCGCTGCGGCGGTTGATCATCTCAAGCGTGTGATCGATTGTGGCGAAGCACTCGGCGCGTCCGTGCTGGCGGGCCCCTATTTCCAGCCCCTCGGCGTTTTCACCGGGGAGCGCCCGAGCCCGACCGAGCTGGAACATTGCGCCGAAGTGCACCGCGTTATCGCGCCGATTGCCAAGGAAGCGGGCTTGCTCTGCGCGCTTGAACCCCTCACCCGTTTTGAAGCGCATCTTCTCAATACCTGTGAACAGTCGCTCGCCTATGTCGGCCGCGTGGGCGACGCCAATCTGGGCATTCTTTACGATACGTTCCACGCCAACATCGAAGAGCAGAACCCGCTCGCCGCGCTGCACGCGGTACATGCGGCAGGCGCGTTGGCGCATGTCCATATTTCGGAGAATGATCGCGGCACGCCCGGTCGTGGCCACGCCAAAATCCGGGAGACCATCGCGACCCTGAAAGCACTCGACTATCAGGGCTGGATGACCATCGAAGCCTTTGGGCGCGGCGTTCCGGAACTGGCAGCGGCGACGCGTGTCTGGCGCGACTTCTTCCCCAATGAGGAAGAGGTGTACAGAGAGGGATATCGCTACATCCGGGAATGCTGGGATGCCGCGCCGGGGCGTGTTACGCCTTGAGCCCTGCCAGAAAATCATGGGAGCGTTTGATAGCTTCCATGCGCGGGATCGCGAAAGGCGGTTCCTGCTCGACATAGAAATGCCGCGCGCCTGCCTTGAGCGCCGCTGGCAATATGCGTGCCCAATCCTGCTTGCCCGCCCCCACTTCCGATGGATCCATCGACAAGGCGAAATTGGCAGGCTTGCCGGGCTTCAGGTCCTTGACATGCAGATGGCTGACGCGCCCGCGATGGCGCTCAAGAAAGGCCACAGGGTCAAGACCGGCGGCGGCCACCCAGCCAATATCCACTTCCAGGCTGATGAGTGCCGGATCGGTTTCGGCCAGCAGGATTTCCCAGCCAGTGGTCTTGCCGAGGGGCGCGAATTCCAGATTATGGTTGTGATATCCCGTGCGGATTCCGAGCGGCTTGAGCACCGCTGCCTTTTCATTGAGCAGCGCGGCGGTCCGTTTCCAGATATCCGGGCCTGAAGCGACCATGGCCCTGCCGATGGCGGCCTGGAAGGTTTCGCCCGGCGCGGCTTTCCAATTGTCGGGAAACAGCATGATCGGGGCCACGCCCCATGTGGCACCCAGCGCGCCCAGACTGTCGGCAATCTGCGCGGAATCGCTGGCAAGCGAAAGACCGGACGTAAATCCCTTGGTGCTGAGTGCCAGATGCAGGCTGGTGATCGCCAGACCTGCCCGGTCGGCCGCCGCGCGGATATCGGCAGGGGTGCGCCCGTAAAGCTGGGGAAGTTCAATATCGCGATAACCCAGAGCCGCGACCTTGGCGAACGTCGCATCAAGATCACGCGCCACTTCATCACCCAGCGTGTAGAGTTGCAAACCAATGGGCAGGCCAACGCGCGAGAAAAACGACTTTTTCGGTGCGGCCATTGCCGTTCCTTCCAGCATGGCAAACACTCCGGTTGCGGCAAGGCCGGTCAGCAGCGAACGGCGGCAGACGCTTTGAATCACTGATCCATCTCCCCATATCAAGACAGAACGTTTCTGCACCGAAACGCGACCAACTGCCAGTTTCCAGATGATTAGCAGCGTTTCCCGGACGGACAAGTATCAATCGAACTGCACGGTTCCTTTTTCCTTGAGCTTGCCCTCAGCCCTGCCTATCCTCTGCGTATTCAGGCACTGATGATTGGGGCTGAGTTCCTGCCGTTCTTGCGAGAAGACAAAACAGAATGACACAGGGAGAACCGCCAATGGCTGCATCTTCAGGCAAGACAAGCCCGCGCGGGCGACCAACCCCGATGCGGGCCTCCCTGATTGACCAGTTGATCCGCCAAAGCGCGCTGGAACTGTTTCTGGAAGCCGGGTTCGAATCCGTGACGATGGAGGCGATTGCCCAGCGGGCCGGTGTTTCGAAAGGAACACTCTACACGCGTCATGCCAGCAAGGCAGAGCTTCTGCGCACGATCCTGAACGAACAGGTGGCAGATTGGTCAAGACGCGCGGGCAATCAGGATCATCTTTTGCCCCGCGATTTGCGCGGGCGGCTGCGCGCCCATGCCCGCACCATCATATCGTCTCAGGACTGGAGCGAGATCAAGCAACTGGACCGGCTGATTGCCGAAATCACTGACACATTCCCCGATCTGGCGCGCGCCTATCATGAGATTACCCTGAAATCCTTCCTCCGCTTTCTGGCAGAAGATATGGAAAAGGCCACGGCGCCTTCGGCCCTCGGAACAAATGACTGGGAATTCTTTGCAAAACTGTTCCTCTATTCCATCTCAGGCTGGCATCGCGCCGAATCAACGATGCGCGCGGTGCGCGAAGATGAGGTTATCGCCTTCAGCGATCAGGTGATCGAAACGATCGCGGCAGCGGTGCGGGCCAGACAGCAAGCCAACTGACGCCGCGCAGACGCCCTTTCCCCACGTGGATGGAGGGGAAGCAAGGCCCTGAACCGCAGGTGAGGTGGTTCCGCTTGACTCACCCTTAGCCTTGGTCTCTCAGTGGGTTAGGCCGCAGGCAGGGGGCAGCATGGCGACGATCATCGGCAACTCCCTGCGACGAATCATCCAGCATTTTCCTGATCCTGTGATGGAGCTGGATTATCTTACCGAGCAACGCTCGCGGCAGGCGAAATTCACCAAGATGATGACACGGATCATCGGCGTTGCGATCCTGGCCTATGTTGTTACCTCGTTCGTGTTCCTTCAAGAGGATGCGTTCAAAACCGTCGGCTTTGCGCAAATTTACTTCATCCCGGTGCTGCTTGGTTATTCCTGGGCGGGTTCGTCTATGGCGCGCGGCGGTTGCCCGCAATTGCCTATCTCGACGCCGGGGCAAGCTGGACAATTGCCAGCAAGGCCGCCGAGATCGAACTCTTTGCCGACGCGCACAATCTGCTCGACCGGAAACCGCCGATCTGGCCCGGCAATAACCTGGCAGGCCTGATCTACCCGACCTACCTGCCCCTGTACGACGTGGTCGGCCGGTATCTGACGGTGGGCGTTCGCGTCCGGCGTTGAAACGGGGCAGCCGTAGCTGCCTCCGGCCCCTCACTCATATCGCAACGCATGGATCGGATTGGCGCGGGCAATCCGGATGGCGTGTCCGGCAACGGTGCCAACCGCAATCAGCAGCGCCAGAGCGGCCGCAAAGAGGAACGGCACCGGCCCCAGCGATATGCGATCGTCGAAATTGTTCAGCCAGTCGCGCATCAGCCACCAGGCAACCGGCCAGGCGATGATGTTCGCCAGCACGACGGGCCTGCTGAACTGCCACACAAGCAAGCGCACGATATCCCATGTTCGCGCACCCAGAACCTTCCGGATGCCGATCTCCTTTGTCCGCCGCTCCGCCGTAAAGGCGGCAAGGCCAAAAAGACCAAGGCAGCCAATGATGACGGCAAGCAGCGAGAAAGCGGCAAAGAGCTTCGCGCGGCCGTCTTCAGCCTTGTAGAGATCATTGATAATCTCTTCGCTGAATTTCGCTTCGAACGGCACATCGCTGGTGATCGATTTCCACACTTTTTCAACGCGTGCCCGCACGGCCGCGGGATCGCCCTTGTACCGGATGATCATCGCATCCTGGCCCTGGGTTGTGCTTTCAAAGAACAGCGGATCGATCGGCGTGCGGATCGAACGGAAGCGGGAATCCTTGACGACGCCGATGATCGTGATCGGAACAAGCCCGGCCTCCTCATCAAACAGGCCACCCCGGATCGTCTTTCCAATCGCTTCCTGCGGCGACTTGAATCCGATTTTCTTGATTCCCAGTTCGTTGAAGACAACATTCACGCCGCGCAGCGCAATGGCTTTTTCGACCGCCTTGTCGGACGGAAACGGGGTTGTCATGTCGTCGGCCGGGCGTGCGGGATCGAACCAGCGACCGGCCACAAGCTTCAGCCCCATGGCCTCCATCATGCCGGTATCAACGCGATACTGGCCCATCGGTATCGGTTCTGGATTTCCCGGGACAAGCAAACCGGTATTGTTGTTGTTGCTGGTCGCCACGCCGATTCCGGTGCGGCCGACCGCGACCACCCCTTCGACACGCTTCATCTGGTTGACGATGGATTCGCCAAGCGGGATCAGCTTGTAGCGCGACATATTGTCAACCTGAAGGATGTGATCGCGCTGATAACCCGGATCCACCGATCGCGCATACAGCGTTTGGCCATAGATCACGGCGGTGCAGACGATCAGGCCGATAGACACTGCGAACTGGCCCACCACAAGCGCACTGCGCAGCCTGCCCGAACCCGGCGTTTCAGCGGCGGACCGGTTGGCCTTGAGCACTTGCGCCGGCTGGAAGCGGGAGAGGAAGAAAGCGGGATAAAGCCCCCCGATAACCCCGACGGCGAGCACAAGCAGCAGAACCGGAAGGAAAATGCCCTCGCGCCCGAAATAGGTGAGGACGAGACTGGCATCAAGGAATGCCGCAAACGGCTTTACCAGAAGTTCCACCAGCGCAAGTGCCAGGATCATCGAGACCGCCGCCACAAGGACGGATTCCCCGATAAACTGCGCGATCAGTTGCCGACGGTTGGCCCCCAGCACTTTCCGCAACGCAACTTCGCGCGCGCGCTGGCTGGCGCGAGCCGTGGCAAGGTTGGTGAAATTCACCACGGCCATGCCGAGAATGAGCAGGGCGATGATCCCGAAGGTCGCAATCGAGCGACGGTCATTGCCCGGTGTCATTTCGCCACCCTGCGCCTTGCCGAGATGGATATCCTGCAGGTTGACGAGATGCCAATCCTCGTCATCGCCGGCATTGTAGCGCGCCTCGCCCGTGTTCTCGTCGGGAATGTTGCGCTTTTCCCAGGCCGGCATGGCGGCTTCAATCGCCTTGACGTCCGTACCGGGCTTGAGTTTGGCATAGACCCACCCCGACTGGCAGCTCCAGCAGGTCATGAACTCGGGTTCCTGGGCAAAGAAGGTCGGGAAATCGAGCCGCACAAGCGCATCGATTTTCATGTGCGAATTCTTCGGGATGTCCCTGAGAACACCGGTGATGCGGAAATCGCGCGTCACGCCCTTGGAAATGAGGCTCAGCGTCCTGCCCACGACATCGTCGGTGCCATATCGCTTGATAGCCTCTCTTTGCGTCAGCACAGCCGTATTGATCTGGCCGAGCGCGCTGCGACTGCCGCGCAGCAGGGGCAGATTGACGACCGCCAGGAAGTCATCATTCACATAGAGATAGTTCTGGGTTGGCGTCGCCTGCCCATCCTTGATGAAGACCGGCTGGCTGCCAAGCGCATAGACAGTATGTTCGACTTGCGGAAAATCCTTCTTGAGCCGCTCACCCGTGACGAAGCTCGACATCTGAAGAAAGATCGGCTCCCCGCCCCTGGGTTGGGGATACCAGGCCTGAAGCTGGTAGGTGTTCTCCACATCGGGCACCCATTTGTCGAAGCTCGTTTCATATCGAATAAAGAGCAGGATCATCAGGCAGGCCGCCATGCCGATGGCCAGGCCCGAAATGTTGATGATCGAATAGGCACGGCTCTTCGCAAGAGCACGGATGCCGACCGTGAAATAATTGCGCCACATGATCCTGTCTCCCGTTCCGATGGTCAGGCCGCGCGGCGGCGTTCCTGAAGGATGCGCCCGTCAAGCATGTTGACGACACGGCTCGCATAATCGGCATGTGCCGGTGAGTGCGTGACCATGACAATCGTCGAGCCTTCCTGGTTGAGCTGCTTGAGCATCCGCATCACTTCCTCGCCATGTGCGGTATCAAGGTTGCCGGTGGGTTCGTCGGCAAGGATCAGCTTGGGCTCACCCACCAGCGCACGGGCGACGGCGACGCGTTGTTGCTGCCCCCCCGAAAGCTGCGCGGGGCGGTGCTTGGCGCGGTGCGCGATGCCGACCTTGTCCAGCACACGCTCAACCCGCGCCGCACGCTCCGCCGAGGCGATGTCATGATAAAGCAGGGCAAGCTCCACATTCTCGCGGACAGAAAGCTCGTCAACCAGATTGAAGGACTGGAAGATGAAGCCGATATAGCGCTTGCGCGTATCGGCCAGCGCACTTTCAGACAGGCCCGCAACTTCCTTGCCGTCGAAATTGTAGGAACCGCTGGTCGGGCT
>JANOAJ010000257.1:0-12494 GCA_031411035.1 Sphingomonadales bacterium
GTGGAGGCACCGGACAAGCCAAAGCTGAATGCCCGGATCAGCACCGTCCGCGCCGCGGTAGAATGCAGCACATAGCGTCCGCCCGAAACCATTGCCCGGTCAATTCGTTCGGGCGGCAGGCGCGAAGGGACATGCTTCCGCCGCCAGAAAAGGAAGGCGAGAAACAGCGGCAGATAGCACACCGCATTGGTCGCAAAGGCAGCCTTGGCCCCCGCCGCAAGTACGATAAGCCCGCCAATCGCCGGGCCGAAACTGCGCGCGACATTGTAGCTGAGCGATCCGAGCGCGACGGCGGCCGGCAGTTCCTCCGGCTTCACTTGCTCGCGGATCGATGCCTGCCAGGCCGGGCTGTAAAGCGCGACGCCCGCCCCGATAAACGAACAGAAAGCAAGCAGAAGCCAGGGTGTCGTCAACCCGAAATAGGCAAGTGTCGAAAGCATTGCCGAAAAGACCATCGAAACGGCAAGCCCGGCCATCGCGATCTTGCGCCGATCGAACATGTCCGCAACCGCACCGGCAGGCACTGCGACCAGCATCAGTGGCAGCATCATCGCGGTCTGCACCATCGCAACCATGCTGGCCGAAGGCGTCAGCCGCGTCATTTCCCACGCCGCGCCCACACCCAGAATCAACTGCCCGAAATTGGAAAGCAGGCTCGCGCTCCAGATTGTCCGGAACGTACGTTCGCGTAGCGGCGAGAAAGTACCGCCCTGCTGCACGGCGCTCGCGCTGCTTTCCGATGCCATGGCTTGTCCCCGATTCCCGCGCGTTCGCACCCGATTGCTATACCGCAGATTGCAGCGCCGAACGCAACCGTCGCTTTGCACGATTATGCGCCCCGCCCTGCCCCTGCACGCCAGCAGGCCCGCATCAATCGCCAGCACGATTGGCCGAAGTGTGGCGTGAAAGCGCGCCTCATGCCATAGCCAAGGCGAAGGGCCGCGCGCCCGCAGCAATTCAGGAGACCCGCCATGGCTGAAGCCTATATTATTGACGCCGTCCGCACCCCCCGCAGCATTGGCAAGATGGGAAAAGGCGCGCTTTCCGCGATGCACCCGCAGCATCTGGCAGCCACAGTGCTGAAGGCGCTCAAGGATCGCAACGCTCTGAACACGGCTGATGTTGACGACATCATCTGGGGCACCAGCGCGCAGATGGGGCAGCAAGGCGGCGATATGGGGCGGATGGCGGCACTGGACGCAGGCTATGATCCCAAAGCATCAGGCGTCACGCTGGACCGGTTCTGCGGCAGCGGGATCACGGCCACCAATCTGGCCGCCGGGCAGATCATGTCCGGCATGGAAGATCTGGTAATCGCGGGCGGTTGTGAGATGATGTCCTACGTCAATTATTTTGGCGGAAAGGTGCGTGAAGCCGGCCTTGGTTCCTCTGGCGGGATGAGCAACGGCAATGCCCGGCTGGCGGCAAGACACCCGCAATCGCATCAGGGTGTCTGTGCGGATGCCATCGCCGCGCAGGAAGGGATCAGCCGTGCGGATTTGGACGCTTTTGGTGCCGAAAGCCAGCGCCGCGCGGCCATCGCTTTGAAGGAAGGGCGCTTCGCCAAGTCTGTCGTGCCGGTGCTGGCCGATGATGGCAGCGTCATCCTGGATCATGAGGAATATCCGCGCCCCGATACAACGGCGGAAGGACTTGCCGGGTTGAAGCCCGCGTTTGAAATGTTCGCCAATATGCCTTCGGCACCCGATGGGCCGACCTTCGCGCAACTGATCAACAAGGTCTATCCCGATATCAAGATCGAGGCCGTGCATCATGCCGGCACCTCTTCGGGCGTGGTGGATGGCGCAGCGGCGATCCTGCTTGCGTCGAAAGACTATGCCGAAAAGCACGGGATGAAGCCGCGCGGGCGCATCGTCGCGATGGCCAATGTGGGGGACAGCCCGACGCTGATGCTCAATGCGCCAGTGCCTGCCGCCCAGAAAGTGCTCGCCAAGGCGGGGCTGACAGTCGCCGATATTGACCTGTTCGAGGTGAACGAAGCCTTTGCCGTGGTGGTGGAAAAATTCATCCGCGATCTCGGGATTGACCGCGCGAAGATCAACGTCAATGGCGGCGCGATTGCGCTGGGCCACCCCATCGGGGCCACCGGTGCCATCCTGATTGGCACCGTGCTGGACGAACTGGAACGCACCGGTGGTCGCTACGGCTTGATTACGATGTGTGCTGCGGGCGGCATGGCTCCGGCGATCATAATCGAGCGCATCTGACGGGCAATTTGCCTGAAACATCCCTGGCGGGCGTGGGGACGTCCGTCAGGGTTTCAATCATGGGCAGGGACGCTACAAGGGCAATCGAGAGGATTGCGGCATGGGGGTACAATCACCTGTGGGCGATGCACCAAATCCGCGCCGGGATTTGCTGCTCAAGCTCAGCGTTATCACGCGGTTTTTCCGCAGCCGGTTTGACCAGAGCATGGCCGAACTTGGCGTCACGCGATCCCAATGGACATTGATAGCGGTTGTCGCCCGCCGTCCGGGGCTGACCCAGCGTGTGATCGCCGAATCCCTTGAAATCAAGGAAGCCTCTGCGGGACGCCTTATCGACAAATTATGTCAGGATGGGATGCTCACCCGTCAGGCGCGCGATGATGACCGACGCGCCTATAGCGTGTTCCTGACCGATGCGGCCATGCCGCTGGTGGAAACGCTTGGCGATATTGCCCGCCGCAACGAGGATGAGGCGTTTCGCGGTATCACAGACGCCGAACTGAGCGCGCTGGATGGCGTGCTGGAGCGGATTTACCGCAATGTCGGCGGCCAGAAGGAAAAGCTTTTGGGCAGTCAAAACGGCTGACAGACCCTCAAGACAAAAAGAAAGCCGCCCCATCAGGGAGCGGCTTCCAGAGGGTCTTGTCTGAGGAGAGGGCTCAGTCAGGAATTTTTGCTTAGCGCGAAGCCACAACTTCGTTGCGGGCCAGGCTGGTTTCCAGCTTGCCATTCGCAGCCGAAATGGTGGATGCGGGGATCGTGACAAGCTTGCCGTTGACGATCACCTGTGCCGAACCATCGGCAGTGACGTTATACACGGCACCAAGGCGCTTACCGCCTGTCGCATAGATCATCTTGCCCTTTTCAGCGACTGCTTGGGCATCAGCGGCCTTGGCAGTGGTCACGAAAACGCCAGCGCCAAAGGTCAGGGCCAGCGACATCAGGAAATAGGAAAACTTACGCATCTTCATTCTCCGGCTTTGGCCCGCAGCTGACGACCAGCGCGTTTTGCCAAATTACTAAGCTAGGTTAGTATCGAATCGAACGAATGTCAAGTGGATTCATAGGAATATTCGCAGGTGCAGCACAAAAAATGCCCCGGCACGCAGCCAAAGGCGTGCCGGGGTCATCCCAAAACCAAGGAATTTCGGGAAAATTAGCGGGGAGGCATCCGGATGGCCCCATCAAGACGGACGCACTGGCCATTGAAATAGGTATTGCGCACCAGCTCCATCGCCAGGCTGGCAAACTCGCCGGGATTGCCGAGCCGTCGCGGAAACGGCACTGCGGCCTCCAGCCCGGCGAATACCGCCGGAGCGCGTTCTTTGACACCCAGCATCGGTGGCGTCGCAAACGTGCCGGGCAAGATGGCGTTGACGCGGATGCCCACATCCATCAGGTCGCGGGCCATTGGCAGCACCATCGAATTCACGGCGCCCTTGCCCGAACCGTAGGTTACCTGACCGATCTGGCCGTCCTGCGATGCGGCGGAAGACGTCAGGATGATGGTTCCGCGTTCGCCGTCTTCATTCAGCGGCTCGGCACCCGCCATGCCCAGGGCTGCGATCGACGCCATCCGGTAGCTGGCAACGGCGATACCGAGCATGCCGCGCTCAAATCCTTCGGTCGGTGCGCGCTTGAAGCGGTTGTTTTCCTTGTCCCAACCGATGGTCTTGCCACCGCCGGCGACCATCGCGCAGTGCACAAGGATACGTTCCTGGCCATTGGCGGCCCGCGCGGCCTCAAAACCCGCAAGCGCGCTGTCTTCCGACATGATATCAACCTTGCAGAACGTGGCACCAAGCTCCGCCGCAATGGCCGGACCATTTTCCGAAATATCGAAAATGGCCACCTTCACACCGGCGTCGCGCAATGCCTTGACGGTGGCCAGGCCGAGCCCCGATGCGCCGCCCGTAACGATGGCGGAAAGTGACGAGTCGATTTTCATGGCATTGCTCCCGGATATGGATTTGCAGCGGCTATTGGCAAAGACGTGCGGCTTCTCAACCCGCGCGCGCCGTGCGGTCAAGGATATCGCCACAGCGTTGGCACCGTTTTGCGTATCGTGCTAGCGATAGGCTTGGATTCAGGCCGGTTCCGGGGTTGCGGCTTGCGCACCAGCTTCTAGGTTTTGATGCAATTGCTGGCGCCCCTGCGGGTGCAGATGAAGATATGGAGACACTATGACTCAGGTCATGAAAGGCGTGCGTGTTCTGGAAGTGGCACAGTTCACATTTGTGCCTGCCGCCGGGGCCATCCTTGCCGATTGGGGCGCGGATGTCATCAAGATCGAACATCCGGTACGTGGCGATACGCAGCGCGGGTTCCTCAATATGGGCGGCGTCACGCTCGATCCGCTGCGCCATACGCTTTTCGAACACCCCAATCGCGGCAAGCGCAGCGTGGGGATCGATACAGCCACGCCCGAAGGGCAGGAACTGCTCTATGAACTGGCCAAGACGGCAGACGTGTTCCTGACCAACTTCCTTCCCCAGGTGCGCCAGAAGAACAAGTTCGACGTGGAACATATCCGCGCCGTCAA
The DNA here is from genome assembly GCA_031411035.1 of Sphingomonadales bacterium. Classification (GTDB taxonomy): domain Bacteria; phylum Pseudomonadota; class Alphaproteobacteria; order Sphingomonadales; family Sphingomonadaceae; genus Aquisediminimonas. The sequence continues at coordinate 4,771 of JANOAJ010000257.1, forward strand.
CCCGAACATCATTTACGCACGCGGCAGTGCGTACGGAAACAAGGGGCCGGAACGCGAAGTCGGCGGCTTTGACGGCACGGCTTTCTGGTCACGCAGCGGCGTGGCCTATTCGATGACGCCCGAAGAAATGGAAGGGCCGCTGACGCAGGGCATTCCGGCCTTTGGCGATTCGATTGGCGGCATGTTCATCGCGGGAGGCATTTCGGCGGCGCTGCTTCACCGCGAAAAGACGGGCGAAGGCGTTGAAATGGACGTTTCCCTGCTGAGTTCCGCCGCCTGGGCTTCGGGCGCACTCATCAGTCAGGTGATGGAAACGGGGATCATAACGCGCAACGGGATGCCCACATCGGGCGGTTCATTGCGCAACCCGTTCATGGGCAATTTCACCACGTCTGACGGTGGCACGATCAACCTGTGCATGGTCAGCCCCACCGGCCTGATCCGTGATACGTTCGAAAAGATCGGTGTTCCCGAAGCCGCAGATGATCCGCGCTTTGCCGATGTCCTGAAGCTTATCGAGAATGCGGGCGCTGCCAGCGACATATTGGTCAAGGCGTTCGCAGCCAAGCCTTTTGCCTATTGGCGCGAGCATCTCAAATCCCTGAAGGGCCAATGGGCGCCGATCCAGAGCTTTGAGGATCTGCTGACCGATGAGCAGGCCGTTGCCAACGACATGATCATCGAAGTCGAAGGGGCCGATGGCGGAAAGCCGCTACGGCTTGTGCGCGGGCCGGTTCAATTTGACGGAAAACCGCTTGAAACCACGCGCTCTCCGCAGGCATCCGAACATACCGAACTGGTTTTGATGGAATTGGGTCTTGAATGGGACAGGATTGAAGACCTAAAGGCCAAAGGCGCGATAGCCTGACACGACTTTAGGGGAAGACAGATGAAACCGGGAACCAAGCTCAAAAGCACAGTCTGCGATACCGAGATCATGGTCATTCGCTGTGGCGCGGGCGTGATCGCGTGCGGCGGGGCGGCCATGGCCGAGGCAAAGCCCGACTCACCCGGGACCCTGAGCGCAGAGCATTCCGGCGGCACGCTGATGGGCAAACGCTATGTTGACGCGGCCGGCACCTTTGAGTTGCTTTGCGTGAAGCCCGGTAAGGGGTCGCTCTCGGTGAACGGTGAAGCATTGGGCATCAAGGATGCCAAGCCCCTGCCCGCTTCGGATTGATCCGCCCAGCATGAATATCGCTCTTTTTCTGGAGATGGCGGCTGATGCTGCCCCTGATCGCATTGGCCTTGTCTGCGATGGCAAACGCTGGACATATGCCGAACTGATTGCCGGCGCGCGGGGGGCGGCTGCCCTGATCCGGGAAAGCGGGTGCGAACATGTCGCGCTGCTTGACGAAAGCAGTGAAGCGGCAACCATGGCCCTGTTCGGCGCGGCGCTGGCAGGTGTGCCCTATGTTCCGCTCAACTACCGGCTCGCTGACGCGGATCTTGCCGCCTTGCTCGGACGGATCACGCCTGCGGTGATCATCGGGGATACGGCGCGGGTGCAGCGGCTCTGCCCGTCTGACGCCAACCGCGTGCTTTCCCGCGCGGACTTTGTGACAGCCGCGCTGGATGCCGCAGCGGACGCGCCAAGTGATGGCGATGATGGCGAAGGCATTGCCATCCAGCTTTTTACCAGCGGCACCACCGCCGCGCCCAAGGCCGCAATCCTGCGCCATTCCAACCTTGTGTCCTATATATTGGGCACCGTGGAATTCGCCTCGGCCCCCGAAGAGGATGCCGCGCTGGTCAGCGTGCCGCCCTACCACATCGCCGGGATTGCGGCCCTGCTCAGTTCCATCTACGCCCAGCGCCGGATGCTGTTGCTGCCCGCTTTCAGCCCGGAAGCCTGGCTCACCTTGGCAAGCAGTGAGGGCGCGACCAACGCCTTTGTGGTGCCCACCATGTTGTCCCGCATCATCGAAGCGATGGACAAGGCCGCAACGTCAACGCCTGCCACCCTGCGCTCCGTGGCCTATGGCGGCGGCAAGATGCCGCTGGAACTGATCCACCGCGCGCTTGACCTGTTCCCGGCGACCGGCTTCACCAATGCGTACGGCCTGACCGAAACCAGTTCCACGGTCGCCCTGCTTGGCCCGGACGAGCATCGCGAGGCGCATGCCTCAGACGATCCCAAGGTGCGGGCACGGCTGGCATCCGTCGGCAAGCCGCTGCCCACCATCGAACTGGAAATCCGCGACGAGGATGGGCGCTGCTGCCCCGTGGGCGAACCGGGCGAAATCTATCTGCGCGGCGATCAGGTTTCAGGCGAATACAAGGAAAAGAGCGCGCTCGACGCTGATGGCTGGTTCCCCACCCGCGACGCGGGTTATGTGGACGAAGATGGCTATCTCTTCCTCGCTGGTCGCGCCGATGATGTGATCGTGCGCGGCGGTGAGAATATGTCGCCCGGCGAGATTGAGGATGTGTTGCTGACGCATCCCGCGATTGCCGATGCGGCGGCCGTGGCCATCCCGTCAGTCGAATGGGGCGAAGCGGTGGGTATTGCCGTGGTGGTGCGCGAAGGCCATGCACGACCGGGCGAGGCAGACCTCAAGGAACTCATCCGCGCCCGCCTACGGTCGTCCCGCGTGCCCGATGCCGTTCTGTTCGTTGATACCCTGCCCTATAACGAAATGGGCAAGCTCTTGCGGCGCGAGATCAAGACGCTGTTCGCCGCCTGAGGTGGCGTTGCCGCCCGTCATTCCCCTTTCCGGTTGGGCGGATCGCCAGCTTCACGCGCTTGCCCATGCCACTGGCGCAGCCAGCATCGCCGCTCTGACCGGTGCCGGACTGTTGGGAGAACGGGCGGCGCTAAACGGGTTTCGCGTGCCGGGGCTGGTTTCGGCAGGTGGCGGTTGCCGTCTCTATCCTGCGCGAAATGACCATGTCGCGCTGTCTCTCGCACGGCCTGATGATCGTGCGCTCCTTCCTGCCCTGTTTGGGGACGCGGCTCTTGATCCCGATGATGACCAAGCCATTGCCGCTCGCATGGCCTCAAGCGACGCGCAATCGCTTGTGGTGCATGGGGCCGAACTGGGACTTGCCATTGCAGCGGAGCAGGAGGGGCTACCCGGTCCTGCGTGGGAGATCACCAGCCCGGGTTTGCTGACGGACAGAGCCCAAATCCGGGCACCTCTCGTTATCGACCTGTCCGCGCTATGGGCCGGGCCGCTGGCGACGCACCTTCTTCAACTGGCAGGCGCGACCGTGCTGAAAGTGGAAAGCTCTAGCCGCCCCGACGCAATGCGGAGCGGAGACCCAACATTTTTCGACCTGCTCAATCAGGACAAGGCCAGCATCGCGCTCAATCTGAGGGAACCGGATAGCCGCGCGGCTTTGATCGCCTTGATTCGGGAGGCAGACATTGTGGTTGAGGCGTCCCGGCCTCGCGCGCTGCTCCAGCTCGGGATTGATGCTGACGCACTGGTCGCCGAAGTGCCGGGTCTGGTCTGGATCAGCATAACCGGTCATGGCGGGCGTGGGGATGCCGCCCACCGGATCGGTTTTGGTGATGATTGCAGTGTGGCGGGCGGCCTTTCGGCGGCGCTTCGCGAAGCAAGCGGCACGTCCGGCTTTGTCGGCGATGCGATTGCCGATCCGCTAACCGGAATCAGCGCCGCGCGACTGGCATGGGATCAATGGGCAAGCGGCACTGGCGCACGGATCATGCTTTCGATGAGCGGCGTGGTCGCTGCTGCGCTTGCGGATGAAAAAGCCCGTGACAGGATGGCGCTGGAGGATGCGCTGCATTCCTGGGCAGCGATGCGGGGGCGGCCTTTTCCACACACACCTTCCCGCCCGGCGCATAAGGCGCAGCCCTTTGGTGCAGACACACACAAATGGCGACCATCATGTTGATCCGAGATGCGCAAATCTGGCGGCACGGAAGGGCTGACCTGAGGATTGTCGCCGACCGGATTGCCGCAATTGGCAAGCTTGTGCCGCTGAAGGAGGAAGCGGTTCTGGAGGCTGGCGGCGGCGCGCTTCTGCCCGGCCTCCATGATCACCACATCCACCTTGCCGCGCTGGCTGCCAAACGGGCATCCGTCTCTTGCGGCCCTCCCGATGTCGAGGATGAAGCGGCACTTGTCCGCGCACTGGCGCAACCCGGCACGGGCTGGTTGCGGGGGGTGGGCTATCATGAAAGCGTGGCCGGGATGCTGGATGCCCGGATGCTCGATCGCATGGCCGCGCATCGTCCCGTCCGCATTCAGCATCGATCAGGCCGGATGTGGTTTCTGAACTCACAGGCACTCAACGAATTGCTTGCACGCGGCAATCCACCACCGGGGCTGGAACGCGATGCAAGCGGATATTCCGGGCGCCTGTTTGACGAAGACAAGTGGCTGAGAGCCACTCTTGCGAGCGCACCGCCCGAATTCGCGCCGGTCAGTGCGCTGCTCTCCGCGTTCGGGGTTACCGGCCTCACGGATATGTCCCCTGCCAACGATCAGGCAATGGCAGCCCATTTCCGGGCCGAACAGCAGGCAGGACGCCTGCTCCAGTCATGCGTCCTTGCCGGATCGCTGGCATTGGCTGGGGGCGAATTCGACGTCCGACTGGCGCTGGGCCCGGCAAAGCTCCACCTGCATGAAGCGGCCCTGCCCGATCTGGATGCGGCCATCAGCTTCGTCCGTCAGGCACATGATCAGGGCCGCAGCCTTGCCGTCCATTGCACCACCGAAACCGAGCTTGTGTTCGCGCTGGCAGCGCTGGACTCGGCTGGTCCGGCGCGCGGTGACCGGATCGAGCACGCCGGACTTGTGCCGGATCATCTGGTTTCAGACATGGCTCGCATGAGCCTCTGGGCCGTGTCGCAGCCCCATTTCATTGCCGAGCGGGGCGATCAATATGCGCGCGATGTGGACGCGCGGGATGTGCAATGGCTGTATCGCCTGCGGGCGTTTCTGGATGCTGGCGTGCCGCTCGCTGGCGGCAGTGACGCGCCGTTTGGCGGTCCCGATCCCTGGGCATCGATGGCGGCCGCCATATCGCGCACAACCCGGAACGGACTGATAATGCAGGCCGGGGAAGCCTTGACACCGGAAGAAGCACTGGGACTGTTTCTTGCCGATCCGCTTGATCTGACCCGCCAGCGAAGGATCGGGATTGGCGCGGGGGCCGATCTCTGTCTGCTTGACCTTCCCTGGGAGCGCGCGCGGCTGCGTTTGTCAGCCGGTGATGTCCGCGCGACCATCTCTGACGGCAGGATCATCCACAATCGCATCGATAAGGCCCCAGCCCAGCGCCAGCTGCGCGCTGATCCTCCGGCCTGAGAGGATCATCAAAGCCGCCCGGCGGCGGCCGATCCGGCGCGGAACCGATACACACCCGCCTGCTCCCGGGATCAGGCCCATCGCGAGTTCGGGAAGCTGGAACCAGGCATCCGGACTGGCTGTCAGCCGAGTGGAAAAGGCAGCCATTTCCAGCCCGGCACCAACGCACGCGCCCTGCACATGTGCTTCAAATTTGCGGAGGCACCCGATGATCGCGTGCGCGGGAAGCGTCTGCATCCGGATGGCGTGCGCCGTTGCCGGATCGCGCGTCGTGCCGAATTCATCGAGATCGGCACCAACGCAAAACGCCTTGCCGGCCCCCCGCAACCGCACCGTGGCAATTTCTGGATCAAGTGCCGCCACGGTGAAGGCTTCATGCAGCGCATCCCGCATTGTCCGGTCAATGGCATTGCGGGCATCGGGACGGTCAAGGCGAATGTCGATCACATTGTCATGACGCGAGACATCGACTCTCCCCGGCATGGTCTGGGTCACTGCCGACGCGCGCCCGGCAAGCCACGCCGCGTGTCCGGCACTACCCTGCAGCAAACCATAAGCGATCGATTCCTGCACAAGACCGTGCGCCAGATCTTCAAGATCAATCGCGCGCAGCAGATCCAGCGCCGCAGTGGCAGCTTCTGGCCAGGCCGCCACATGCTGTGTCAACTGTGTGACGGAAACCGGCGGCTCAGCCAGTTCGGCAAGGGCGGAGGGAATATCGCTGGCGCGCATTCGCCCCATGTAGCGCTGGACGAGTCAAATGGGAATCGGCACGCTGAACTTGTTGCGGGTTCGGCGCGACAATCGGAGAGCGGGCTTATGGCAACACTTCAGGAACTGAGCGAAAGCGCGCTGCAACGCGATCCGGCACGCCCCGCAATCGAGTTCAACGGCATTTGGTTTGATTGGGGGGCGCTTTCCCGCGTTGCGAACGCCGTGCGTGCGCTGCTCCGGGAAAGCGGCATCGCCCCGGACGCACCCGTTGCCTTCATTCCGCGCAACCGGCCGGCTGCCTTGGCAACCTTGCTGGCCCTGATCGCAGACGGGCGGACGATCCGGATGATCTATGCCTTTCAGTCACCGGCTGGCATTGCCCGGGATATTGCCCGGCTTCGGCCTGCCGCGCTGATTGCGGACGCACAGGATGTTGTCCCGGATGTTCACGCCGCACTGGCGGCGGAAGGCATTGCCGCCATTGCGCTTGCCGGGATGGATGCCCATTCCGTATCCGGCCTCGAAAAGGCTGGTGCTGTTTATGCCCGCATCGCCCCGACCGAGCCGCACATTGAAATCCTTACCAGCGGGACCACTGGCCCGCCCAAGCAGTTTGCGATTTCCTACGCGCTGCTGGAAACCCATTTCGTCAACAGCACGCTTGCCCGCCAGCAGGGCGATAATGCTGAAACGCTGCCACCTTTCCTGCTCTTTTTTCCGCTCGGCAACATTTCCGGCATTTATTCTACCCTGCCGATGCTGTTGCGCGGGCAACGCATCGTCCTGCTCGAACGATTCTCGCTGGAAGGCTGGCATGACTATGTGAAGCGGTATCGTCCGGTACATTCCGGGCTTCCACCATCATTCGTCCAGCAGGTTCTGGACGCAGGGATTCCGAAGGAGGACCTTGCCTCGATCCGTGTGATGGGCGTGGGCGCAGCCCCCCTTGATCCCACAGCGCAGAAAGCCTTTGAGGATCATTACGGCATCCCGATCCTGCTTTCCTATGGTGCCACGGAGTTTGCCGGACCAGTCGCCTGCATGACAGCCGAGCTTCATGCCGAATGGGGTCGCAAGAAACTGGGCACGGTTGGCCGCGCCATGCCGGGCGCCCAGTTGCGAATCGTTGACCCCGATACAGGCGACGTCCTTCCGCCGGGGGAAGAAGGCTTGCTGGAAGTCGTCTCTCCGCGACTTGGGCCGGACTGGATTCGCACCTCGGACGTGGCGATAATCGATGCGGACGGCTTCCTCTTTCACCGGGGCCGGGCGGACGGAGCGATCATGCGGGGCGGCTTCAAGGTTCTCCCCGAGTCGGTCGAACGGGCCCTCATGTTGCACCCCGCTGTGTCCGAAGCAGCCGTAACAGGCATTTCCGATCACCGACTCGGACAGGTCCCCGCCGCCGCGATTCGGCTGAAGCCGGGTATGCCGCCGCCAAGCGTGGATCAGCTCGAAACACATTTGCGGCAATTGCTTCTGTCCACGCACATTCCCGCAAAGTGGCTGTTTTGTGCGGAATTGCCGCGCACACCATCACTCAAGGCAGACCGTCCGGCGGTGCGCCGCCTGTTCGAAAGCGGGTGACGCGATCACAGCATTTTCGGACAAAAACACGAAAAAACCGAAAGGCTGTCATTTTTTATTGACAAGGCACCCGCTCTTAGTGAACAACCCTGTTCATAAGAAGAGGAGAGGAACCATGCCGACAGCTGAGTCCAACAAGGC
>JANOAJ010000258.1:0-14568 GCA_031411035.1 Sphingomonadales bacterium
GCCGGGGCGAAATCATCCTGAGCGCAGGCGCTGTCGAAAGCCCCAAGCTTCTCGAACTTTCAGGCATTGGTGATAGCGCGCGCTTGCAGGCGTTGGGTATCCAGACACTGGTGCACAGTCCGTTGGTTGGCGAAAATCTGCGCGAGCATCGCTATGTCGCGGTGGATTGGAAGCTAAAGGGCGGCAGTTCCAATCAGAAGCTGCAGGGGTTTGGCCTGATCGCATCAGTGCTGCGCTATTTCCTGCTCGGTTCCGGCCCGATGACGGACGCTGCGCATGAGGTAGGCGGGTTTATCAAGACCCGGCCAGCGCTTGACCGCCCCGATGCACAGATCGGTTCCATGCTTGTTACCATGTCGCTCGGGCCGGACGGTGCGCCTGTGCTCGACACATTCCCCGGAATGCGCGTGCTGGGCTATTTCACCCGTCCCGAAAGCCGGGGCTGGACGCATATTACCTCTGCTGATCCAGCGGCGGCCCCCGCGATCAACGCTAATCATTTTGCGCAAGAGATTGACCGGCAAACCGCGATTGATCTGTTCAAATGGTTGCGCCGTCTGGGCCAGCAACCCTCACTGTCTGACTGGATTGTTGAGGAAACCGGCAAGGGCGCGGCTTATCATACCGACGAAGAGATTGCGGCAAACCTCCTGGCACTGGGCGGCACCAGTTTCCACATCGCAGGCACGGCAGCGATGGGCGCTGAAGATGCCAGCGTTGTTGACCCCCAACTGCGCGTGCGCGGCGTCGCCGGACTGCGCGTCTGCGATACCTCGATCATGCCCACGCTCGTTTCGGGCAATACCAACGCGCCTGCCATGGCCATCGCCATGAACGCGGCAGACATCATCCTTTCAGCGAAAGCAGCCCTATGAACATTCCCTTCACCCATATCGACAAACTCTATGTGGACGGCACGTGGCATGCGCCCGAAGGCGGCACCGAAGCCGTTGTAAATCCTGCGACCGAAGCCGTGATCGGCAATGCCCCGGTAGCCAGTGCCGCGCAGGTGGCAGCTGCCATCGCCGCCGCACGCGAGGCGTTCGATAATGGCCCCTGGCCCTCACTGTCGATGGACGAACGCGCCGGGTATATGGATAAGATGGTCGCCGCGTTGCAGGCGCGGCAAGCTGATATCGCAGCGCTGATTGTGGCCGAAGTCGGCTGCGCGCAAGGCATCACGCACATGATGCAAGTCGCCAACCCGATCAACCATCTTGTCTCGACCATAAAATATGCGCGGCGTGATGAGCCGGAGCGACTGCCCATCGATATCACCCCCAACATGTTTGCGCCTGGCGGTCCCCAGAATATCGGCGGCACCACGGTGGTGCGCGAACCCATCGGCGTGGTCAGCGCGATCACCGGCTATAATTTCCCGTTCCTGCTCAATCTGGCCAAGATCGGACCCGCGCTGATGGCGGGCTGCACGATGATCCTCAAGCCTTCGCAGTTCACGCCTTATTCCGCGCTGCTGTTCGGCGAGATTTGCGAAGAGATCGGCCTGCCCAAAGGCGTGCTCAATGTGGTGACTGGCGGCATCGCGGAGGGGCAATTGCTCTGCACCGACGAGCGCGTTGATATGGTGACCTTCACGGGCTCCGAAGGCGTGGGCGCGACGATCATGGCACAGGCCGCGCCGACGCTGAAAAAGGTGCATCTCGAACTTGGCGGCAAATCCGCGATGATCGTGCGTCATGATGCCGATGTGCCGCGTGCTGCCGCAATGGCCGTGGGTTTCCTCTCCGTCAACGCTGGGCAAGGCTGCGCAATCCCGACGCGGCTGCTGGTGCATAACAGCATCCGTCCCGCCTTTGTTGCAACTGCGGTTGCGATTGCCGGGCATATCAAAATTGGCGACGCATCTGACCCAAGCGTGACAATGGGACCGCTGATCCGCGAAAGCCAGCGCGCCAAGGTGGAGCACTATATCGCGCTCGGCAAAGCAGCGGGTGCCACTGTCGTCTGTGGCGGTGGGCGGCCTGAAGGGCTTGGCAAAGGCTTCTTCACCGAGATGACCCTGTTCGACAATGTCACCAACGACATGGCCATTGCGCAGGATGAAATCTTCGGCCCCGTCGGCTGCATCATCGGTTTTGACAGCGACGAGGAAGCCGTAAAAATTGCCAATGACTCGCGTTACGGCCTGAACGGTGCCATCGAAACGGCAGACGCAGCGGCAGGATACCAGATGGCGCTCAAAATCCGCACCGGCAGCGTCGCGCTCAATGGTGGCACTGGCACGATGAGCTTCGCGCCGATTGGTGGCTATAAGCGCTCGGGCATCGGTCGCGAATATGGTCCGCACTGGCTGCGGGAATATCAGCACGAGAAGTCGGTGTTTTACCCGATTGGGTGAGGGTGCGCGGTCACCATCAAGCCGACAGATGGGGCCAAACCCGCTTGACCATCAATTTTCGCGGAACGTTTAAAACACTCCGCTAACTCATTGAAATCATGAGCAGTTGAGGGATAACATTTTCATAAAGTGGTCGGGGAGACAGGATTCGAACCTGCGACCCTCTGTTCCCAAAACAGATGCGCTACCAGGCTGCGCCACTCCCCGACGCAGAGGCCCTTAGCGACATGTTTCGCACAAGCAAAGCAATTTGGTGGGCCCGGAGGGATTCGAACCCCCAACCAAGCCGTTATGAGCGGCCGGCTCTACCATTGAGCTACAGGCCCACACAGATTGCAGCGTTTCGCCCGATAGCGGCGCAATAAGCGACGTCAAGCTATCGCGTGTCGGGCCGTGTGGCCCAGGCGGCCGCGGCCACGTCATCCACTGACGCCGGATGCACCCCGGATTGCGCCAGGTATGTCAGAACCTTGTCCCACCAGCCGTAAAAATTCATCAGATCGGCGGACGTGCGCACATAGGGCGTGTGCCCGGGTGCCAGCGATGGCGAGTGAAAGGAGAAGCTCAGCAGCCTCAGATCATCCCGCAACATCGAATCTATCGCGCGTTTCACATCATCCAGCGGCATGCCTTCCGGGGTGAGCGCAACACGGGCCAGCATACCCGATCTGGCAAGCGCTGCGATCCTGCGGGAATTCGTCCGGCCATCGCCGAAGAGAAAACGCCCGTAACGCCGCAACTGCCCGGTAAAGGTCACCCCCAGCGGCAGTTCCAGCAACATCCCTGTCGGCCCCGCCCAATAAGGGCGCGCATCATGGCGCACGAAGCTGGGGCCGCCTTCCTGACTGTAATCAAAATGGGGCCGCACCGATGTATCCACCCGGTAGCCCGCCGCCTCAAGCAGATTGGCCGTGTGCTGCCCCACGCCATAGCGTCCGGCGCGATAGACAGTGGGCCTTTTCCCAATGGCCTGCGCGATGCGTTCGGTCAGTTGAACCAGCTTGGCTTGCTCCAGTTCAATCGGTAGATTTCCCGAGAAGCTATTGAAATTATTTATCTCTTCGTCAAATGGCGGGCTGACCCACGGGTGTAGCTGAGTGCCAACCGAGCAGCGCCCGTCGCCCACCATCGCGGCCAGTATTGCCGACGCGCGGGGATTGTCTGCCACCGGATAGTCGATGAGGTACGTGGGATGAATGCCGTGCGCATCCATCAGTTCCTGGAATTCGGGCAAGTGCCGGATCGTGTTGGTTTCGGTCGAATCCCGGGATCGCGGCGCGCGCCAGTCAAATTCTTCCTCGGTATCGACCAGCACCAGGAAACGCTTGCCAAACGCCTTGTCGAACTTGACGCGATCCGCCGCGCGTGCGGGGTGATCGAGCCTCCCTTCGTTCCGTTTTCTGCGGTTGGGCTGACTCACATCCTGCGGCACTGAAACAACTATCCCCCTTCAACCTGTCGGGCGCTATCCTGTGTGGGCGGAAGGATCAAGGTAAGTTGTGCCGGTGAACCGGTCAGGCGCGCGCCGGTGGCGGCGGCAAGCCGTTCGACGAGACGCAGGGAAAAGGCCAGGCCAAGGCCGGACTGGCGCACCGCACGGACTTCCTGAACGGCCCCGCGTTCAAACAAGGCCGCGTCGCTGATGCCCTTCAGCAGCGCCGGGCGGTCGATGGAAAAAGCAATCCCCAGCGGCCCGTGCGCGGCGCGGGCCGTGATGACTTCGTCTGCCACAGCGTAATCCAGCAAGCAGGCAATCAGCCGCGCCAGCATCCGGTGACAATTTTCTGCAGCAACGCTGACCCGCGGCAGGCCCGGATTGAGGAATATCCGCAGATTCACACCCTGTCGTTCGGTGAGCGGCTCAAATTCCTGCGCGATGCGTTCCATGACGGACGCCAGATCGGTCGATGCCAGAAAATCCCGCGAAATCTTGCCCGCGTCGAGCTGGGAAGAAATATCCGCGCTCTCGATCATGTGGGAAAGCTGCGCGGTATCGACCAGGATGGCCCGTGCCCGTTCGCGATAGGCGTGCCCGGCCGGGCCGAGATATTGCTGGTCGATCATCTGCGCGAAGCCCGCAATCGCATTGAGCGGGGTCCGCAATTCATGGGCCAACTGGCGCATGGAATCACCGGAATTGCCGAGCCCGGTGCCCCCCTGAGGCGGCGTGTTGAGATGCTCTGCCGATAGCGGGCGGCGACCGATCCCGCGATAGCCCAGAAACCGGCCATCATCGGCGTTGAAGCGCGGTTCCCCGCGAATGAGCCAATTGCCTGCCGCCTTGCCCTGCCCCCCGACAACCAGCCGGGCATCCACGAACCCGGCGCGCTGCCGAAAGGCACCCGCAGCATGGCCATCGACGCCGAACATGCCCGGAATGGCCAGTTCGGAAAGCGAAAGCCCGATCATGGCCCCTCTTTCCACACCATCCACCCAGCAAATCATCCCGTCGCGATCAGTTTCGAAGCGGAAACCCTCTGCATGGTCGGAAGGTACCGGCAGATCGGCAATAAGGGGGAGCGGCGTTGACGCCCGCTGCCGCTGGAATGCCTCGATTCGCGCCACCATTTCCCCGATCGGCGTTGTCCCCGCCAATAGCGGTTCTGCCTCCCCCGCCAGTCCCGGCAAGGCAAAATCGCTTGATCCGAAGCCGGAAAGCATCTGCATGGCCGAAGCCGGCAAATCCCGCCGTTCCCGAAGCAGCGCGCGCGAGGCAATCGGCAGAGCCGGGATAATCGCCAGCCAGTCCGCTTCAGGCAGGTGCGCGACAGCCAGCACCGGGGCCGCAACGGAAACGCTGTCCCGCCCAAGCGCTTCCACCGCAGCGGCGCCTGTCGCCTTGCGCGCCACCGCCCGGGAAACCTGCGCGCGCTTTTCCACCGGCACAAAGGGCTGCAGTTCGTCAATCGCGTCCAGAAGACCCGCGCGGCCTTCCGCATCGGCAGACGGGCCGGGCTGCGCTGCCAGATCGACCAACTGCGCCCATAAGGCCGCCCGCGCCGAATTATCGGGCAAGGGCTGCGAAAGCAGCGTTAATAGGCGATCATCATAGCGCACGAGGGATGCAGTGTTCTCACTTGTCCGGATTGCGGGATAGCGCTTTGGCCACAGATCGGAAAGCAGGGAATTTTTACCGTCGCAAAGTGGGACAATTGCAATTCCCCGTAATAAAATTATAGCGGCTTGAATTCATTTGGCAGGATAGTGCGGGAATGGCCCAGATTTCTTTTGACGCGATTGATCGGCGAATATTGGCAGAATTACAGTCCGATGGCCGGATGACGAACGTGGATCTGGCCGCCAAGGTGGGGCTGACGGCCCCGCCCTGCCTGCGCCGCGTGCGGGCCTTGGAAGAAGACGGGATCATTGAAGGATATCATGCGGCCCTCAGTTCAACCCGGCTGGGTTATACGATCACGGTGTTCGCGATGGTCAGTCTGAAAAGCCAGGCCGAATCGGATCTGCGCGCGTTCGAGGATCACATCGCGACACTTGAAGAAGTGCGGGAATGCCACATGCTGAATGGCGAGATCGACTTCATCCTGAAGATCGTCGCGCGCGATCTTCAGGAATTCCAGTCGTTTCTGACCACGTCCCTGACGACCGCACCCAATGTGGCGGGCGTCAAAACATCGCTCACGATACGCCGGTCAAAATATCTGCCCGGCGTTCCGGTCGGCATCGCGCCCGATTAAGGCGGGCGGCGCAAACCGGGAATCGTCATCGCGCGGAGCGGCGTGACACGGCAATCCAGAATGCCGGGCATTGGACTGGATTGCCGCGCTTCGCTCGCAAAGACGAGTGTCGCAGATGAAATGTGCCGGCTCTAGAGCACCCCTGCCTCAGCAGGGGCGACACGTCACTTCCAGCCTGATTACCCTCAGACCTTCAGGTCAAGCCAGGTAAGCCAGAATTTGGCGACTTCAGCACGGACACCGGTAACCGCAGCGAAAGTCGTCTTGGCTTCAGCGGTCATTCCCTGACGCGCCAGCGCAATGCCAAGCCGGGTATTCACCTGGTCAACATCCACCTGCCCCTTTTGCAAGGCGAGCTTGTACAGCGCAGCGGCCTTGGCATCTTGCCCATAAGCCAGGAACGCATCAGCCGTGCCGGCCGCCAATTTCCCGTTGGCCGACGAACCAGCCTGCTTTTCCTGCGTGCCGAGCGAAGCCTGATCGCCCGCAACCTTTGCGGATGCAGACGCCAGCAATTCGTTGATAGGTTGCACCGATTTTCCGATCGCGCCCGAGGCCATGCCTTCCTGAATGATCGCCTTGGCCTCGCCGGGAAGGCCGCGTTCGTTCGCAAGCTGCGCATAATCAAAGAAATCGCGTTCCCCGGCGAGCGACTTTGTAAGACGCATCAGCCGGTAGAGATCAAGCTGCACATTGCCTTCCAGCTTGGTTCCGTCGCGAAACAGGACCAGCGCCGTGCGCCAGTTTTCCGCTGTCGGATACGCGGCCAATTGCAAACGCGACCATTTGCCCATCTGCGCCGCTTGCTTGCCCTTATAGGCCACAGAAAGCGCGCGGCGATACCAGTCTTCAGGGGCCTTCACTCCCGCAGCCTGTTTGGCAGCCACAGCCTGTTCCGCAAACGCCAGGCCTTCATTGGTTTTGCCGGATTGGAAGCTCGCCTCTGCCATTAGGATAAACGTATCGGCATCCTTGTTTCCAAGACGCACAGCTTCAGAGAGCCGCGCCACAGCTTCAGGATATTCCTTGGCATTGTACGCAAGCTGGCCAGCGGCCACGTTCAGTTGCATGGCATTCGTTGCCAGCTTTGATCCGCTGTCGATCATGCCCACAATTGCCTTGCGCATTTCCGCGTTGTTGTTGGTCGCCTTGGCAAAATCATAGCGCCGACCAGCAGTGATGAAGCGTTCGTCTGGCCCGACAAATGTGGCAAGCGCATCCAGACGGGCGGCCATGCCATCATATTTTGCAGCCTTGATATCAGCTTCAACCGGAGCAATTGCCGCGCGATATTCCTTGCTGATCTGGATGGACGGCCCGGCGGGCGCTTTTTCCTTGGCAAAGGCAGGTGTTGCCACGCCCAGGGCGAGCGCAAGCCCAATCGTCAAGGTGGGTGCCAGTTTCATTCTTCATCCTCCTGCATGCGGGGATAGCGACCTCCGCAATATCAAAATATCCGCTATCGCCAGTCGCGATGCGACGCAAGCCATAGCCTTAACGCGCTGCTATCTGACGCCTCTCAAGTGAATGGCACTTGAACTCCTTTGACCGCCTTGGCGCGTCTCCCTAACGAAGTTGGCGGAGGCATTTTGATGGCAGGCAGTGCGATTATAGTGGGAGCCGGCGGCGGAATCGGGGCGGGGCTTGTCGCGGCGCTGACCGAAGAAGCCCGTTACGCACCGATTATAGGCCTGTCCCGCGCTGCCGGAGACTTCGATCTGACGGACGAAGCCAGCATTGCCGCTGCGGCGCTTTCCTGCGCCCGCCACGGCCCGCCCGGGCTGATCATCGTGGCAACGGGGTTGCTTCATGACGGCGATTTGCGGCCCGAACGCTCTATCCGTGAACTCGATCCGGACTGGATGGCCCGCAACTATGCAATCAACACGATTGGCCCGGCCCTGATTGCCAAGCATTTTCTGCCCTTGCTTCCCCGCGATCAGCGCACTGTTTTTGCTTTTCTTTCCGCGCGCGTCGGCAGCATTGGTGATAATCATCTGGGCGGGTGGCACAGCTATCGCGCCGCCAAGACGGCCCTCAACATGGTAATCCGCAATCTTGCGATCGAGATGCGGCGCACCAATCCCCGCGCCGTCTGTGTCGGTCTCCACCCCGGAACTGTCGATACTGCCCTTAGCGCTCCGTTTCAGGCGAATGTCAGCCCGGGAAAGCTGTTCGATCCGGAGCGCGCGGCCCTGCAATTGCTTGATGTTCTTGATGAACTGAAGGGTGCGGACAGCGGCAAGTGCTTTGCGTGGGACGGGGAGGAAATTACCCCCTGATCCGGCCTGATTTTACTGGCAATCAGGCGCGCGTCCGACTAGGGACAGGCCACCAAAAAACTACCTGAAAGTCGCAGATTTGAGCACCGACGAGCCTATCCTCGCCGATCCTTCGGAAATTACCCCGATCAACATCGTGGACGAGATGAAGTCGAGCTATCTCGACTACGCGATGTCCGTGATTGTCAGCCGGGCCCTGCCCGATGTTCGTGACGGTTTGAAGCCAGTTCATCGCCGGATTCTTTATGCCTGCCAGGAAGGCGGCTTCGTTGCGGGCAAGCCCTATCGCAAATGCGCCAAGATTGTTGGCGACGTGATGGGCAATTATCACCCGCACGGGGACAGCGCGATTTACATGGCGCTGGTGCGCATGGCGCAGGACTGGTCGATGGGCGTGCCGCTGGTTGACGGGCAAGGCAATTTCGGATCCATGGATCCGGATGCCCCGGCGTCCATGCGATACACTGAAGGCCGTTTGGCCAAGGTTTCCAATGCTTTGCTGGATGATCTTGATAAAGACACAGTCGATTTTGCGCCCAACTATGATGAATCGCGTTCCGAACCGCAGGTTCTGCCCGCACGTTTCCCCAACCTTCTGGTCAATGGCGCGGGCGGCATTGCGGTTGGCATGGCGACCAACATTCCGCCGCACAATCTGGGCGAAGTCATCAACGGTTGCCTTGCCTATATGGAAAATGGCGCGATCACCGTTGATGAGTTGATGGAAATCATCCCCGGTCCCGATTTCCCGACCGGCGGGCTGATCCTGGGCCAGCACGGCGCACGCTCTGCCTATCACACGGGCAAAGGGTCGATCATCCTGCGCTCGCGCCATGTTGTCGAGGAAGGCAAGAATGACCGGCGCAGCATCGTGCTGACCGAAGTGCCGTTCCAGACCGGCAAGAACGCGCTGGTGGAACGAATCGCCGAAGCCTCGCGGGAAAAGCGGATCGAAGGCATCAGCGATGTGCGCGACGAATCCAACCGGTTCGGCGTGCGCGTCGTGATTGACCTCAAGCGCGATGCCACGCCCGATGTCGTGCTCAACCAGTTGTGGCGGCTGACGCCGGCGCAATCGTCTTTCCCCGCCAATATGCTTGCCATTCGCGGGGGGCGCCCGGAAATTCTCAATCTGCGCGACATCATCGAAGCATTTGTTAAGTTCCGTGAAGAAGTCATTACACGTCGGTCAAAATTCGAACTTAAAAAGGCGCGCGAACGGGCCCATATCCTGCTTGGCCTTGTCATCGCGGTTACCAATCTGGATGAAGTCGTCCGCATCATTCGCGGATCGTCCAGCCCGGCGGAAGCGCGCGAAAAGCTTGGGTCGCGCGCCTGGCCGATTGCGGAAATCGCGTCCTATATCGCGCTGGTCGAAGCGGTTGAACACGAAGTGGAAGGCGATACCTACACCCTGTCCGACGTGCAGGTGCGCGCCATTCTGGATCTGCGTCTTCACCGCCTGACAGCGCTGGGTCGCGACGAAATTGGCGATGAATTAAAGGTACTTGCGGGGAGTATTACAGAACTTCTCGAAATTCTTGCCAACCGGGCGCGGCTTTATGAGGTGATGCGCGACGAGCTGGTGGCGATCCGGGACGAGTTTGCGACGCCGCGCCGGTCAACGATTGCCCCGGCGAGCGACGGTATTGATGATGAAGACCTGATCGAGCGGATGGACATGGTCGTCACGGTGACGCTGGACGGCTATATCAAGCGCACCACGCTTGACACGTTCCGCGCGCAGAAGCGCGGCGGCAAGGGCCGGGCGGGCATGTCCACCAAGGATGAGGATGTCGTCACCGAAATGTTCGTGACGAGTACGCACACGCCTGTCCTGTTCTTCTCCACGCATGGCAAAGTGTACCGGATGAAAGTCTGGAAACTGCCTGAAGGCGGGCCGAACACGCGCGGACGGCCGATGATCAACCTGTTGCCACTGGCAGCGGGCGAAACGATCTCCACCGTGCTGCCTTTGCCTGAGGATGAGGAAGAATGGGGCAAGCTCCACGTGATGTTCGCGACTGCCAAGGGCACGGTGCGGCGCAACAGCATGGACGCGTTCACCAACATTCCGACGGCGGGCAAGATCGCGATGCGGTTTGACGAGGACAGCGAGGATCGCCTGATCGGCGTCGCCCTGCTGACGGAAGAGGATGATGTGCTGCTCGCCACGCGCGGCGGCAAGGCCATCCGCTTCGAAGGCACCGATGTCCGCGAATTCCAGAGCCGCACCTCCACAGGCGTGCGGGGCATGACGCTGAAGGGGGATGACGAAGTGATCTCGCTCACCATTCTCCACCGCTCCGGCGCGGATCAGGAAACGCGCGAAGCGTATCTGCGCGCGGCACCCTGGAAGGACAATGACAACGAACCCACGCTTTCGGCGGAACGCATGGCCGAAATGGCGGATAAGGAGCAGTTCATCCTGACCGTCTGCGCCAATGGCTATGGCAAACGGTCATCGGCTTACGAATATCGCCGCACCAATCGCGGTGGCCAGGGAATCACCAATATCGACAATATCGAGCGCAACGGGCTGGTCGTCGCCAGCTTCCCGACGGCGAACGGGGATCAGTTGATGCTCGTTACCGATCAGGCCAAGCTGATCCGTGTCGGTGTGGCGGGGATGCGCGTGATCGGGCGGAACAGCGCGGGTGTCCGCCTGTTCAACGTGGCTGATAACGAACATGTGGTGAGTGCTGCCAAGATCGAGGACAGCGGCGAGGACGAGCCGGACGCCGAAGCCGAAGCCCCGCCCGTTGCCGAATGACGGACACGGCGTTCAAGATCCTCACCGCAGACCAGTGGGCGACGTTCGAGGCGGCGGGCGTGTTTGCGGGCGCGCCGGTGGATCTGGCCGATGGCTATATCCACCTTTCCGCCGCCGCCCAGCTTGACGAGACTCTCGCCAAGCATTTCGCCGGGCAGTCCGGGCTGGTGATTGCCGAGATTGACCTCGTCCTGCTGGGCGATGCCGTCCGCTGGGAAGTTTCACGCGGCGGCGCGCTGTTCCCGCATGTCTATGGCGCGCTGCCCCGCGCCTCGGTGCTGAGCGTGCGGACAACGCCTGTCGCAATCAGCGCCTGACCCGCAAAGTAGAGCAGCCAGATCAGCGAGCCTGTCCAGATCGTGCTTTCCAGCGGCCCCATCCGCGCGAAAATAAGCAGGTCTGAAGCGACGAACAGCATCGCCCCCAGCCCCACCCGGTAGCGCGGAAAACGGCTGACCCATGCGGTGGCCGCCATCAGGCCCAGCCCCAGCGCATAGGCCGCGGCCATCGCCTCCCCCGTCCAGCCATAGGCTTTGTACACGACAACCGGCACTACCAGCACAGCAAGCAGCGCCTGGCTGAAGCTCAGCGTCGGGCGGCGATTACGCAGATACAACGCGATGGCGACCAGATGCCCACCCAGAAATGCCGCTGCCCCGGCTTCCTGCCCGTGCGTTTCGAGCAACACGTCGCCGGCCGCCCCCAGCGCCATGACGGCAGTGATCAGCCAGCCATCCAGCGATCGCGCGTGCATCGCACACCACAGCGCGAGCAGGACAACGCCTGCGCCTTTCCACGCGATCACGCCTGGCCCCTGTGCCTGCTGGATTACCAGCCACAGGAAGCTGAACCCCGCCACCAGCGCCGCCACCAGCACGATCCGCGCCACACTTCCGCCCTGCCCCATTCGATCCCCCTCGCTTTTCGCGTCAAAACTTCATAGCGGCAGACGCCATGACACATCAAATCCATATCATCGGCGGCGGCCTCGCCGGATCGGAAGCCGCATGGCAGCTTGCCGAAGCAGGCGTTAAAGTCCGCTTATCGGAAATGCGCGGCGTGGAAGGAACCGCAGCCCACAAGACTGACCAGCTTGCCGAACTGGTCTGTTCCAACAGTTTCCGGTCTGACGACGCCGAAAGCAATGCGGTGGGCCTGCTCCACGCCGAATTGCGCGCCATGGGATCGCTGATCCTGCGCGCCGCCGACCAGCACCGCGTCCCCGCCGGCTCCGCCCTTGCCGTGGACCGGGATGGCTATGCCGAAACCGTGACGTCACTTGTTGCCAACCATCCGAATATCGAACTGGTGCGCGAACGGGTGGACGCCCTGCCCCAGGGCCCTGCCATCATTGCCACCGGGCCGCTGACCGGCAGTGCGCTGGCAGATGCCATAGCGGCAGAAACGGGGGAAGAAGCGCTGGCCTTTTTCGATGCCCTGGCCCCGATTGCCTATCACGAAACCATCGATATGGATGTCGC
The DNA here is from genome assembly GCA_031411035.1 of Sphingomonadales bacterium. GTDB lineage: Bacteria > Pseudomonadota > Alphaproteobacteria > Sphingomonadales > Sphingomonadaceae > Aquisediminimonas. Next base: position 12,591 of record JANOAJ010000258.1, read on the forward strand.
CTGGATGGCGAGCCGCTGGGACAAGGGCGATACCAAGGATTATATCAACTGCCCGATGGACAAGGATCAGTATCTGGCCTTTCACGCCGCGCTGCTCAGCGGCGACAAGACAGAATTTAAGGAATGGGAAGCCAGCACGCCCTATTTCGATGGCTGCATGCCCATCGAAGTGATGGCGGAACGCGGCATTGATACGCTGCGTTACGGGCCGATGAAGCCGGTCGGGCTCGACAATCCCAAAACCGGGCGCTGGCCCTATGCCGTGGTGCAATTGCGTCAGGATAATGCGCTGGGCACGCTGTGGAACATGGTCGGGTTCCAGACCAAACTGAAGCACAGTGAACAGGTGCGCGTGTTCCGCATGATACCGGGGCTGGAAAAGGCGGAATTCGCGCGACTGGGCGGGCTGCACCGCAACACCTTCATCAAATCCCCCAAGCTGCTGGATGGCACATTGCGCCTGAAATCCCGCCCGAACATCCGCTTCGCCGGGCAGATCACGGGCTGCGAAGGCTATATCGAAAGCGCGGCGGTGGGCTTGCTGGCGGCCCGTTTCTGGGCCGCGGAACTGGGTGGCACAGCCATGACGCCGCCGCCTGTCACCACGGCGCTTGGTGCCCTGCTCGGGCATATTACCGGCGGTGCCGACGCGGACAGTTTCCAGCCGATGAACGTCAATTTCGGGCTGTTCCCGCCCCCTGAGGGCAAGACGAAAAAGGCAGACCGGAAACGGGCTTATACCAGCCGGGCCAAGGTGGATCTTGAGGCGTGGCTGGCAGGATAATTAACCCAACAAAATCAACTTCCTGCCTTCCTTCCCTTCCTGTCTTTGTGAGAAATTACCCGTCATTGGCTTGGCTGAATGTGTGATGGGTTCACAGGAAGGCAGGAAGGTCGGGATTTTGATGTGGCTGCTATTCCGAATTGCGCCAGTCACCGAAATAATTGTTGGAAACGCGGCGTATGCCTTCCCTGAACATATTGGCCCCGAAATTCATCAATAGCCCGAGCTTCAGATCACTCAGACGCAAATATGTCAGCAATTGTTTGGCATGGACGGGCGCCATATGTTCAAGGGATTTTATTTCGATGACCAGTTTTTCTTCTACGAGCAAATCGATCCGAAAGGCTTTGCTTAGAATCTGGCCATTGTAGATAATATCCACAGGTCTTTGTCGTTCCACCCCCAGGCCATTCTTGCCAAGAATGTCGTGCAACGCCGTTTCGTAAACCGATTCGAGCAAGCCCGGTCCAAATTGTCTATGCACCTTGATGCCGCAACCAATCACGGCCGTGGCGAGTTTCTCAAGCTCAACGTCCATTCGCAGACCCCCTCTTCCTGTCTTTCCTTCCCTTCCTGCCTTCCTGCGAACCAAAATGACCGGGTTCACGCGAACGCAGACGCCTACCCCTCATCCTCATCCGCACCGCCAGCCCCCGCCGCCGGTGCGGCGGGCAGGCGCGTTGGCGGGGGACATTTGGTGCCGCCGGTTTTGCGCACCAAGCGGGTCGTGAGGAATTCTGCCGGGGTCAGCACACCGGTCTTATCCTTGTCCGCCGCAAAGAACTTCTGAATCGTCTTGGTCGCATATTCGTCAAAGGACAGCCGCCCGTCGGCATTCACATCGAATTTGGCGAAGGCCTTGCGCCGCGCCACGAGATATTCATCCCGGCTGACGCCGCCATTCTTGTCCTTGTCATACCGGCTGAAACGCTTCTCTTCGCGGGTTTTTTCGCTGGCTTCCAGCGGGCCGCCAGCGCCGGAAAAACCAGGCTGCCCCGCCCCCCCGGACGCGGCAGCCGGGATCAGTTCCTCGGCACCGGCATGGGAACGCCAGATGAAGAGGCCCGCCGTCACCAACAACAGGGCCGATGCCACACCCGCCAGAAACCGCCACATAACGCACTCCTTTACAGCGCGGCGCGTCGAAGAGCGCCAAGCGTCAGATCCGGCTGATACGTCGCCCCTGCGCAGGCA
>JANOAJ010000259.1:0-1634 GCA_031411035.1 Sphingomonadales bacterium
GGCTTCGGTGCCGATGCGGTTGCTGGCTATCACGGGCACTACGTTGCTGACCGCATGGCCGATCATCGCGCGCTGCCAGAGGCGGCTTGTATCCAGCTCTTCGGCGGCGGGTTCGTCGCCGATGGCGGTGGGGAACATCAAAATGTCCGCGCCCATTAGCATCATCGCGCGCGCGGTTTCGGGATACCATTGATCCCAGCAGATGCCGACGCCAACCTTGCCGTATTTCGTATCCCACACTTTGAAGCCGGTGTTGCCGGGGCGGAAATAGAATTTCTCGGTATAGCCGGGGCCATCCGGGATATGGCTTTTGCGATAGACGCCCATGACGCTGCCCGCATCGTCGATCATCGCCAGGCTGTTATAATAATGCGGCCCATCCCGCTCAAAAAAGGAGCAGGGGACATAGACCTGCAATTCCGCCGCCAGCGCCTGCATCGCCAGCACGGCGCGGTGTTCGGAAACGGGCGCGGCGGTGGCGAAGAAGCGTTCGTCCTGCGTCTGGCAGAAATAGGGGCCTTCGAACAATTCGGGCGGCAGAATGATCTTCGCGCCCTGCCGCGCAGCTTCGCGCACCAGCGTTTCGACGGCAGCGATATTGGCCTCAATCGGGCCGGGCAAAGGGAGTTGAAGGGCGGCGACTTTCATGCACAAATCCTAAAGCTTCACGCCGAAACGCGCGGCGATGCTGATCGTGACTAGATAGAGCAGGATCGTCAGCAAACAACCGGCGGCAAGCGAAAGGCCGAAGTTGACACCGTTGCGCAGCATCGCCGGGATCAGGAGAAACATCGGCAGCGAAGGCAGCACATACCAGAAGGTCGCTTCGACGTGATTGGCCATCAGTGCGCTGTCATGCGTATCGCGCCAGAGCCAGAGCATGCCCAGGATCGAAATGAGGGGGAGGGAGGCGATCAGAGCGCCCGCCGCCGGGCTGCGCTTGGCGATCAGGGCGATGGCAGCGATGATCAGTCCGGAGAGCAGGGCGCGGGTAAGGAACGCCGCTGTCACAATGCGGGCACTTGCTGGCTGATGCAGTGGAAACTGCCGCCGCCTGTCAGGATGTGCGTGGCGGGAAGGCCGATGGTCTGGCGATCAGGGAAGAGTTTGGCCACCGCAACGACGGCGGCGTCATCCGTGCCATTATCATAAGTGGGCACGACGACCGCTGAATTGCCGATATAGAAATTCATATGGCTGGCCGGGATCGTCTCGCCCTCATCATCCGCGAGCAGGCCGACCGAGGGGATGGTGACAATCTCCACCCCAAACGCGGTTGCGCGGGCATGGGCATCGGCGAAGATGGCGGCATTGGGATCATCGGAGCCGCGCGGTTCGGGCAGGGCTAGCACGCCGGGCGCGACAAAGCGGGCGAGGTTATCGACATGGCCGTCTGTATGATCATTCACAAAGCCTTCGCCCAGCCAGAGGATATGATCGACGCCCAGATCAGCGCGCAACCGCGCCTCTATTTCGGGCTTGGAGAGCTTCGGATTGCGATTGGGGTTGAGCAGACATTGCTCCGTGGTGACCAGCAGGCCCGCGCCGTCGGTATCCACGGCACCGCCTTCCAGGACCCAGTGCCGGGGGTGGCGATCCAGCCGCGCCACTTCGCACAGGCGCGCGGCAAGCGC
>JANOAJ010000260.1:0-16229 GCA_031411035.1 Sphingomonadales bacterium
TGGGGCCGTATAATTTTCCGGCCCATCTGCCCAACGGCCATATCGTGCCGGCCCTGCTGGCGGGCAATGCGGTTGTGTTCAAGCCTTCGGAGAAAACCCCCGCGACCGGGGCGCTGCTGGTGGAATGCTATCATGCGGCCGGCATCCCCTCTGGCGTTGTCCGGCTGCTTGTCGGCGGTCCGGCAGAAGGGCGTGCCCTGGCCGGGCATGAAGGGATTGACGGCCTGCTCTTCACAGGCTCCGCGCGCACCGGCCTGGCGCTCAATCGTCAATTTGCAGACATGCCGGGCAAGATCCTGGCGCTCGAAATGGGCGGGAACAACCCGATCATTGTCTGGGATGCGCCTGACCTGCATTCGGCCGCTGTGGTGGTGATCCAGTCCGCGTTCCTTTCCGCGGGCCAGCGCTGCACCGCCGCGCGCCGGCTGATCGTGCGCGAAGGCCTGCACCAGCCTTTGCTCGATGAAATCCGCAAGCTGGCAGAGCGGCTGATCGTGGGAGAGCCCCACCGCACGCCGGCGCCTTATATGGGGCCTGTGATCGACAATGATGTGGCCGCCGGGCTGGAAGAAAGCTTCCTGGCGCTGATGATGAAGGGCGGCCAGCCGCTGATGCAGCTGTCCCGCCCCGTGCCGGAGCGTCCCTTTCTGACACCTGCGATCATTGATATGACCGGCGTGAAGGATCGCCCGGACATGGAATTGTTCGGCCCGATCCTGCAAGTCATTAGGGTACCGGATTTTGATGCAGCGCTGGTTGAGGCGAATGCGACGCGTTATGGCCTTTCCGCTTCGCTTGTGGGCGGATCGCCGCAGCTTTATGACCGGTTCTGGGCGAATGTCCGCGCGGGCATCGTCAACTGGAACCGGCCGACCAACGGCGCACCGTCCAACGCGCCCTTTGGTGGTGTGGGGCTTTCCGGCAATCACCGGCCCAGCGCGTACTACGCGGCAGACTATTGCGCCTATCCGGTGGTATCCACCGAGGACGAACAGGCGCGTGCCTCGATCGGTATCGGTCTGCGCGACGTGACCGCCCCCCAAAGTTGAACTAGCCCAGGGCAAAGCAACACTCGCTTGCCCGCTCCTGCCAGTTGCCGCAAGGCAGCGGGATGACTTCCTTGCTTGATCCGGACGCGCGCGGGCGTGTCATCCTTGTCGGTGCCGGCCCCGGCGATCCCGGCCTGCTGACGCTGCGCGCGGTCGAGGCTTTGAAACAGGCCGATGTCGTGGTGCATGACGGGCTGATTGATGACCGGGTGTTTGACTATGTCCGCCATGATGCGGTGCGGATTTCCGTCGCCAAGAAGCGGGCGCGGCATACGGTTCCGCAGGAAGGGATCAATGCCCTGATCATCGCGCATGTCAAAACCGGCGCGATTGTCGTGCGGCTGAAAGGCGGCGATCCGTTCGTGTTCGGCCGCGGCGGTGAAGAGGTTGAGGCCGTGCGTGCGGCGGGGCTTCCCGTGGAAGTGATCCCCGGCGTGTCTTCGGCGCTTGGTTGTGCCGCCGAAGCGATGCTGCCGCTGACTCACCGGGATTGGTCGAGCGCGGTCAGCTTTGTGGCAGGAACCTGCCAGAATCTTTCCGAGCAGAACTGGGCCGGGCTTGCCGGGCAGGGGCGCACCCTCGTCATCTATATGGGCGTCAGTTGCGCCAATGCGATTGCCGAAAAGCTGATGGGCGAAGGCGTATCGCCCGCAATGGCAGTGGCAGTGCTGGAACGCGGCACGCTGCCGGGATCGCGCGCGCTGCGCACCGTGCTTGCCGATCTGGGCGATATGGTGGTGCGTGATAAAGTGATTAGCCCGGCGATTATCGTTGTGGGTGAAGTGGTACGGCTCTCGGACGCGGAAAACCGCCTTCAGACGCTGGCAAAACAGGCGGAGGCTTTGGCGTGAAGATATTGACCGGAAACGACCTGGCGACAGGAGCGGTCACCTGGTGGGCAGGCAGTTGGTGGTCGGCCCATGTGGAAGATGCCGTGGATGTGGGCGAAGGCGGCGAGCCAATCCTCGCGCGCGAAGAAGGCGCACGGCGCGTCAACGCGCCCTATGTGATTGATGCCATTGCAACACCCGAAGGCCCGCGCCCCGCGCACATCAAGGATCGCGTGCGCGCGCTGGGGCCAACGGTGCGCCTTGATCTTTCCCTCAAGCCCGCTGACCCGCAAGTCGGCGAATGGGTAATCTGACATGTACAAATATGACAATTACGATCAGGCAATGGTCGATGCGCGCGTGGAAGAATTCCGCGATCAGGTGAAGCGCCGCCTTGCGGGTGAAATCACCGAAGACCAGTTCAAGCCGCTGCGCCTGATGAACGGCCTCTATCTGCAACTCCACGCGTATATGCTGCGCGTCGCCATTCCCTATGGCACGCTTGACAGCCGCCAGATGCGGATGCTCGCCCATATCGCGCGCAAATATGACCGGGATTACGGACATTTCACCACCCGTCAGAACATCCAGTATAACTGGATCAAACTGGACGAATGCGGCGACATTCTGGCCGATCTGGCCAGCGTGGAAATGCACGCGATCCAGACCAGCGGCAACTGCATCCGCAACATCTCTTCGGATCAATATGCCGGGGCTGCGGCTGATGAAGTCGCTGATCCCCGGCCCTGGGCGGAACTTCTGCGCCAGTGGAGCACGTTCCATCCCGAATTCAGCTATCTGCCGCGCAAGTTCAAGATCGCGGTGATCGCCTCCCCCGAAGATCGCGCTGCGATGCGGCTGCATGATATCGGGCTGGAACTGGTGAAGCAGGATGGCGTTCTTGGCGCGCGCGTGTTCGTGGGCGGCGGTATGGGCCGCACGCCGATGATTGCGCCGGAAATCAATCCGTTTGTAAAAGCGGATGATCTGCTGAGCTATGTCGAAGCCTGCCTGCGCGTCTATAACCGCTATGGCCGCCGCGATAATATCTACAAGGCGCGGATCAAGATCCTTGTGCACGAGATTGGCGCCGAGGAATATCGCCGTCAGGTGGCTGAGGAATTCGGCCATGTTAAGACTCTGGGCATTGATCCGCCGCTCGCCGAGCTTGACCGGATCAGCGCTTTCTTTGTTGCCCCCGCGTTTGAGTTGGGCCTGACCGAGACAGTGGATCGCAGCGATCCCGATTTCGCCGTGTGGTGTGACCAGAATGTGAAGCCGCACCAGCAGCCGGGCTATGCCATCGTCAATATCAGCCTGAAGCCGATTGGCGGCATTCCGGGGGACGCGTCATCCGCGCAGATCGACGTGATGGCGGATCTGGCCGAGCGCTACAGCTTTGACGAACTGCGCGTGACGCACGCCCAGAATATAGTGCTGCCCCATGTTGCGAAGCGCGATCTCTATGCGGTGTGGCAGGCGCTGAATGATGCCGCACTGGCGGACGCCAATCTTGATCTGATCAGCGACATCATTGCCTGCCCCGGCCTGGATTATTGCAGCCTTGCCAATGCGCGTTCGATTCCCGTGGCGCAGAAGATTGCCAAGCGCTTTGCCAGCCTGGAACGCCAGCGTGATCTGGGTGAGCTGAAGCTGAAAATTTCCGGCTGCATCAATGCCTGTGGCCATCACCACGCCGGGCATATCGGCATCTTGGGCGTGGATCGCAAAGGCACCGAGAATTATCAGCTCTCGCTCGGCGGATCGGGCGCGGAGGATGTCAGCCTTGGCAAGATCACGGGCCCGGGCTTTGACGAAGACGGCGTTGTCGATGCGGTTGAGCGCGTGACGGACAAATATATTGCCCTGAGACAGGGGAGCGAACGCTTCCTCGATACCTATCGCCGCGTTGGCTTTGAACCCTTCAAGGAGGCGATCTATGGTTGAGTTCAGCTTTACCGCAAGCGATGTGGCCGAACAGCCCGCCGTCACACTGGATGCGTTTCTGGATCAGTCCAATGCCACCGCTGTGCGGCTGGAATCGGATGAGGATGCGCGCCTGCTGATCCCGCATCTTGACCGGCTGGCACTGGTGGAAATCGCGTTCCCCAAGTTCCGGGACGGGCGCGGCTATTCTTCGGCGCGCATCCTGCGCGAAGCCGGGTTCAAGGGGGAACTCCGCGCGCAGGGAGATGTTCTGGTCGATCAGGTCGCCTATATGCGCCGCTGCGGCTTTGACAGTTTCGCGCCGGAAACGCCGCTGAATGAAGCGGTCGTTGCAGCCAGCCTCGCGCGGTACGAACATGCCTATCAGCGCGCGGCGGATGGCGTGGTGCCGATCTGGAAGCTGCGTCATGGCTGAGGCGACCGCAGGCACAGGAGAATATCCGTCCATCCTGAGTAGGGGCTGAGCTTGTCGAAGACCCGTAGCGAAGGACGCAGCCCGGCCCTTCGCTACGCGCTTTCGTCTTCGCTCAATAGCTACTCAGGATAGTCGGTGGGAGTTAGATTATGAACCTTGCAACCCGCATCATTGACCGGATCGACACCGCCCCGCGTTATACCGAGGCCGATGCCATTCGCCTGAACAACATGTTCCGCGGGCGTGATACGGTGGAAATGCTCACTGTGCTGCTTCAGGAAAACATGCTGGGCGATGCCGCGATTGTTTCCAGCTTTGGCGCGGAAAGCGCAGTGCTGCTCCATCTGATCGGCAGCATTGATCCTGCTGTTCCGGTGATCTTCCTGGAAACCGGCAAGCATTTTCCGGAAACGCTGGCGTACCGCGATACGTTGATCGAAAAGATCGGGCTTACCGGCGTGCGCAACATCATGCCCGATCCCGAAATGCTGGCGAAGAAGGACGAGACAGGCCTGCGCTGGAGCTATGATCCCGATGGCTGCTGCGAAATCCGCAAGGTGATCCCGCTCAAAGCCGCGCTTGCGCCGTTTGACGCGCAGTTCACCGGACGCAAGGCCTTCCAGTCCGCCACTCGTGCGGCGCTGCCCCGTTTCGAGGTTGAGGAAGGCCGGCTGAAGGTCAACCCGCTGGCTGATTGGGACAAGGCCCGGATCGAGGCGTATATGGCCGAACATGATCTGCCCGCCCACCCCTTGGTTGCTCAAGGCTACCCCTCAATCGGCTGCGCGCCTTGCACCAGCATGGTCAAGCCCGGCGAAGACCCCCGCTCCGGCCGCTGGCGCGGCTGGGACAAGGTGGAATGCGGGATACATACCGCTGTGCCGTCCGAGGATGGGGCTGACGATCCGGTGTTTTGACGCGGGGCGACTGGTTCAGGTCAGCCGTTCAAGCACAAGCGCGGAACCGGTTATCTGATGCGGCTTGATGCGTTTGTCGAATGTCGCGAACGAGGTCGCTTCCAATTCTTCTGCCAGAGCGAAGTGCAGCATATCGGCGAAATCGGCCCCTGCTTCATAGCGATCAAGCGCCCACATGACGGCTGCGTCTGAAACGACGTTGGCATCCGCCGTGCCGAGGAGGGCCTTCAGTTTCGGCAGAAATGCAGCGCGTTTCAACTTGTAGCGCGATGACAGAACCCAGACCAGTTCGATCAATACTGAGGGGAGGATCAGGAACGGCTCCTCAAGGAGCGCGTTCGCAATCTGCTCCTGCCGTTCGTCGTCAGAAACGAACAGTCGCACAAGTACGTTAGTATCGAGAGCTCTCACTATCACGCTCGTCAAAAATTTCCCGAAGCGTTTCATCGTCGAGACCGCTAATCTCTTCGACCGTTTTCGGCGGGCCATCCCATTTGATAGGCGGAATTTTACGGAAGTCCTCTAATGTTGTCCGGGGGAATGGATTGTTGTGGCCGAGCGGCCTCAGCCTGATCAGGCCCAGCGGCCCGGTTTCCACATCAAACCGTGTGCCGGGGACAAGCTTCAACGCGTCCCGCACATCCTTGGGGATGACCACCTGGCCCTTGGCCGACATTTTTGTCTGCGCATTCATGAGGGGAGGATAGGTCTTACTTTTAAGATTGGCAAGCATCGATCCGGTGCGGATTACCAGATCAGATCAAATTTTCCTGACTTGAGGTAGGTCAGCACATTTCGCAAATGCTCGCCCCAATGCGTTTCGTAGGAGAACCGAAAGTGCCAGTTCGCTTCTTGCGGACTAACATTTTCGTGCAGCCAGACGGCCTCCTGAAGCTCGCCAGCGATATCGGTAAGATCGTCGATCGCATCGCCTAACGATGACTTGTCGCTCATCGGATCGCTAGGGGAAGCCGAGGGGTAATAACCCAGTTCTGGAAATCGCTGGCCGATCAACATAAAATATTTCTGAAAGTCTTTATCCGGAGTCTGGCCGTTCCAGACTGTTGGTTCAGCTACCGGAGTGGACTCATAGATATCTTGCAACACTTCCAGCATATCGATCAAACGTGCGCTGTGGGGAACCGGGCCTTCCAACAGCTCAATCAGAAAGCGTTGAGACGCCTCAAACATCCTCCACCAGCCGCCCGTAAAGCTCCGGCCTGCGATCCCGGAAGAAGCCAAACGTCGCGCGATGTTTGCGCACCTGTTCCAGATCGAACCCGGCAACCAGCACACCAGTTTCCGCCGCGCCGAAATTCCCGACGAAATCGCCCCGTTCGTCAGTGATGAAGCTGTGGCCGTAAAAGGTCGCGTCGGCTTCGGGGCCGATGCGGTTGCTGGCGATCACGGGCACCACGTTGCTGACCGCATGGCCGATCATCGCGCGCTGCCACAGGCGGCTGGTGTCCAGTTCTTCCGCCGCCGGTTCATCGCCGATGGCGGTGGGGAACATCAATATGTCCGCCCCCATCAGCATCATGGCGCGCGCGGTTTCGGGATACCATTGATCCCAGCAGATGCCAACGCCGACCTTGCCGTACTTCGTATCCCACACCCGGAAGCCGGTGTTGCCGGGGCGGAAATAGAATTTCTCGGTATAGCCGGGGCCATCAGGGATATGACTCTTGCGATAGACGCCCATGATGGTGCCTGCATCGTCGATCATTGCCAGACTGTTGTAATAATGTGGCCCGTCGCGTTCAAAGAAGGAGCAGGGGATATAGACCTGCAACTCCGCCGCCAGCGCCTGCATCGCCCGCACGGCGCGGTGTTCGGCAACGGGGGCGGCAGTCGCGAAGAAGCGTTCGTCCTGCGTCTGGCAGAAATAGGGGCCTTCAAACAATTCGGGCGGCAGGATAATCTTTGCGCCCTGCTTTGCGGCATCCCGTACCAGCGCTTCAACTGCGGCGATATTGGCCTCGATTGGGCCGGGCAAAGGGAGTTGGAGAGCGGCGACCTTCATGACTGTAATCCTAAAGCTTCACGCCGAACCGGGCGGCGATGCTGATGGTGATTAGATAGAGCAGGATCGTCAGCAAACAACCGGCCGCAAGCGAAAGCCCGAAGTTGACACCGTTACGCAGCATCGCCGGGATCAGCAGAAACATCGGCAGTGAGGGCAGCACATACCAGAAGGTCGCTTCCACATGATTGGCCATCAATGCGCTGTCATGCGTATCGCGCCAGAGCCACAGCATGCCGAGGATCGAAATCAGCGGGAGCGACGCGACCAGAGCGCCTGCCGCCGGGCTGCGCTTTGCGATCAGCGCAATGGCAGCGATGATCAGTCCGGATAGAAGGGCGCGGGTAACAAACGCCGCTGTCACAGGGCGGGCACTTGCTGGCTGATGCAATGGAAGCTGCCGCCGCCTGTGAGGATGTGCGTGGCGGGCAGGCCGATGGTCTGGCGATCAGGGAAGAGTTTGGTGATGGCGGCGACGGCGGCCTCATCCGTGCCGTTATCATAGGTGGGCACGACGACCGCTGCATTGCCGATATAGAAATTCATATGGCTGGCGGGGATCGCCTCGCCCTCGTCATCCGCGAGCAGGCCGACCGAGGGGATGGTGACGATCTCCACCCCGAATGCGGCGGCACGAGCATGGGCATCGGCGAAGATCGCGGCATTGGGATCATCGCTGCCCCTCGGTTCTGGCAGCGCCAGCACGCCGGGCGCAACGAAGCGAGCGAGGTTATCGACATGGCCGTCCGTGTGATCATTCACAAAGCCCTCGCCCAGCCACAGAATATGATCCACGCCCAGATCGGCGCGCAGCCGCGCTTCGATTTCCGGCGTGGAGAGTTTCGGGTTGCGGTTGGGGTTGAGCAGGCATTGCTCCGTGGTGACAAGAAGCCCCGCGCCATCCGTATCGACCGCGCCGCCTTCCAGCACCCAGTGCCGGGGGTGGCGATCCAGCCGCGCCACTTCGCACAGGCGCGCGGCAAGCGCATCATCGAGCGGCGACGGATATTTGCCGCCCCAGCCATTACCCTGATGATCCAGCGCCATGCGCCGTTCGCCTTCGGTAACGATGATCGGCCCGGTATCGCGCAGCCAGATATCAAAAAACGGGGCGGAGATGACTTCGGCGGCGTCACCGACGAGCTTGTGCGCCGCTTCCTCTGCCAGGCCATTGGCACACACGAGGCGGACGGTTTCGCCCTTGCCGCCCGCATGAACGGCGCGGGCAAAGGCGGCCACTTCGGCCTGTGCGCCTTCCAGATCATCCAGCCACAGATCAGCCGCGCTGGGAAAGCCGATCCAGACACTGTCATGCCGCGCCCATTCGGGAGGTTGGTAAAATGCCATGAAGGCGTCTTTATAGCGGATGGGGACACCGCGAAAGCCGCAATTCGCTCACGCCGGGGACTGTCCCTTCAGGGACTGTCCCCAAAACCGGCCTTGGAGGACAGTCCCTGAAGGGACTGTCCTCATTCGCTATTTCCCGGTCCGGCTCTTGTCCCGGATCGCGCGGAATTCGGCGGACTTGTACCAGTTGGGCCAGGCACTGCCATCGGCAAGGTTGCGGCCGATCTGGTAATTGAGCGTCAGATCCTCCACCGCTCCGTCCCAGTTCCAGTCGGCGCGATATTCATCCTGAGGCTTGTGATAACGGTTGGTGGTGTAATCCTCCGCGGCCGCGCGGCCCGCCGCGATGCCGCCACTCACCAGATCATCCCCGGATTCGAAATAGATCATCGGCACGCCATATTTGGCGAGGCTGAAATGATCGGAACGGAAAAAGCTGCCCTTTTCCGGCGTGGCCTCTGGCACCAGATGGCGGCCCTGCGCCTTGGCATAGCCATCAAGGATCGGTTCCAGCTCTGACTTGCCAAAGCCGACCACAGTCACATCATGGGTGCGGCCGATCACGTTCAGCCCGTCCATATTGATCCCGCCCACAGTCTGCGAAAGCGGATAGACCGGGTTTGCGCCATAATAGGCAGAACCAAGCAGCCCGGATTCCTCCGCCGTGACGGAAAGGAATACAATCGATCGATCCGCGGGGCCCGCCTTGGCATGGGCTTCGGCGAGCGCGATCAGCCCTGCGGTGCCTGTGGCATTGTCGAGCGCGCCGTTGCAAATGTCATCGCCATTGATCGGTTCACACCGGCCCAGATGATCCCAATGCGCGGAATAGATCACATATTCGTCCGGATGGGTTTTGCCCGGCAGGATGCCGACAACATTGTTCGATGCCTGGCGCCGGATCGTGTTGCTGAAGGAAAGATCGGCCTTCAGCCCCAGTGGCACGGCCTTGAAACCCTTTTTCTTGGCTGCTGCGACCAGCGTTGGCAGATCTTTGCCTGCCGCTGCCATCAGCTTTGTCGCGGCATCGCCCGTGATCCAGCCATTGGCCTGGGTATCACCCATATGATTATCGGCTGCGTCCAGCCCGAGTTGCGGGCCTGTCCAGCTCGAAACGACCACGCCCCAGGGATAGGCGGCGGGGAAGGTATCATGCACGATCAGCGCCGCGGCCGCCCCCTGCCGGGCCGCTTCCTCAAATTTGTAGGTCCAGCGGCCATAATAGGTCATGGCCCGGCCTTCGAACGGACCCTTCAGATCCTTGTTGGCATAATCGGGATCATTGATCAGGATGATCACGGTCTTGCCCTTCACATCCACGCCCGCATAGTCATTCCAGCCACGTTCCGGCGCGTTGATGCCGAAGCCGACGAAGACCACGTCGCTCGCCCTGATGTCGGTCTGCGGCACGACGCGATAGGAAGCGGCGACCATATCGGTCTTGTAGGCAAAGCTCAGCGGTGCCTTGCCGCCGGTAATATCGAGATGCATCGCCGGGCTCGCGCCGATTTCCACCAGCGGCACTTTCTGGAACCATTCGCCCTTGTTTCCCGGCTGCAAGCCTGCGGCGGCAAACCGGCCCGCGACATAGCCGATGGTCTTGTCCTCCGCGGGCGTGGCCGGCGCGCGGCCTTCGAATGTGTCGGAGGAAAGTGTGCGGGTTACTTCCTTCAGCGTGCCCGTGGAGATGGCCGGTGCATCTGCCAGCGCGGCACTGGAGAGAAGCGCGCCGATACACGCGGCGGCAAACAGGGGACGAGGGGACATGTGCGACTCCGTTTTCGGTAATTTTGTTGCGCGGGGTGTGGCAAAGCGGAGCGGCAAGGGCAATGGGGAAACCAGCCCTCCCTTACAAAGGTTGTAACTGGATATTCGCTTGAACTGACGTTGTAAAAGAGCGAGGCTGATTTCATTCTACTTCGAAAAGGTATTGGGGCGATGAAAAACACCTTGCTGACTGGTGCAGCAATTTGGGCTTTGACCGGTGTGGCTGTCGCCCAAACGCCGGCGGGCTCTGCCGATATGTCTGCCGCTTTTGGCGCTCGCGAGGCAATCAGCGGCGCAAGCCTCTCCCCCGATGGTGCCAAAGTCGCCTTTGTCGGGCCAGCGGCCGGGCAAGGAACAGTTCTCTATGTTATTGATACACTTAAAGAAACCGTGCCGCATATCGTTTTGAAAACTTCCGGTGATCCTGAGCGGCTGCTTGGGTGTTTCTGGGTGGCCAATGATCGCCTTACGTGTCGGGTAGGAGGGTATCAGGAATATAATAGTGAAATTTACGGCTTTACCAGCGTCATCGCGCTGGATTCCAATGGAGGCAACGTCAAACTGTTGAGCAAGCGGCGTGGCGAAAACGCGCTCTATGGGGATTTTCGCGGCGGCAGCGTGATTGACTATGTGCCTGATGCCGACGGCTCGGTTCTGATGATGCGGAGCTATGTCCCGGAGGCAAAAATTGGGACGCTGGTGGAGAAGACGCTTCAGGGCATCGGCGTGGACCGGATCGATACGAGAACTCTTGAAACCAAACGGATCGAAACGCCCCGGGTGGATGCTGTGGAATATATCACGGACGGTATCGGCAATGTCAGGATTGTCGGCAACAGCAAATCAACAGCGGCGGGATATGACAAAGGGCAAATTTCCTATTCATTCCGTTTGAAAGGTTCCCGCGATTGGAAGGCGATGGGAATATATGATTATCTGAATGATACAGGCTTCAATCCTTACGCGGTCGATCCCGATCAGGATCTGGTTTATGGCTTTTCCAAAATCGACGGACGCAAGGCGCTTGTCTCTCTGTCATTGGCGGATGAAAGGCTCGCTTCAACGACAATTCTTGCGCGGCCCGACGTTGATGTTGATGGCCTTATCCGGATCGGGAAGCGCCAGCGCGTGGTGGGTGCCAGCTTCGCGACCGAGCGGCGTGAGTCGATCTATTTTGATCCCAATCTGAAAAAGCTGGCCGCCTCTCTTACCAAGGCCCTCCCCGGACAACCGTTGATCGAGTTCATCGATTCAAGTTTCGACGAGACAAAATTGTTGATCTGGGCCGGGGGAGATACTGCGCCGGGAACCTATTATCTGTTCGACAAGACAGCCAAGAAATTGCAGCCCATCATGCCATCGCGGCCAGAACTGGCGGCTGTGCAACTGGCGTCCGTCCAGTCAGTCAGGTTCCCGGCATCCGATGGCACTATGATTCCGGGTTATCTCACCCTTCCGCCGGGATCGTCCGGCAAGAACCTGCCGACAATTGTTATGCCCCATGGGGGGCCATCGTCCCGTGATGAATGGGGTTTCGACTGGCTTGTGCAATATTATGTCAATCGGGGTTTCGCGGTACTGCAACCCAATTATCGCGGCTCAAGCGGATATGGTGACGCCTGGTATCAGGAAAATGGTTTCAAATCCTGGCGGACGGCAATCGGCGACGTGGATGATGCGGGCCGCTGGCTGACCAAGACCGGCGTGGCTGATCCCAAACGCCTGTTCATCGTCGGCTGGTCCTATGGTGGCTATGCCGCACTGCAATCTGCAGTGCTTGATCCCGGCTTGTTCAAGGCCGTGGTTGCGGTAGCGCCGGTAACCGATCTTGAACTGACCAAGGCAGAGTCGCGGAATTTCACCAACCGACGTGTAGAAGAGGCGTTCATCGGCACCGGCCCCCATATCAAGGAAGGATCGCCCGCACAGAATGCCAGCCGCATTTCGGTGCCGGTGCTGATGTTTCATGGCACGCTGGATCGCAATGTCCGCATATCCCAGTCGCGGTTCATGGCGAAACAATTGCGGGAGGCCGGCAAGCGGGTGGAACTGGTCGAATATCCAAAGCTGGAACACAGCTTGGTTGACTCACAGGTCAGGGCCGAACTTCTGAAACGCAGCGCTGATTTTCTCCTGGCCGCTGCCCCGTAACAAAAAGGGGCGGCCCTTGCGGACCGCCCCCGAAGCGTGTTGCTGTCTGACCGCAGGATCAGAAAGCGCCGCCGATGCCGATGCCGGCAAAGTTCACGTCTGTGCCGTTCCGCAGAACGCGGCGATATTCAATCTTGCCATAGGCGTTCGTGCCGAACTTGTGCTGGTAACCAACGCCAAGATAGGGATCGCTGCCGCCGCAGCAAAAGCCGATGCCGCCATTGGCATACAGACGGCCCTTTTCGCTGACCTTGGCACCAAGGCGGGCGCCCGTGCTCCAGATCACTTTCGCGCCGTTGGCGAGAATTTTGTCAGCGCCCAGATCGATGCCGATGAATGCCTTGTCGCCCAGATCGAAATCATAGCCGGCACCAATGCCGACAAACGCTTCCGAGCTGCCGCCAGCAAAAGCAATGCCGCCGCGCCCTTCAATACGACCTTCGCCTGATGCGAAAGCGGGGGTGGCAACAATAGCGGCAGCCGCCGCAGCGAGAACGATCAACTTTTTCATATACTTAAACTCCTGCATTGTCATCTGGACCTGTTGTCAGGCCCAAGATGAATTCGCCTCTAACTGACGAATGCTGGTTTAATTGTGATCAATTGTGTCGAAAGCAAGAGATGCTGCAAAAAATTGCCAGTGTGTTGCAGTGCAGCAACACAAATTTGATTGCGTTCTTCAAAACATATAAAGGCAGAACATAAAAAAAGGGCCGCACAAGGCGACCCTTTTGTTGAGAATTCTAACAAATGTCAGCGTGAATAAAATTCCACGACCAGATTTGGCTCCATCTTTACCGGATAGGGCACTTCATCAAGCGTCGGCACCCGGACGAACGTTACCTTCGCAGCGCCGTCGGTGGAGAGATAGTCGGGGATGTCGCGTTCCGGCAGGCTCTGCGCTTCGATCACCAGCGCCATTTCCTGCGCCTTGCTGCCCAGCGAAATCACGTCGCCCACACCGATGCGGCGCGAGGCGATGTTGCACTTGCCGCCATTCACATAGACATGGCCGTGGCTGACAAGCTGGCGCGCGGCAAACACGGTCGGCGCGAACTTGGCGCGATAGACGACCGAAGCCAGACGGCGTTCCAGCAAGCCGATCAGGTTCTGCGAAGTATCGCCCTTCAGACGGTCAGCTTCCTGATAGCTTTGCTTGAACTGCTTTTCGGTGACGTCGCCATAATAACCCTTCAGCTTCTGCTTCGCCTTGAGCTGAAGACCATAATCGGACGTTTTGCCCTTGCGGCGCTGGCCGTGCTGGCCGGGGCCATATTCGCGCTTGTTGACAGGTGATTTGGGGCGGCCCCAGATGTTTTCGCCCATCCGGCGGTCGAGTTTGTGCTTGGCGCTATGGCGCTTTGACATGATGGCATTCCTTCAATTGCGTGCATTGCTGCGTTTCTGTGGCCTGCTCTTCCCCAAAGGGGCGGCAGGTTAACCGGAACCGCGCGACCCGCACGAAACGGGCCGGACACCTGCTTCACCGGAATGCAGGGTCAATTGCGAAGGCCGGGCCTTTAGCGGCAGGCACCGGCAAGTCAAGCCTTGATCCACGTCTCAGAAGGGCGTGAAGTCACTGCCATCGGTTCGACGGGGGCCGGCGCGTTCCTGCATCGTCTGGGCATCGCGCCGGTTGGCGTCGGCAATTTTGCCCCATTCGCGGCGGGTGCGACATTCCTTGCGGATACGCGTGAGCGATCCCGTTTCCACTTCGCGACGACATACCACCTTGTCGAGCGGGTCAACGGGCGCGGGAGTCGGAGCGGCCGTTGCCGTATCGCTCAGCATCGCGAGCGCAATAAAGGAACCCAATACCGACATGTTCAGGCCTTTCCGGCGGTGCTATTGCGAATTGTAGGCGCTTGAGCGTTCCTGCATGGTCTGCACGTCACGACGATTGGCGTCGGCAAGCCTGCCCCATTCGCGACGGGTGCGGCATTCCTTGCGAACGCGCGTCAGTGAGCCGGTTTCCATCTCGCGGCGGCACACCACCTTGTCCAGCGGATCAACGGGCTTGGCGGCGGGCGCGGTGGCTGTGGCATCGGCCATCATGGCGATGACGAAAAAAGCGGAACCAATCACAAGGGGTACTCCAGAAAATGCTGCGATAGCGAAGCATATCACAAGAAGACGCGGAATCTAGCCCCTTTTGGCGTGCGGGTTGTCTGGACCGATCGCGCGTAAGATTCCACGCAAAGTACGCACTTCGCCAGCATTCCAGGCGGGTTTTGTCAGCAGATTGCGCAATGTTCTTTTGGTGATCTGGGTGCGGTCCGGCGGCCAGAAATAATGGGCGTCCTCCAGCATGGCATCAAGCTGGCCGATCAGCCCTTCGAGTTCCTCCTGTGGTGCAGGCGGATCAAGCGCAACTTTGGGGGGTGATGACAACGATTCCCCCTTTGACCATTCATACGCGGTCAGGATCACGGCCTGGGCCAGATTGAGGCTTCCAAACTCCGGATTGATCGGCACCGTGATGATCGCGCGCGCCAGCGCCACATCATCGCTTTCCAGACCGGCACGCTCAGGCCCGAACAGAATTGCACTGCGCTGGGTCGTTGCCCGGATGGCAGCGGCAGCGGCTTCAGGGGTGAAAACCGGCTTGGTCACCCCGCGCTTGCGCACTGTGGTTGCGTACACATGCGCGCAATCCGCCGTGGCAGCGGCCACGCTGTCAAACACACGCGCCTGTTCCAGCACAATATCCGCGCCCGCTGCGGCGGGCCCGGCCGACGGATTGGGCCAGCCATCGCGCGGGGATACCAGCCGCATCTCGGTAAGCCCGAAATTGAGCATGGCCCGCGCGGCCTTCCCTATGTTTTCGCCAAGCTGCGGGCGAACGAGGATGATCAGGGGAGGAGGGGAGGAACTGGACATGAACTCAAGGGAATCCCGATTTCCCGAGCGAAGTCGAGGGACTCTGCCGAGCGAAGCCGAGGCTGTTTGGTCGTGTTCAGCCCTTTCCTTGGGCGGAACTGAAAGCTGCTTCAGCCGCGTCCAATTCCTGGCGATGAACGCCTCCTTCTTTGCGCGAGACCAGGATTTTATTCGCATCTCGGCATCGGCCGCGTCAGCTCGGCTTTCAAAATAGTCACTCCAGACGAGTTCAACCGGTCGCCGTGTGAAGGTGTATCCCCTGATTGCTCCTGTTTGATGCTGCCAGACACGTCGATCCAGATCTTCCGTGTGGCCAGTATAGTAACTGCCGTCAGCGCAGCGGAGGATATAGGCCCAAAAACTCATGATATGCTTGTAGAGCCTCGACTTCGCTCGGCATAGTCCCTCGACTTCGCTCGGGAAGCCGGAACGGCTCTGCCCCTACTCAGGATAGTCGGACACCACCATCACTCCCCGCCCATCTCCTTCACCGTTCCGGCAAATGCCTCAAAATCGCCTGCCTCAGTGAAGTCCTTATAGACGGAGGCGAAGCGGATATAGGCGACGCTGTCTAGGCTCTGGAGCGCGTCCATCACATGTTCGCCGATGCGGGCGGAGGGGATTTCCGCTTCACCGAGCGTTTCCAGCTGCCGCTGGATGCCCGTCACCAGCCGCTCGATCCGCGCGCCATCCACGGGGCGCTTGCGGCAGGCGATGGCGATGGAGCGTTCCAGCTTTTCCCGGTCAAACGTCTCACGACGGCCTTCGGATTTCAGCACCGTCAGTTCGCGCAACTGGATGCGTTCGAACGTGGTGAAGCGCGCGCCGCATTCCTCGCACTGGCGGCGGCGGCGGATGGCGGCGCTGTCGTCAGTCGGACGCGAATCCTTTACCTGAGTCTCG
>JANOAJ010000261.1:0-42598 GCA_031411035.1 Sphingomonadales bacterium
TTGCGGATGTTGTTGGAGAATTTGGTTTTCAGGCGGGTGCCCACAATTTCCCAATGATCGGCGGGCGCGAAATCCTTAGCCTCGACCAATATCGCCGTCGCGACATCCCCAAAGATGAAATGGCTGTCACGATCACGCCAGTTGAGGTGCCCCGAACAAACCTCCGGATTAACGACCAGCACCGAACGTGCATTGCCCGCCCGGATGAAGTCCGCTGCCACCTGGATGCCGAACGTCGCTGACGAACAAGCGACGTTCATATCGAAACCAAAGCCCTCAATCCCCAGCGCATCCTGGATCTCGACAGCGATTGCAGGATAGGCCCGCTGCAGGTTCGAACAGGCGCACAGTACGGCATCCACGTCTGCCGGATCACGCCCAGCCCGGGCAAGCGCATCGCGCGCTGCCGCAACGCCCATTTCAGCAAGCACCGAAATCTCGTCGTTGGGCCGTTCGGACAGGCGCGGGCACATGATTTCGGGATCGAGGATCGCGGCCTTGGACATCACAAAGCGCGCCTTGATGCCGCTCGCCTTTTCGATGAACTCCACTGAGCTGGGCAGCAGTTCGGCCACTTCTCCGACGGCAATGGCCGCTGCATTATCGGCATTGTGACGCGCGACATAGGCGTTGAAACTGGCGACCAGTTCTTCGTTCGAAACACTGTCTGGCGGCGTAAAAATGCCGGTTGCCGAAATGACGGGGTGCACGTCAGCCATTGCCTTTCCTTTTCTTTTTGCCCGCGTGGCAGCGCCTTAGACGGACGCTGGCATAACCGGCAAGAGCGTGCGAAGCTGCACAGGCACGATGGGGAGAGATGCAGGATGATCAGCGCTGACGAAATCGCAAAGCGTTCACTCTCGGGAAGAAAGGCGCTCGTTACCGGCGCCGCGAGCGGCATGGGCCGCGCCACCGCATTGCTGCTTTCCGCTCTGGGTGCCCATGTTGCCGTGACAGACCTGAACGCTGCCGGGGCCGCCGCTGTGGCCGAGGAATGCGGTGGCCGGGCGCGCGCCTGGGGTCTGGACGTGGCAGACGCGGCACAAGTTGAAACCATTGTGGCAGAGGCTGCTGCTGCCTTTGGCGGGCTTGATATTCTGGTGAACAATGCCGGGCTGTCCGATCCCATGCCGCTTGATGACCCGCGTTATCCAGAGTCATGGGCGCGGCTGCTGGGCGTGATGTTGACCGGCACCCAGCAGATGGTGCGCGCCGCCCTGCCCCATCTGCGCGCTTCCGATGCCGCCCGGATCGTCAACATTGCTTCCACCGAGGCGCTTGGCTCTACCGCCGGACATAGTGCCTATAGCGCAGCCAAATCCGGGATCACGGGCCTCACCCGTTCCCTTGCTGTCGAGTTTGGCCGCGCGGGGATTACCGTCAACTGCATCTGCCCCGGCCCGATCAACACCGGCATGACCGCAGCGGTACCGGACGAGCACAAGACCATCTTCGCCAAACGACGCACGGCGCTCTACCGATATGGTGAGCCGGTTGAGGTGGCGCATATGATCGTCAGTCTGTGCCTGCCTGCCGCGTCCTATATCAGTGGCGCTGTTATCCCGGTGGATGGCGGACTGATGGCGCGGAACGCCTGATATTCGTGTTTTGGCGTGACATGCCTGCGCTGTCCGCTAGGGACGCCCCTCCCCGGAGAATGGAGAACCCGGCATGTCCGACGAAGATTATGTGTATGACGAGGAAAGCGGCGAATGGATATCCGCCTCTGAAGCCCGCGAAAAGGCCGCTGGCGGCGGAGTGGAAGTGCGCGACGCGGTGGGCAATCTTCTCGCCGATGGCGATCAGGTGACCCTGATCAAGGATCTGACCGTGAAGGGCGCTGGCCAGACACTGAAGCGTGGCACGTTGATCAAATCGATCCGGCTGACCGGCGACGTGCAAGAGATTGATTGCCGCTATGACGGGATCAAGGGATTGGTGCTGCGCGCCGAATTCGTGAAGAAGCGGCAGGACTGAGATTATTCATGCCGGGTAAGCCGGTATGATGCGCTAGGGTGCACACGGGCATCGCGCCCGCAAAGGAACAACCCGTGGCCAAGTCGCAAAAGAAATCAAACAGGGAAGTGCGCAAGCCCAAAGCAGAAAAGCCGCCCAAGCAGAACGCGTCCAATCCTTCCGCCAAGGGTAACCCGGTGGGCATCGTTACGCTGAAAGGCTGACGCCGTCAGACCATTTCCGCTGCGGCCACGGCGCTCGCCCAGGCCCATTGGAAGTTATAGCCTCCCAGCCATCCTGTCACATCCACCGCTTCGCCGATGACGAACAGGCCGGGCAGATGCTTTGCCTCCAGCGTTTTCTGGCTCAGGCCCGCCGTGTCCACACCGCCAATGGTCACTTCGGCTTTGGCGAAGCCTTCGCTGCCATTGGGCTGAAACTGCCAGTCCGCCAGGCGTCGCCCCGCCTCGCCGAGCGCGCGATCCGGCAGATCAGCCAGATTGCCGGGAAGCGCCAGCCGCTCTGCCAGTGCCTCGGCCAGTCGCGCGGAAAGTGGTCCCGTCAGGGTCGAACGCACCGTTGCCCTGGGCGCTGCGCGCTTGGCAGCAAGCAGCATGGCTGATGCGTCCTCACCAGGCAGGAAATCGATCCCGACGACCTCGCCATGCCGCCAGTAGGATGAAATCTGGAGGATTGCCGGGCCGGAAAGGCCGCGATGCGTAAACAGGCTGGCTTCCTCGAACGCCGTCCTGCCGCAGCGAACGCGGGTATGCGCCGAAACGCCGGAAAGGTCGCGGAACAGCACGTCCGCCCCACCCAATGTCAGCGGCACCAGAGCCGGGCGCGGCTCCACCACTTTCAGGCCGAACTGCCGCGCCAGATCATAGGCAAAACCGCTTGCCCCCATTTTGGGAATGCTCGGCCCGCCCGTGGCGATCACGAGAGAGCCGGCACTATGCTCCGCACCCCCGATGCCGAGATGAAACTGCCCGTCGCGATGCGCCACCGCGGAAATGGCCTGACCCAGTTGCAACGTGACCGTGTTCGGGCATTCGGCGAGAAGCATTTCAACTATCTGGCGCGCGGAACCATCACAGAAAAGCTGGCCGAGCGTCTTTTCATGCCAGGCAATGCCATGCGCATCGACCAGCGCGATGAAATCGGCAGGCGCATAGCGCCCCAACGCCGACTTGGCGAAATGCGGGTTTTTCGAGAGAAACCGCTCCGCCACTGTCCCCGCATTGGTGAAGTTGCAGCGCCCGCCGCCCGAAATCAGGATCTTCTTGCCCGGCGCGTCGGCATGATCGACCAGCAGCACCCGCCGTCCCCGCTGCCCGGCCTTGGCCGCACACATCAGGCCCGCAGCCCCTGCCCCCAGAATGATCACATCATAGTTCATGTCCGCGCCCTAGCGAGCAGGGGCTGGCTTGCCCAACGCAAAAGCGGCAGAATGCGCGCATGAAAACGGAAATCACCCGCGCTGTGCTGCGCATCCTGCTTGGCATCGTCTATATGATCGCGGGCATCACGCATGTCCGCAGCCCCGGCGGCTTTTTGCAGATCACCCCTGGCTGGGTGCCCTATCCCGAACAGATCGTGCTGTTTACCGGGCTGTGCGAGATTGCCGGCGCCGTCGCGCTGCTCTTCATCCCGAAGCTGCGCCGCGCGGCTGCCATAGGGCTGGCGCTCTACGCGGTGTGCGTGTTTCCCGCGAATATAAACCACGCGCTCAATGACATAGCGATTGGTGGCAAGCATCTTAGCTGGTGGTATCACGGCCCGCGCCTCGCCTTTCAGCCGGTCTTTGTCTGGTGGGCATTATGGGCCGGCGGCGTCATCGACTGGCCCTTCCGGCGGCGTGCGCTGCGATAGGCTGTGCGCGAATCCCCTTGCCGCGCGCCAAAATGCGGTTAGCATCCGACGCCTCGCAGTATAATTGTGAAGGAACATTGCATGAAGAAGATTTTCACCCTCGGTCTCGTCGCTGCTGCCTCGCTGGGCGTTGCCGCCTGCTCGCAGGCTGCCAAGGAAGAAACCGGTGAAGCTGCCAGCGCCGTTGCCAATGACGTGACGTCCGTCGCCGAAGAAACCGGTGCGGCTGTGGACAACGCCGCGGACGCGACTGCCGCTGCCGCTGACAAGGTAGGCGACAAGGTGGACAACGCCGTCGATGCCGCAGGGGACAAGATGAAGGACGCCGCCTCTGATGCCAAGGCGGCCACGGGCGAAGCCATGGAACATGCTGGCGATGCCATCAAGGATGCCGGCACTGCCGTGAAGAAATAAGCCTTTTTACAACCACATATCGAGGGCCGGAGACGCATGGGCGTTTCCGGCCCTTCTTCATTTTGATCCTGACTCAATAAGTGGTATCTGGTCGGCGCGGCGGGGATTGACGCGCAAGGAGACGCCCCATGGAACGCAAGGAAGACGGACTCCACCTGACCACCGAAGAAGCCAGCGGCGGCAGTTCGCCGGGTATTGTCCGCTATGTGCTGGCGGCATCCCTGTTACTGGCTGTCATCCTGATGTCGGTCATCTGGATCACGGGCGCAGCGACGCGGTAGTTTCCAGCGCCAGCAGCGCAAACGTCGCCAGCCAGTGTTCGCCCATATAGTCGCCCGCCACATGGGGCAGGCTGCTGGCAAGATGGTGCGCCGCTGCCTCTTGGGCCACGCGTGATACAGGATGCGCGTGCCCCAGCGCCGCCGCAATCCCGCGCCAGCACCAGGCGCGGCTGAGATTGAGGCCATCGAGATGCGCGATCTTGCCATCCGACCTGTCAGACACATGCGCGGGTGTGAACAGGGTGGCCGGTCTGCCCTGGGCAACATGTGGCAGGAATCCGGCAAACCATGCGGCAAAATCCCCGCAATCCAGAACCCGGCTCATCAGCAAGGCTTCGCACAGGGCAGAGGACAGGAATTCGTCTCCGCCCGGCTCCCACGCTTGGCAATCCCTATCGCCCCCGAACCAGTCACGCGCGCGGGCATCGATCAGCGCAGCAAGTGCGGGATCATGTGCCTCTGCCCAGTCCCGTGACAAGGTAAGCGCAAAGGCAATGTTGAAATGCGTCCCCACCCGCAACGGGTATGTCAGCTTGGGCAGGAAGCTGTGGAACCGCGCGGCAAAGCCACGCGCCAGCGGCTCCAGCGCCCTCGCCCAGGGGGCATCATGCTGTGCCAGTTCACCATGCAGCGCGAGCAGCCATGCCCAGCCATAGGGCCGCTCGAAGCTGGTGGAAGAAGGTCGGGCAAGGAACGCCAACTCTCCGGCCACCGTCTCCGGCGTCAGCATTTCGTCTGCACGCGCCCTGATTCGGGCGGTTTCGGGCATATCGGGATACAGCCGCGCCAGCCGCATCACCTGCCACCAGCCATGCACACAGCTATGCCAGTCAAAGCTGCCATGAAAGATGGGGTGGAGCATGATCGGCGGCACCGCGTCCTCCGGCCCGGTCAGCACCAGATCGAGCTTGTAGGGATATTGCCTGCCAAGATGACCAAGGGTCAGCCGCGCAAAGCCGGCTGCCAGCGCCGGAGTCAGCTTCGGCCCGCTCACCGGAATGCCGTCAGATAGATGAGGCCGATATTGAACAGGAGCAGCGGCAGCGCGGTGCCAATCTGCATCCTGATCACGCCATATTTGTCTTTCAGTTCCAGAAGCGCCGCGGGCACCAGATTGAAGTTGGCGGCCATGGGCGTCATAAGCGTGCCGCAAAATCCCGCGAGCATCCCCACTGCCGCGATTACCGCCGGATTGCCGTGATGTGCCGTGACCAGAAGGGGCATCCCGATGGCCGCGAACATCACCGGAAACGCCGCGAAGGCATTGCCCATGATCATCGTGAACAGCGCCATGCCCAGCCCGAACGCAATCACCGCCCCCGCCAGACTGCCCGCAGGGATGGCCGTACCAATGATCCCGCCAACCACTTCCCCCATCCCCGCCAGCGCGAACACGGCGCCAAGGCTTGCCAGCATCTGCGGCAGGATCGCTGCCCAGCCGACCGAGTCCATCAGGCGACGGCCCTGCTGCAGCGGTTCCACTGGCGCGGGCCTCAGTTTGAAATAGCCAACAGCCAATGCCAGCAGCACGCCCATCGCCAGCGAAACCAAAGTTGCCTGTTTGGGGTCAACCAGCGCCGGATAACGTTTGAACAAAAACGTTCCCGCGAGCGCCGTTGCCGGAATGATCAGTGCGATCAGGAACAGGCCGTTCCCGTGGCGGGCCGCGCGCTGCTGCTTGGTGCCGCTGTCAACCTCACCTCGCGCGCCGCGCCCAAGCCCGCCAAATCCGGCGATGGCAACGAGGCCCAGCGCCAGCACCCCATTGCTGAAATCCCCCAGCCTGTCCCCCGCCAGCATGCTCAGCGCCAGAAGCCCCCAAAAGGCTGCGTTGCCATAACGTTTGGGATTGCTGGCATCGCGAAAGCTCAGCACCGCAAAGGCGAGAAACATCGCCCCGGCCAGCCCATAAATATAGGGGAGCCCAATCATTGCGAGGGGACCGATTTACCCAGCCGCGCTTCCAGCCGCCACAACCGGAAACCGTGGATCAGGAACGCCGCAATTGCTGTCGGGATTGCCCAGAGCGAAAGCTGGAACGGCTCAAGCTCGATATGATATTGAGCCAATATGCCCTTCATCAGCAGGATTGATCCGATCGCGAGGAAAATATCCTCCCCGAAGAACAGGCCGACATTGTCCGTGGCGGCGGCAAAGGCCTTCACCGTCTCGCGATCCGCATCCCCCAAGGTACCGTTCTGAACTTCGGCAGCCGCTTCGGCCATTGGTGCCACAAGCGGGCGCACCGTTTGGGCATGGCCTGCCACCGATGTCAGGCCGATGGCAGAGGTCAGTTGTCGCAGCAGCAGATAGCCGATCAGAAGCCGCCCCACGGTCGCCCCTTTCATGCCCGAAATCAGCGCCCGTGCTCGTTCCTGAAGGCCGAACGCCTCCAGCAGGCCAATCACAGGCAACACAATCCAGATGATGCTGACATAGCGGGCATCGTTGAACGCCTTGCCAAAGGCCGCAATGATCGCGTGGAGATCAAGCCCCGCCGCCAGCCCCGTCACCAGTGCCGAAGTGACCACCACCAGCAGCGGATTGAAGCGCAGCATGAAGCCCGCCACGATTACGCCGATACCTGCCAGCACCCACATCAGCCTGCCTCCCCAAAGCCGCCACCGCCGGGCGTTTCGATCACGAACACGTCACCCGGCGCCATTTGTGCCGTTGCGGTGGCCGCCAGCGTTTCACTCTGCCCGCCTGCCCGTTCGATGCGGTTGATGCCCACGGCACCTGGTTCCCCGCCTGCAAGCCCGAAGGGCGGCACGATCCGGCGGTTGGAGAGGATACCTGCCTCCATTGCCTCAAGAAAGCGGATGCGCCGCACCGCGCCGTCCCCGCCCCGCTGCGCGCCGTGACCGCCCGAGCCGCGCCGGATCGAAAATTCTTCCAGCAACACGGGGAAGCGCGTTTCCAGTATCTCTGGGTCCGTCAACCGGCTGTTGGTCATATGGGTCTGGATCACCGAGGTGCCGCTGAACCCCGGCCCCGCACCTGATCCGCCGGCAATGGTTTCATAATATTGGTGGCGATCATTGCCGAAGGTAAAATTGTTCATCGTCCCCTGCGCCGCCGCCATCGCCCCCAGCGCGCCGAACAGCGCGTCAGTGATCACCTGGCTGGTCTCCACATTCCCGGCAACAACGGCGGCGGGATAGCGGGGGTTGAGGAAGCAGCCTTCGGGCACGATGATCGTGATCGGACGCAAGCACCCCTCGTTCATCGGGATGGGATCATCAATCAGCGTGCGGACAACATAGAGCACGGCGGCCCGCACCACGGGAAGTGGCGCGTTGAAATTGCCGGGAAGCTGGTCACTGCTGCCGGTGAAATCAACAACCGCCGTGCGGGCATCCCGATCCACCGAAACCCGCACCGAAACGACTGCGCCATTATCCATCGCATAATCGAACTGCCCGTCAGACAGCCGCGCGATCAGACGGCGCACGGTTTCCTCCGCATTCGCCTGAACATGGCGCATATAGCTTTCCACCACATCCCGCCCATAATCGCTGGCAGCGCGGCGCAGTTCGGCAGAGCCTTTCGCGCAGGCCGCGACCTGCGCTTTTAAGTCTGCGATATTCTGATCGACGTTGCGCGAGGGCCAGCGTCCGGAGCCAAGCAGCACTCGGGTGTCCTGATCCAGAAAGCGCCCCTGATCGACCAGCAGCACATTGTCGATCAGCACGCCTTCCTCATCCACGCTTCGGCTGTTCGGCGGCATTGAACCGGGGCTGATCCCGCCAATATCGGCATGATGACCGCGGGCTGCGGCGAACCAGGCGGGCTGAACATCGTCGTGAACCACGAACACCGGCATGATCACCGTAATGTCCGGCAGATGCGTGCCGCCATCA
The DNA here is from genome assembly GCA_031411035.1 of Sphingomonadales bacterium. Classification (GTDB taxonomy): domain Bacteria; phylum Pseudomonadota; class Alphaproteobacteria; order Sphingomonadales; family Sphingomonadaceae; genus Aquisediminimonas. The sequence goes on from JANOAJ010000261.1 coordinate 8,387, forward strand.
TAGGGTGCGTTGAGCGCATAGACATCGCCGGGCAGCATCCCCCGCCCGTCACGCGCGCGTCCCCGGCGGGCGAGGATGGTGCGGACGCTTTCGCCCATCGAACCCAGATGCACCGGCATATGCGGCGCGTTGGCCACCAGATTGCCATCTCCGTCAAAGAGCGCGCACGAAAAATCGAGCCGTTCCCGGATATTGACCGAAGTGGCGCTGTGCTGAAGCGCCGCGCCCATTTCCTCGGCAATCGCCATGAACAGGCCGTTGAAGATTTCGAGCCGAACGGGATCAGCTTCGGTGCCCAGCGCGGTAACCGCCTTGCGCGGCCCAACGCGCGTCAGGATCAGGTTGCCGATCCCGTCCACCCGAACGCGCCAGCCGGGTTCGACAATGGTCGTGGACACGGGATCGATGATGATCGCCGGGCCGGCGGCGGAAAATCCCGCAGCCAGGCGCGCCCGATCATGGAGGGACACACGGCACGACTGGCCCTCCAGAAAACAGGCGGCTTCGGCCAAGGGGGCGCCGGATTGCCCAGGCAATGCGCTGGCATAACCGCCGCCCTCGGGCGATGTCGCAATCGCCTGAACCCCGATCATGTCGGCAATCAGCGCGCCCTGCCCGGCAAATCCGAAACGGGCGCGGTAGAGCGTATCGAAGGCAGCCCGCATGTCGGCGAACGGGCCATGCGGCACTTCGATGGTGCTGTCTGCCCCTTCGTGGCGCAGATGCACGGTAGCGTCGCGGGAAAGGCGCGCTTCGCCGATATTTTGCGCGCGCAATGCCGCCTCGGCCTCGTCTCCGAGCCCCGCCACCGCCTCAACAAGCTGGCCTTCCGTGCTTTCATCAAGCATCAGCCCCAGCGTCCGTTCCCGCATCACGCGCCTGTCGGCAAGGCCCATGCCATAGGCCGAAAGCACACCGGCCAGCGGATGGATAATCACCGTATCCATCGCCAGCGCATCCGCGACCAGACAGGCATGCTGCCCCGCCGCACCGCCGAAACAGGCCAATGCGTAGCGCGTCACATCATGTCCACGTTCAACGGAGATGCGTTTGATGGCATTGGCAATGCTGGCGACCGCGATCTCTATAAAGCCTTCTGCCGCCTGTTCGCGCGTCAATACCTGTCCGGTTGCTGCCTTCACCTCGGCGACGAGCGCCGCGAACTTGTCTTCAACCACCGCGCGATCCAGCGGCAAATTCCCATCGGGCCCGAATACCTGCGGGAAATGCCCTGGCTGGACCTTGCCAAGCATCACGTTGCAATCAGTGACGGTCAGCGGCCCGCCATTGCGGTAACAGGCCGGCCCCGGCATTGCCCCGGCCGAATGCGGCCCCACCTGAAAGCGCGCGCCATCAAAAGTGCAGATCGATCCGCCGCCCGCCGCCACAGTATGTATCCGCATCATCGGTGCGCGGATGCGGGCACCGGCCACCATCGTTTCACTGTCGCGCTCAAACGCGCCGCCATAATGGGATACGTCGGTGGACGTGCCGCCCATGTCAAAGCCGATGACATGATCGAACCCGGCATCGGTCGCCGTCCGCGCCATGCCGACAATACCGCCTGCCGGCCCGGACAATATCGCGTCCTTGCCGTGAAAGGCGCTGCCTTCGGTAAGACCGCCATTGGATTGCATGAATAGCGCAGACACCTGGTCGCCCAGCCCCGCCTGCAATCCCCGGACGTAACGGTGCAGCACCGGAGAGAGATAGGCGTCCACCAGCGTCGTATCCCCGCGCCCGACCAGCTTGATCAGCGGCGCAACACGGTGGCTGGTTGAAATCTGGGAAAAGCCGATCTGCCGGGCCAGCGCCTCCAGCGCCGCTTCGTGTGCGGTAAATTTGTAGCCGTGCATCAGCACGATGGCCAAGGAACGAAGCCCCCGGTCAAAGGCCGCCTGCAAACCAGCGGCCGCCGTTTCCACATCAAGCGGCATCAGCACATCGCCCGAAGCCGCCACCCGTTCGTCAATCTCGATGACTTCGGCATATAGCGGTTCCGGCACCACGATCTGCCGCACGAACAGGTCTGGCCGTTCCTGATAGCCAATCCGCAGCGCGTCCCCGAACCCGCGCGTGATCGCCAGCAGGGTCGGTTCTCCTTTATGTTCCAACAGGGCGTTGGTCGCGACGGTAGTGCCGATGCGCAATTCTGCTGGTGGCAGCGCCCCTTCCGCCACGCCCGTCATCTGCCGCATCGCCGCCACAGCAGCATCAGGATAATGTCTCGGATTTTCAGATAGCAGCTTGGCGGTGGAAATTTGGCCATCCGGCGCGCGGGCGATCACATCCGTGAACGTTCCGCCCCGATCCACCCAGAATTGCCAGCCACGCACACGCATGGACATCTCATATCGCCTGTCGGCCCCGCTGGCTATCGCCCACAATCTTCGATAAATGCCCGCCCATGACCTACACCCTGATCACCGCGAACCGGAACTATTCGAGCTGGAGCCTGCGCCCCTGGATGCTGATGAAGGGTCTTGGCATCCCGTTTGAGGACCGGCTGGAGCCCTTTACCAAGCCCGCCAATTATGAAGAATTCCGCGCTTTCTCCCCCACCGGCCAGGTGCCAGTGCTATTGGACGGGGATCAGACCGTATGGGACACGCTGGGGATCGCGCTGTATCTGGCAGACAGGCACTCCGGCATATGGCCCAAGGATGCGGCAGCCCGCGCCTGGGCGCAATGCGCGGTTGCCGAAATGCACAGCGGCTTTTCCGCGTTGCGCAACGATTGCACCATGAATGTCGGCGTCCGCGTGCGGCCCAAGCCGATGAGCGCCGCGCTCACCGCCAATATCGCGAGGCTGCGCGAACTGTGGAACGAAGGCATGACGCGTTTTGGCGGGCCGTGGCTGGCGGGCACGGAATTCAGCGCGGTTGATGCCTTTTTTGCGCCGGTTGCCTGGCGTGTGCGCACTTATGGGCTGGATGTCGGCACTTCGGGGCAGGCCTGGGTGGATCATATCATCGCCCATCCCGCCATGCGGCAATGGGAGGCAGAAGCCCTGGCCGAAAGCTGGCGCGAAGTGGGACATGAGGAAGAGCTGCGCAGTTGCGGCGATATTATCGCGGATTACCGGACAGGCTGAACCACCCGCCCTATCCGGGCCGCCCGGTGAGGAACGGCCCGGATGATCATGACAAGGTCAGACCTTGTCGCCAAGCGCGCCCTTTACAGTGCCAGCCGCTTTTTGAAGCTCGCCCTTGGCTTCCTGCGCGGCGCCTTCGGCTTTCAGCTTTTCATTGTCCGTCGCTTTGCCAATGGCCTGCTTGGCATTGCCGATGGCATCATTGGCATAGCCTTTGGCTTTGTCCTTTAGTTCGCCCATGGGGAATTCCTTTCCGTTACGCCGCCGCCCTCAACACAAGGGCAGCACAGAACAGGAAACCATTACCGGCGAAATGCGTTCCCGGGCCGCCGCAAGCGGGTGCAAAATTGGGACAGGCCGATCAGACCCAGCCCACCGTGCTGGCAATGACCCACACGCCAATCAGCAGGAACAGGCCCGCCGCGATCATCCGCACCACGCCCAGCGGCACACGTTCGTGCACCATATGGCCAAGATAAACGGCGGGCACATTGGCGAGCATCATCCCGAGCGTGGTTCCCATCGTCACCTGCACCACATCATGGAACCGCGCGCCGAGCGCAATCGTCGCCACTTGTGTCTTGTCCCCCATTTCGACGAGGAAAAAGGCGATCAGCGTGGTCAGGAAAGCCCCGAACCGCTCCTTTTTGGGCGCGCCTTCATCGTCATCGAGTTTGTCGGGCACCAGAGTCCACGCTGCCATCGCGACGAATGAGAGGCCTACCGCATAACGGAACCACAGACTGTCGAGCAGGCTTGCCACTTCCGATCCGACCAAGGCGGCCAGAAAGTGATTGGCAATCGTCGCGGCAAAAATGCCGAGGATGATCGGGACAGGCTTTTTCAGCCGCGTCGCCAGCACGATGGCCAGCAATTGCGTCTTGTCCCCGATTTCGGCGAGGGCAACAATGGCGGTGGAAGTGAGCAGGGCGTCCATGCGGAGCGCGCTAGCGGCGACGCGCCCTGCCTGCAATCATGCAGTGTCTCAATTGCAGTGAACTTCTTCCGTCTGTCCGAGCGCAGTCGAGGACCCACGCCGAGCGAAGCCGAGGCTATACGACCGAAATTCTCGGCTTCGCTCGAATGCAGTCCTCGACTGCGCTCGGACAGACGGAAACCCGCAGGCAACCCAGGCGACAATCTCCAACTGCGTCCACCCGCAATCATTCTGCCTTGCCTTTCGGGGCAGCCCCGTTAATCCGCCCGCATGGCCAGCAGACCCCGCACCCTTTACGAGAAAATCTGGGACGCGCATGTCGTCTCCACCCGAGACGATGGCACCAGCCTGATTTTCATTGACCGCCACCTTGTTCACGAAGTGACGAGCCCGCAGGCGTTCGAAGGGCTGCGCGTCGCGGGCCGCAAAGTGCGTCGGCCTGATCTGACGCTGGCCGTCCCTGATCATAATCTGCCCACCACCGCGCGCAAGGATGCGCAGGGCAGACGCATTCCGATTGCGGATTTGGAAAGTGCCGCGCAACTGGCCGCGCTTGAGGCGAATGCGCCCGCTTTTGGCATCCGCTATATCGGCGCGACCGATGCGGAACAGGGCATTGTCCATGTTGTCGGCCCGGAACAGGGCTTCTCCCTGCCCGGCACGACCATCGTTTGCGGGGATAGTCATACCGCCTGCCACGGCGGCCTCGGCGCGCTGGCGTTCGGGATTGGCACCAGCGAAGTCGAGCATGTGCTCGCCACGCAAACGTTGCTGCTTACCCGCTCCAAATCCATGGAAGTGCGGGTTGAGGGCGAAACCGGGCCGGGTGTTACCGCGAAAGACATTGTGCTTCATATCTGCGGTGTGCTGCGCGCGGCGGGGGGCACGGGCCATGTGATCGAATATACCGGCTCCGCGATCCGCGCGCTTTCGCTCGAAGGCCGGCTGACCGTTTCCAATATGGCGATCGAACATGGCGCGCGGGCGGGCCTGATCGCACCCGATGATGTGACCTTCCAATATCTCAAGGGCCGCCCGATGGCCCCCAAAGGTGCGGACTGGGATGCGGCAGTGGCCTATTGGCGCACGCTCGCGACTGATCCGGGCGCGGTCTATGACAAGGTGGTCGTCATCAATGCAGCGGACATTGCGCCGAGCGTCACCTGGGGCACCTCGCCCGAAGACGTGGTGCCGATCACGGGCATCGTCCCCGATCCGATGAGCTTTGCCGATCCTTCCAAGCAGGAAGCCGCGAAAAAGTCGCTCGCCTATATGGGGCTGGAACCCGGCACGCGGATGGTGGATGTGCCGGTTGAGAATATCTTCATCGGCAGTTGCACCAATTCGCGGATTGAAGACCTGCGCGCGGCAGCCGCAGTGCTGCGCGGGCGGAAGATGCACGAGCGGATCAAATGGGCCATCGTCGTCCCCGGCTCGGGTCTCGTGAAAGCGCAAGCCGAAGCCGAGGGACTGGATCGCATCTTCATCGACGCCGGCCTGGAATGGCGCGAACCGGGCTGTTCCGCCTGTCTGGGCATGAACCCCGACAAGGTCCCCCCGGGTGAACGGAGCGCTTCCACGTCAAACCGCAATTTTGTCGGGCGGCAGGGGCCGGGAAGCCGGACGCACCTCGTCTCACCCGCAATGGCAGCCGCGGCGGCGGTGACGGGGCGGTTGTGCGATGTTCGGGAGTTGGCGGGGTAAGCTGGTCGTGAAAGGCGCGATCGCCCTCACCCGCCTTCCCAGCCCGCGCATAGCGGAGGCGGAACTTACCCATCTTGACCGCGTGCCGATTGATATGGCGCTCGCCGATGCGCAACACGCGGCCTATTGCGCTGCTCTGGCGGGAGCCGGGGCAGAGGTGGCCACCCTGCCCGCGCTCGACGAACATCCGGACTGCACCTTCGTGGAGGATGTGCTGGTCAGCCTGCCCGAAGTGTCCATCCTTTGCCGCCCGGGTGCGGCATCCCGGCAGGGTGAGGTTTCCGCCATTGAAGCCCATCTGCCCACTGGCCGCCCCGTCGCGCGTATCGCCCCGCCCGGCACGGTGGATGGCGGTGACGTGCTACGTGTGGGCCGGACGCTGTATATCGGGCGATCAACCCGCACCAATGACGAAGGCATCGGGCAGTTGGCCGCCATTGTTGCGCGGTTCGGTTATGCCACGATCCCGGTAACCGTCCCCGGCGCCCTCCACCTGAAAACTGCTGTTACCGCGCTTACGCCCGACCTGCTGCTGATCAATCCGGAGTGGATCGACGCCACGGCCTTTGCCGCGTTCGCCCGCATCACCGTCGATCCGGTAGAGCCCTTCGCGGGCAACAGCGTGCGCGTCGGGAACGTCATTTTCATGCAGGCCGATCACGCCCGCACGGCCGCGCGCGTGGCTGCGGCGGGGTTCGACGTCCGACTGGTCGATATTTCCGAGTTCGCCAAGGCGGAAGCCGGCCTTACGTGCATGAGCGTCATTGTCAGTCCGGCTTGATCCCGCAGCCCGAACTGGGCAAGGGGTGCTTTCCAGAATGAAAGTCCGCACATACCCATGAATCCTGTGTCCACCATTGAAGGCAAGGCCTATCCCTTGGGCTTGAAGAACGTTGATACAGACGTGATTATCCCTGCCCATTGGCTGAAGACCATCAGCCGTTCCGGCCTTGCCAAAGGCGCATTCGAGACATTGCGGACGAATCCGGACAATATGTTCGACAGCCCGCACTATGCCGGCGCCCCGATCCTGATCGCGGGCGACAATTTCGGCTGTGGCTCCTCACGCGAGCATGCGGCCTGGGCAATGGGTGATCTGGGGATCAAGGCCGTGATCGCGCCTTCCTTTTCCGACATTTTCTCTGGCAACGCCTTCAAGAACGGCATGCTGGCCGTGGTGCTGCCGCAAGAGGCGATTGACCGCCTGCTGGAAGTGGCAAAGACCGATCCGATCCATATCGATCTCGACACCCAGACCGTGACCACGCCCTTTCAGGATCGTTTCACGTTCGAAATCGACGCCTTCCGCAAGCGCTGCCTTGCAGAAGGGCTGGACGAAATCGGGCTGACACTGGCAATGGATGACAAAATATCCACCTACGAATCCCGCGCTGCCGCTGCATGGCCGTGGATTTCGGCACAAACTTCAGGAGCAGTTGCATGAAGGCCCTTCTTTCCAAAGCCGCAGGCGGCCCCGAAACCCTGGTTCTGGAAGATGTGGCTGATCCTGTCGCCGGTCCGGGGCAGATTCTCGTCGCGATCAAGGCCTGTTCGGTCAACTTCCCCGATGTGCTGGTGATTGAGGACAAATATCAGTTCCGCCCCGAACGCCCCTTTGCGCCGGGCAGCGAGATTGCCGGTGTGGTGGAAGCGGTTGGCGAAGGCGTGACCCAGTGGAAGCCGGGTGACCGCATTCTCGGTGCCACGGGATCAAGCGGCGGCATGGCCGAAAAGATCGTGATCAACGCCACCAGCGCTTATGCGCTGCCGCCCGAGCGCAGCTTTGCCGAAGGCGCGTCCTTGCTGCTGACCTATGGCACATCGATCCATGCCTTGCTGGATCGCGGCAATATCAAGGAAGGCGATACGATGCTGGTGCTGGGCGCGGCCGGCGGCGTCGGCATGTCCGCGATCGAGCTTGGTGTGGCCTTTGGCGCGCGCGTTGTGGCGGCCGTGTCCTCGCCGGAAAAGGCCGAAGCGGCAAAGGCGGCGGGTGCGGCAGCGGCCGTGGTCTATCCGCGCGGCCCGCTGGACCGGGATCAGCAAAAGGCCCTGTCGAATGCTTTCAAGGAAGCGGTCGGCCCGGACGGCGCGGATATTGTCTATGATATTATCGGCGGGGACTATGCCGATCCGGCAATCCGTTCGATTGCGTGGGAGGGACGGTATCTTGTCGTGGGTTTCACCGCAGGCATCCCGAAGCTGCCGCTCAATCTGACCCTGCTCAAATCCTGCGATGTGTGCGGCGTGTTCTGGGGCGCATTCACCCAGCGCAGTCCCGAACGCAACCGGGATCATATCACCCGGCTTTTCCGGCTGTGGGCCGATGGCAAGATCAAGCCCAACATCACGCAAACCTTCCCGCTCGCGCAAGGCGGAGAGGCCATTGCCAAGCTGGGGCGGCGCGAAGCCATTGGCAAGCTGGTGGTGACGATGGAATAGCAAGGTGAGTGCCGGGGCTGGTTGAATTCAGCCTCGTGCTGCCTTATTTTAAGAGTGAAACCGGATCGGATGTTAGCATGACAACCTTTGATGATCGCGAACAGGCGTTCGAAAACAAGTTTGCGCATGATGAGGAAATGAAATTCCGCGTCACAGCGCGCCGCAACAAGCTGCTTGGCCAATGGGCTGCAGGGCGGATGGGTTTGACCACCGAAGAGACCGATTCCTATGCCAAGAGCGTGGTTCAGGCAGAATTTGAGGAAGCGGGCGATGAAGACGTCATTCGCAAATTGCTCGGAGATCTGACAGCGGCGGGCATTGCCACCAATGATGGCGAAATCCGTGACGCGCTGGCCGCCAAGGCTGTAGAAGCCCGCCGTCAGCTGATGGAAGCCCTGTAACATGGCGATGGCTGCAGCTGATATTGAAGCCATGATCCGCGCGGCCATTCCCGATGCGGCGGTGGAAATCACCGATCTGGCAGGTGATGGGGATCATTATGCCGCGAAAGTGACAAGCGCGGCCTTTGCCGGAATGCCCCGCGTCAAGCAGCATCAGGCGGTTTATAATGCCCTTGGCGGACGGATGGGCGGCGTGCTCCACGCCCTCCAACTGACCACCGCGACACCCGATTGAGGACAAGATCATGAGTGACGAACCCCATATCCGCATCGCGCAGACCATCACCAACAATGATGTGGTGCTGTTCATGAAAGGCACGCCGCTGTTTCCGCAGTGCGGCTTTTCTTCAAAGGCCGTGGCGATCCTGGATCATCTGGGCGTGGAATATGCCAGCGTGGATGTGTTGCAGGATCCCGGCGTGCGCCAGGGAATCAAGGCATTTTCCGACTGGCCAACCATTCCGCAGCTTTATGTGAAGGGCGAATTCGTCGGCGGATCGGACATCATGATGGAAATGTTCGAAGCGGGTGAACTGCACGAACTGATGGAAGAAAAGGACGTCGCCCGGGCGGGTTAGGCCAACGAGGATTTAGAGCGCAATACGGAAAGTGTGAATCGTCATTGCGAGCGAAGCGCGGCAATGACGGATTTGGCAGATTTAATGCTGCTCGCTCTAATCTGCGCCGCTTTCGTCATTCTGAACTTGATTAAAGCACCTTCGTCGCCCCTGCTGAGGCAGGGGCCTTTGAGTTATCGCGCACCTGTCGTTGCAGCAGACTCCACGTAGGCCCCTGCCTCCGCAGGGGCGACGGATAACCTATCCCGTCCGCGCCAACTGCATCGTCGTGCGGCTGCGGGCAGCGGGTTCCCCGACATAACGATCCCGGCCTTCGCGCTTGGCACTGTAGAGCCGGCTGTCCGCCGCTTTCAGGCTGTGCCCGATGGGGCTGTGTTCATGATGAAACGCACCACCGATACTGATCGTGAGCATGGCGGCGGCGTCACCCAGGTTGAACGAGCATTCCCGAACCCTGGTGCCCAGATCGCGCGCCATTGTTTCGCCCATCCGGACGTTGCCGCCGGGCAGGAACACCGCAAACTCCTCGCCCCCAAGCCGACCGACCAGCCCTGCCATGCCAACCGTTTCAAACAACAGGCTGCCCAGCGTCTTCAGCGCCTCATCACCGGCATCATGCCCGAAGCTGTCATTGATCGACTTGAAATGATCGACATCGACAATCAGCAGCATGCCGTCCGCCCGGCTGGCGCGAACCCGATCCAGAAAATGGCTCCGGTTGAACACGCCGGTGAGGCTGTCAAAACGGACATGATCGTCGATGCGTTCGATTGTATCATTCAGCAGACGGAGCATCTGCAGCCCCACAAAGGCAATGGGCGGTGTGATGAACAGGGGAATCAGCGCCGCAATCGCAATGCCACCCGCATAGATTTGCGGTGCCTGTTCGAGAACGGGCCACAGCGCGGCAGCAACCACCGATACGGGAACAATCACCGTCAATGCTGTGATGAGCAGCGTGTAGCGTATCACGACGGCGCGGCTGGTGATCCTGACGATCATGAAATTCCCCGGTCTCGCCCGAAATCGGGCAATAGGAGGGGAATAATTTCAAGAGGTTAGCAGGCGCTTGCGGCACAGCCTTAATTTTGCATTTGCCGTCAATCTTCGCGGAAAAGGAGAGGTTCCCGGGTGAGGGCGGGTCGGTGCGAGACCAGGGAGCAACCGACCCGCCTCTCTGAAGCGTGAAACGCTTGGGGGAACACAGATATCTATGCAGACCCCGTGCCAAATTGTGCCAGTCGCAGTTTTCCGGGCTTTGTGATGGTTAGCGGACATTAACCTGTTACGGCATGTGTCAAAAATTCCGACGTATCGGCGGCGCTGAGGCTGACTAGAGCATGATGACTGTTGGTTGAATCGTCTTTGCGAGCGAAGCGAAGCAATCCAGCACAACGCCCGGCATTCTGGATTGCTTCGTCGCTGCGCTCCTCGCAACGACGAGGTTGGTTCAATCAAAAGTCGTCAGAGTCTAATCCCATTCCGCTTTGCCATTCGTCGCCCCTGCGCAGGGGCGACGGGATATGGATCACTACAGACCGAAAGGCATTAGCTTACAAAATGCGCCGTGGTCTTCGCGGCAATCTCGTCTGCCGTTACACCGGGGGCGGTTTCCAGAAGTCTGAACGGAGACGCATGATCACTCCGTGCAAACACCGCGAGATCCGTGATCACCATATCCACCACATTCTTGCCCGTCAGCGGCAGCGTGCATGACGGGATGAACTTGGGGCTGCCATCCTTGGCGCAATGTTCCATCACGACGATGATCTTCTTGACGCCCGCGACCAGATCCATCGCGCCGCCCATGCCCTTGATCATCTTGCCGGGCACCATCCAGTTGGCAATATCGCCATTTTCGGCAACTTCCATCGCGCCAAGCACGGTGAGATCGATATGCCCGCCCCGGATCATCGCAAAGCTCGCCGCGCTGTCAAAATAGGCGGATTGCGGCAATTCGCTGATCGTCTGCTTGCCGGCGTTTATCAGATCGGCGTCTTCTTCCCCCGCAAGCGGGAAAGGGCCGATGCCCAGCATTCCGTTTTCGGATTGCAGCGTCACTTCCACGCCTTGCGGAATATGGTTCGCCACCAGCGTGGGGATGCCAATGCCCAGGTTCACGTAGAAACCGTCCTGCAATTCCTTCGCGGCGCGCGCGGCCATCTGATCGCGCGTCCATCCCGTGGTCAGTCCATCATGTTTGGTCATCAGCCGACATCCGTGTTGCGAGTGGTGCGGAATTCGATTTTCTTGTCGTAAGGCGCGCCAAGGATCATGCGCTGCACATAAACACCGGGCAGGTGGATGCAGTCCGGATCAAGGCTGCCAACCGGCACGATCTCCTCCACCTCGACAATGCAGACCTTGCCGCACGTGGCTGCGGGCAGATTGAAATTGCGCGCGGTCTTGCGGAAGACCAAATTGCCGCTTTCATCCGCCTTCCAGGCTTTCACAATCGCCAGATCCGCGAAAATTCCCTGTTCGAGGATATAATCCTGACCGGCAAAATTCTTGACTTCCTTGCCTTCGGCAATCTGGGTGCCAACGCCGGTCTTGGTATAAAAGCCGGGAATGCCCGCGCCTCCTGCCCGCATCCGCTCGGCAAGCGTACCTTGCGGGCAGAATTCCACCTCAAGCTCGCCCGCCAGATACTGCCGCTCAAACTCCTTGTTCTCGCCAACATAGGACGCCATCATTTTCCTGATCTGGCGCGTGCGGAGCAGCTTTCCCAACCCCTCGCCATCAATCCCGGCATTGTTGGAAGCGACTGTCAGCCCGGTAACGCCGCTTGCCACGATGGCGTCGATCAGGCGTTCGGGAATCCCGCACAGGCCAAAGCCACCGCTGGCGATCAGCATATCGTTTTTCAGGACACCATCCAGCGCCGCTGCGGCATCGGGATAAAGCTTCTTCACGGGCAATCCCCTTCCCAAGAGTCGTGCGCCGTTAACCAGACGCCTCAGTTTTGCCAAATGCAATCATGGCGCAACAAGTGCAATAAATGCATTCGCCGTCTCACGCGACTGTCGCTCCAAACAGCGAACCGATGGCAGCCGTTGCGGCCATCGCGACTGCCCCCCAGAAGGTGACGCGCACCACGGCGCGCAACACGGGTGCGCCGCCTGCCTTGGCACCCACGGCACCAAGCGCGGCCAGCAGCAACAGCGAGACGATCGTGACGAAAAGGGAAAGCGATGCTTCCGGCACGAGCAGCACCGTGAGCAGCGGCACCACGGCACCAACGGCAAAGGAGCAGGCCGACGCAAAGGCCGCCTGAACAGGACGGGCAGCAGTGTGCCCGGCCATGCCCAGTTCATCCCGCAAATGCGCGCCCAGCGCGTCCTTGGCCATCAACTGGTCGGCAACCTGCTCCGCCAGACCGCGTTCGAGCCCGCGCTCCTGATAGATGCGGACAAGTTCCTCACGCTCTGCCGCGGGCGCTTCCGCAAGCTCGGCGGTTTCGCGCGCGATATCGGCCTTTTCCGAATCCGCTTGCGAGCTGACGGACACATATTCGCCTGCCGCCATCGACATAGCCCCGGCAACAAGGCCCGCTGTTCCGGTGAGCATGATGGCCTGAACCGAGGGATTTGCCGCCGCGACGCCGACAATCAGGCTTGCCGTGGAAACGATCCCGTCATTCGCGCCCAGCACCGCCGCGCGCAGCCAGCCGATCCGTTCCAGCACATGGGATTCCAGATGACGCCTGGCCAATGCATGCCTCCTAATAGTGCAGTTTCAGCCCCGGCCGCGCCCATCGCGTTTTCGCCAGCCGTCCCGTGCCCGACAGGCAGATCCAGGCATCCCGCATATCCGCGCCGCCAAAGCAGATATTAGTGGTGAACACATCGTCCGTGCTGACAAATTCCACCAGCTCTCCCTCTGGCGAAATCACGGAAATACCGCTTTCACCGATGGTCGCCACGCAGATGTTGCCGCCCGCTTCCATACCCAGACTGTCAAAGAATTTATATCCCGCAGGCCGGTAAAGCGGAATGCCCTGCCCGCCCGGCCCTGACGCGTCATCCACCTTGCCCGGCGCGATCACGTTGAACTTCATCAACCGGCAGGTGTAGGTTTCTGCCGCGTAGAGCGACTTGCCATCGGGCGAGAGGCCGACGCCATTGGGGTTGTTGGACGGGAAAATCACTTCTTCAAGAAAGCTGCCATCTGCCCTGGCGTAGAAAATCCCGACAATATCATGACAGCGCGCGGCGTAATCGACCTTGCCGTGATCGGTGAACCAGAAGCCGCCATGTTCATCAAACACGATGTCGTTCGGCCCGCGCAGCACGCAGCCATGATCGCCGGATCTGTAAAGCGTTTCCACTGCACCCGTTTCGATATCGATCCTCTGGATGGAACCGCCTGCATAGTCTTTGGCAATGCCGTGCGGGGCATACATGCCGTCATTGATTTGCCATTCAAATCCGCCATTGTTGCAGCAATAGAGCTTGCCATCCGGGCCAATCGCCAGCCCGTTGGGCCCACCGCCGGTATCGGCCACGACAGACTTGGTGCCATCGGGCGCGATCCTGGTGATCTGTCCGCGGGCGATTTCCGTCAGGATGATGCTGCCATCGGGCATCGCCACCGGCCCTTCAGGGAAGGCCAGACCATCGGCTACGATTTCCATCACGCTCTCTCCATTGTCGTTTGCCCGATCATGCGGACACACGCTGCCGGGGGCAAGACCCTAGTTGACGCGCGTCTGGAATGTCACCGTGAAGCTCGGCTGCCCTGCAGCAGTGGCGCCCGCCATTATGCCGGATGGCCGGATGCAGACATGCTTCACATTGGCATCATAGCCGCCACTGGGCGTGTAGGTGCAGGCGGCGAAGTTCGCGGGCGTTGCCGCTGCGTTGGAGAATTTCACATCCGTCGCGGCACTGAACGCCAAACCGCTGGCAATCGCTCCATTGGCAAAAACGACAGTGAAGCCGCTGTTATAGGTGACCATCGCCGGCAAGGCATCATCAATGAAAATGGCGCTGGAATCGACGGCCAGGGTGCCACTGTTGGCAATGGTGATGCTATAATTGACCAGGGCGCCCGGGATCATTTTCGGATTGGTCGTGCCGTTCACGGGATCAGACGCCAGCGCATTGGATTTGACCGCCGTCAGCGTCGCGTTGGCAGCCTTTTTGGTGTTGGTGATGGTGCAGGTCACGACATCCCCCACTGCCGGGATAATGGTTCCCGGCGTGACGCCGGGCAGAGTCGTCGTGGAAGTGGCGTTGGCGTTGGTGCAACTCAGCGCGCTTGTATATTGGGCCATGATGGTGGTGCCGGACGCCGCTTCGTCAAAGCCGTAGCTGGTGCCCGCCGTCACTTGGGTCTGTGCGGTGGCTCCGTTGGTTACGGTTGTGCCGGTACCTGTGGTTGTCGTCGTGGCTACAGTTGTCGCGCCCGTGGTGATATTCATTGTGAACTGGTCAGTCGCAAACAATCGTCCGCCGCTGCCCAGCGCCTTTTGCAGGGTCAGATGCGGATAGGGCCTGTTGGTGAAAGCACATTGCACCGCATCCCAGAATTGCAGCGATCCGAACGCGTAGGCGGTCGTGGCGACATTCGTCGGCAACACCGTTGACGATCCCGAAGTGTCATTGGTGCAGGTCAGGATCGAGCTATATTGCGTGATTGCGCTCGCGCTGCCTGCCGCCATGCTCTCACTAAGCGTCAGCGACAGGCCTGAGGCAAGCGCCGTGGCAGCGGCAGTGAAAGGGCCCAGCCCGGTGCCTGTCGAACTGCCCGTCGCCAGTACGGCCCCGCCACTTGTCGCGGTAATGTCAAACTTGAACTGGTCGGCCGGATTGACCCTTGTGCCGCTGATCACCTTGTTGAGCCGCATCGAGGCAAAGCGCACCGCGAACATGGCCCCCTGAAGCCCGCTGCCGACCAGCGTCGTGGTCACTGTCGTTGGGCCGTTCGATCCGACAATATATCCGCCCACCGTCCCGGCCACGCCAGTTTCGGTGAAAGTTGCCGTTCCCGTGCCGGAGATTGACGGATACAGACTGCCGCTGATCGGGTTGACCTGATCCAGAATCGTCCAGCCTGAGCCATTGGTGTTGAAGCTCAGCGTCTCGCCATTGTTGGTGGATTCCGCGTCAGCCGCCACGAAGGAATATGTCGTGGCGGCGGGCGCGCCCGGCGGCGGCGTGATCAGGATGCTGGAGATCGTAATGGTGTTGGTGCCGCCCGCCCCCTGGTAGAAGATCGGCTTGTTGGGAATGCCGATGAACGCCGTGTTCCCGACGGCCGCCCCCGTCCAGGACGGGGCCGTGATCGCGGTAAGCGTGGGGGTGCCACTGGTCTTTACGTTCAGGCTAAGGGTTGAACCGTCCGTCAGAGTGAAGGAGAAATTCTGCCCCCCGGCCGTGCGGGCAGTGGTATCGTTGTAAGTGGAGAAATCCAGCCAGCAATAAGTCTGCCAGCCCGCAGGGGCGGTGCCCTGGCTTGTCGCGGCGCCGCAAGTGGCCGCGAGCGCGGGCGCGGCGAAAAAGGCGGCCAGAAACGCCAGCATTTGCAGAAGGAAGCGCCCGGCAATCTGTGGCAAGCCGTTATCCTGCAAACTCGTGCCCCTGTACGCCAGCTTTCACTTCGGCAGCTTATGGACTAGAGCGACGGCCCTGCGCAACAACCGATAAAAATGGTTTCAACATGCCTCAATATGATACTGATCTCCGCCTGTTCATCGATGGTAACTGGCGCGCGGGCGAAGGACGCGACGCCCATCTGGTCCGCAATCCCGCAAGCGGCGCGACGATCGGCACCTTGCCCCTTGCAACGCCTGCCGATCTGGATGAGGCCCTTGCTGCGTCTGCCAAGGGCTTTGCCATCTGGCGCGCGACTGACCCCGAAGCGCGCGGCGCGATCATGCGCAAGGCTGCTGGCCTGCTGCGGGACCGTGTGGACAGCATCGCCACGCTGCTGACGATGGAACAGGGCAAGCCCCTTGGCGAAGCGCGTGGCGAAGTGCTCTCCAGCGCGCAATTGCTCGATTATTACGCCGAAGAAGGCAAGCGCGTGTCAGGCCGCGTGCTGATGCGCCCCGCGGGGCAGAGGTCGATTGTCATCAAGCAGCCCGTCGGCCCGGTGGCATCCTTCACGCCCTGGAATTTCCCGATCTACCTGATGACGAAGAAGCTGGCGGCAGCGCTGGGTGCTGGCTGTTCGGTGATTGCCAAACCGCCGGAAGAAACGCCGGGCTGCACCTCTGCGCTCATCCAGGCGCTGGCCGATGCCGGGCTGCCAGCAGGCGTGGCGCAACTGGTTTATGGCGTGCCCGATATGGTCAGCCGCCACCTGATTGCCTCACCCACGATCCGCAAGGTCAGCTTCACCGGATCGGTTCCCGTCGGCAAGCATCTGATGCGGCTCGCGGCAGACGGCGCCAAACGCGTGACGATGGAACTGGGCGGTCATGCCCCGGTGCTGGTGTTCGACGATTGTGATCTGGAAAAGACGCTGGACATGGTCGTGCCGCAGAAATTCCGCAATGCCGGGCAGGTCTGCGTCGCGCCCACGCGCTTTTATGTGCAGGCCGCGATTTACGAAAGGTTCGTGCAAGGCTTTGCCGCGCGGACAGCCAGCATCAAGACCGGCAATGGCATGGAAGCAGACACGAAGATGGGGCCTCTCGCCAACCCCCGCCGTCCTGACGCCATTGGCGCGCTGGTTGAGGATGCTCGGGCAAAAGGCGCGCGCGTGATGGCGGGCGGCGAACGCGGAGAGGGCGGCTTCTTCTTCCAGCCGACCGTGCTCGCCGATGTGCCACTGGATGCAGACGTGATGTCCAGCGAACCCTTTGGCCCGGTTGCCCTGTGTCGCCCGTTCGACGCGTTCGATGATGCCATCGAACAGGCCAACCGCCTGCCCTACGGTCTTGCCGCCTTCGCTTTCACTGAAAATGGCCGCCGCGCCAATTTGCTGGGCGATGCGATCGAGGCCGGGATGGTGGGCATCAACACCTTTGCCATTGGCGGCATGGATACGCCCTTTGGCGGAGTGAAGGAATCCGGCTTTGGCAGCGAAGGCGGGCCGGAAGGCATGGAAGGTTATCTGGTGACCAAAGCTGTGCACCAGGCATGAAGGATTGGGGGCCACGGCGAATCATCTGGGCCAGCGCCGGACTGATATCGGTCGCGCTGGGTGCGATTGGGGCATTTCTGCCCCTGTTGCCGACCGTGCCGTTCCTGTTGCTGGCGGCCTTTTGCTTTGCCCGCAGCAATCCGGCCTGGGAGCAGCGCTTGCTCAATCATCCGCGTTATGGCGCGTCGCTTCGCCTCTGGCGTGAGAAAGGCGCGATTGGCCGGCGCGGGAAATACGCCGCGACCGCTGCGTTTGTGATCAGCATCGCGCTGGGGTGGGCGATGATGCCCCTGCCCTGGTCGCTTGTGCCGGTTGGCGTGGCCCTGATCTGCGGCAGTTGGATTTGGACCCGCCCGGAAAATTAGATGATGTCACATTCCGAATGTGAGAAGCCCATCGTAACCAGTCATTCCGGCGAAAGCCGGAATTCCGCTTTTCTTGCCTGTTACTGCCGTCAAAGCAGGCAAGTGAGATTCCGGCTTTCACCGGAATGACAAGATCCGGACACAAATGACTCAAACTGACCACCATTTCTAATCCGGTTTGAAGCGACCGCGCTTCCACGCTAGATGCACCTCATGACAAAACCACGTACCGGCGGCCGCATTCTGGTCGATCAACTCGTCCTGCAAGGCTGTGACCGCATTTTCACCGTTCCCGGCGAGAGTTTTCTCGCTGTGCTGGATGCTCTGCATGATACGCCTTCCATCCAGACAGTGATCTGCCGCCAGGAAGGCGGCGTTGGCTTTATGGCCTGCGCAGACGGGGCGATGACCGGTCGGCCCGGCATTGCCTTTGTCACGCGCGGCCCCGGCGCAACCAACGCCAGCATTGGTGTTCATGTAGCGATGCAAGACAGCCAGCCGATGATCCTGTTCATTGGCGATGTCGCGCGCGGTGACCGCGATCGGGAAGGGTTTCAGGAAGTCGATTTCTCCGCGATGTTCGGCCCGCTGTGCAAATGGGCCGCGCGGATTGATGATGCTCGGCGCATTCCCGAATATCTCGCCCGCGCCTATGCCACGGCGCTTTCCGGGCGGCCCGGCCCCGTCGTGCTGGCGCTGCCCGAAGACATGCTGTGCGATGTGGTCAACGCCCTGGATCGCCCGCGCGTCTCGGCGCCGGAACAGGATCCGGACGGCGCGGCGATGGAGCAGGTGATGGCGCTGCTCAAGGATGCGTGCGCGCCTGTCGCCATTGTCGGCGGCGCGGGCTGGGATGCGGGGGCGGCGCATTATTTTGCGCAGTTCGCCACGCGCATCGGTCTGCCCGTAGCCGCGGCTTTCCGGCGGCAGGATGCGATAGACAATAGCTGCCCGGTCTGGGCGGGCAATCTTGGCTATGGCCCCAATCCTAGACTTGTCGAACGGATCAAGGCAGCAGACCTGATCCTGTGCGTCGGCGCGCGACTGGGTGAGGCAACCACCGATGGCTATACGCTGATCACGCCCGACCATCCCGACCAGATTTTGATCCACGTCCACCCCGATCCGTGCGAACTGAACCGCGTCTATCGCGCCGATTTGCCGATCTGCGCCTATCCCCAGGAATTCGCCGAAATGGCGATGCTCTGGGATGATGACATTCTGCGTTTCAGCGATGGCGACGAGGCCAACCGCCTGTGGCGCGAATGGAATACGCCCGTGCCCTTCGACACCAGACTTGATCTGGGCATGTGCGTGGCGGCGATGCGCGAGCAGTTGCCTGCCGATACGATCATCTGCAATGGCGCGGGAAATTTCTCGGGCTGGTGGCATCGGTACTGGCCCTATGGCGGCCACGGCACGCAACTGGCGCCTACGGCAGGCGCTATGGGGTATGGCCCACCCGCTGCGGTGGCCGCCGCCTTGCGCCATCCCGGGCGCAGCGTTGTCGCACTTGCGGGCGATGGTGATTTCCTGATGAACGGGCAGGAGATCGCAACGGCCGTGCAATATGGCGTTGATATGCTGGTGCTGGTGATCGACAATGGTGCCTATGGGACGATCCGGATGCACCAGGAACGGGAATATCCGGCGCGGGTGAGCGGCACGACACTCCACAATCCCGATTTTGCCGCCTTGGCCCGCGCCTATGGCGGATGGGCCGAAACCGTGGAAACAACAGCGGAATTTGCCCCGGCGCTTGAACGCGCACGGGCGCAGAAGGGGCTGCGGATGCTGCATCTGAAAACCGATGTCGAACGGATCAGCGCCGGAACAACCATCAGCGCGCTGCGGGCCAGGGGGTAGGCCGGGGACTGTTCCTTCAGCGACAGTCCCGCCCAATAACCCCGTTCATCCACCGTTCAGCCGAATCGACTACGTTTGTAATCGTAACAAATGGAGTCGTGCCGATGGCCGAACGTATCAGCGATGCCGAACATGCGGTGATGGAGGTTTTATGGGCCGATGCGCCCTTGACCGCCAACAGCGTTGCCGAAAAGCTGGAGGGCCAGCAAGACTGGACTCTGGCCACCGTGAAGACGCTGCTTTCCCGCCTGCTCACCAAGGGTGCGCTCGCCGCCGAGGCTGAGGGGCGTCGCTTCCTCTACCGCCCGATCATCGAGCGGACGGACTATGTGACCGGCGAGTCCCGGCGGCTGGTGGATCGCCTGTTCGGTGGAAAGCTGTCCCCGCTGGTCGCCCAGATGGCCGCACAGGAAGCGCTGACGTCCGATGATATCGCCGAAATCGAGGCCCTGTTGAAGGAGCTAAAGAAATGAGCTGGATTAACGAAACCATGATCGCCACGACCATCCTGATGGTCGCGGTTCTGGCCCTGCGCGGCCCCGTTTCACGCATTTTCGGTGCGCGTGCCTCCTACCTGCTCTGGCTCGCGCCTGCCCTGCGCATGATCCTGCCGCCGCTTCCCGCCGCATGGCTGGGCGGGGCCGCAGCGATGCCGGTTTCCAATACCAATTTTGCCCCGGGTTTTGCGGACGTGTCGGTGGCGATGGCGAGTTCTACATCCCCTGCTCCCGTCGTCACTGCCGCTGCCGGGGGTGGTGCCGCCTGGCCAATTGTATCCCTTGCAATCTGGCTGGGCGGTGCGGCCCTGTTCTTTGCCTGGCATTGTCTCGCCTATCGCCGCTTCAAGGCCAGAGTGATGGCCGAAGCGGATTATCTGGACGCCGAAGGCCGCATCCAGGTGGCCCGCAGCGCTGCGATTTCTTCTCCCATTGCGCTCGGCATATTCGGCCGCGCGGTGATCGTGCCTGCCGATTTCGGACACCGGTATAGCGTCACCGAACAGCGCCTGGCGCTGGATCATGAACTGACGCATCACAATCGCTGGGATCTGCCCGCGAACCTTGCCGCGCTGGTGATGCTCTCGCTCCATTGGTTCAATCCCATCGCCCATATCGCGCACCGCGCCTTCCGGCTTGATCAGGAAGCGGCGTGCGATGCGCTGGTGCTGGCTGGGGCCAGTGCGGATGAGCGCCACGCCTATGGCACTGCCCTGTTCAAATCCGCAACTGCCCGGATGCCCCTTGCCGTCTGCGCGATGGGAACAACAACGCAGCTCAAATCGAGGTTGCGGCGGATCGTATCCGGAATACCGGGCAATACGGCGACCCGCGCCGGGATGCTGGCCGCGGGCGTCGCGGTGATTGCCGGCCTGGGCATCACGGCCTCGACCGCCATTGCCGAAGCCACCGACCCTGCCGCGCCCCGCCACGGCGCTGCGGTAAGAGCCGAGACGGCAACGTGGCAGAACCCGGGGGCAATGAAGCCGCGCATGATTGCCCTCAACAGTGCCCAAATCGAAGCACCCGAAGCCCCTGTCGCTCCGGAAGCTCCGACCGCACCATTTTCGCCCACTGCACCGAACGCCCCGGCAGCGCCCCCTGCCCCGCCCGCGCCGCCGGCAACCTATGCCAGTGCCGAAGCGGCCCGTGAGGCAGCCGAAGCGGCAGCAGAGCATGCCCAGGCTGAAGCTGACCGGGCCCGCGATCTTGCCGAGGCCGCCCGGGAACGCGCCGAGGCCGCCCGCGAAAGGGCCAACGCGGCAGCAGAAGCGGCGGCTGACGCCGCGACACGCGGGGGAGATGCCGTCAACGACGCAGAGAGCGCAGATGTCTCGGCAGCGTGCAAGAAAGCGCATAGCCGACAGGTGCTATCGAGCAGCAACAATGGCAACCGGCTTTCCGTGGTCGTCTGTGACAAAGCCATCGCCACCTACACCAACGCCCGCACCGAAGCCGCACTCAAACAGGCCCGCGCCCAGATCATCGCCATGACCGAGCTCAGCGCCCAGATGCGCGCCAAGGCACTGGAAGGTCTGGACAAGGCCATCGCCCGGATGAAAGCCCGCGGCGGCGGCGGGTATTCGATGCAGTAGGGGTTGTTCGCTCGGAAGCGAAGCCGCATTGCTTAAGCCGCTTCAGGCCGTACTTTCAGTTTCTGGGATTGCGCCACCTGATCTTTGATCATTTCCAACAACAGGTCATTGAGCGATATATTCCAGCCACTCGCCTCTTCGCGCAGCTCGCGCAAATCGGATATGGGACGTTGCGCACAACGATTGTATGCGTGTCAGGCAGCCTTCTTCTGCACCGTCAGTTCAAGACCAAGCGCAGACAGGACTGCTGTTAACGTTTCAAGCGTCGGGTTCCCGTCACTCGACAGCGCGGTGTAAAGCGCCTGCCGACCAAGCCCCGTCTTCCGGGCGATTTCGGTCATCCCCTTGGAACGTGCAACATCGCCCAAGGCGCGGGCGATGTGCTTGGGGTCATTCCCCTCCATCGCGGCCTCGAGATAATAGAAAACGTCTTCCTCAGTCTTGAGGTAATTGGCGGGATCAAAGGGGCGGGTTTCCAGTGCCACGGTCTAATTCTGATTTGAGCTGACTTGCGTGCTTGATATCGCGATCTTGTGTGCGTTTGTCACCCCCGCACAGCAGGATGACAAGCTCGCTTCCGCGCTGGCTGAAATAGACGCGATAGCCAGGACCATAATCGACCCGCATTTCGGAGAGGCCACCGCCTGCATGTTTCACGTCTCCAAAATTTCCGTCGCCTGCCCGCCTGATCCGATCAGCGATTTTCGCCGAAGCCTTGCGATCACGCAAGGAACCGAACCATTTGGCAAACTCCATCGTCTCCCGAATCCGGAAAACCTGTCCTTCATATAGGACATTCGGAAATTTGTCAAGGTATTCCAATTTGCTTGTTCCTATGAATCCGGGGTAGCCAATGCCAATATAACATTTGCGATCCTCTTCGCCTCCGCCGACGTCAGGTCGAATGGCACTGGCCCAATCTTTACGGTCAGGTCAGAGCGAATCTGAACAGGTACGACATTGCCAGCGGATGAGGGCGGCGGTTCTGCGTGTCCGTTAGGCTGCGATGACGGGCGAGCATTGCGAGCCGGCGGGCGCTTTGGGCTGCCATTTGGCTTTTCCTTTTCATCAATGCCGTCGCCGTTTTTTCGACGGTTTGGAGATCGGCCCGCAGGACGGAAACCAACCGGATCGGCACAATGAGCTTTAAAGTCCGCAACAGAGCTTTCAAACCGGCTGCGGTAAGTCCGCAAGCTGTCCGGCGTATAACGCTTTCCAAACTTGTTGACGAAGCGGATCATAACATTGTCAATGTCTAGCGCAGTAATATCAGTAAGTTCATCATCTTCCAACGCTGCAAGAACCTTGTTCGCGACGGCCTTGCGAGCCTGTGCTGTATTAAGAGGCAACAATCCTTTGCTGCCAATCCAATCGAGAAATTCCAGAAAATCCTCTTTCGTCCTGCCTTCTGCCACGAGACCGCACCTCCAATATCGATAATTGGATGATATTTAAGATAATTTCAATGACTGTCAATGTGAAATATCACAAAAATCACTACCGCCCCCGCCCCTTGAACTTGCTGCTCCTCCCGAACCGCCCCTTGCGTGTCCCCGGCTTGCCTTCGTTGCTCCGGCCCATCATCGGCAGCTTCTGCTGATCGACGGGAATTCCCAGTTCGCTCTGTTCCAGCATCCGGATTTCATCGCGGAGTCGCCCGGCTTCCTCAAACTCCAGGTCTGCCGCCGCCGCGCGCATCTTTTTCTCCAGATCTTCGATGTACGCGCGCAGATTGTGGCCGACCATGTGGGCGGGGCCATCCTCAATCTCCACCATCACGGAATCGCGGTTGGAAACATCCTTGATGATGTCGGCAATATCGCGCTTGATGCTTTCGGGCGTGATGCCATGTTCGATATTATAGGCGTGCTGCTTTTCACGCCGCCTGTCCGTTTCGGCAATCGCGCGTTCCATGCTGCCCGTCATGCGATCCGCGTAGAGGATCACCCTGCCATCCACGTTGCGCGCGGCGCGACCGATGGTCTGGATGAGGGAGGTTTCGCTGCGCAGAAACCCTTCCTTGTCCGCATCCAGGATCGTCACCAGCCCGCATTCGGGAATGTCGAGCCCTTCGCGCAGCAGGTTGATGCCCACCAGCACATCATACACCCCCATTCGCAGATCGCGGATCAGCTCGATGCGCTCCAGCGTTTCCACGTCCGAATGCATATAGCGGACGCGCAAGCCCGCTTCGTGCATGAACTCGGTCAGATCCTCCGCCATCCGCTTGGTGAGCGTCGTGACAAGCGTGCGATACCCTGCCTGCGCGGTTTTTCGGCATTCGTTGATGCAATCCTGCACCTGATCCTCGGTCGGGCGGATTTCCACCGGCGGATCGATCAGGCCGGTGGGGCGGATCACCTGTTCGGCAAAGACGCCGCCGGTCTGTTCCATTTCCCAATTGCCGGGCGTGGCAGACACATAGGTGGTCTGCGGCCGCATCGCATCCCATTCGTTGAAACGCAGCGGGCGGTTGTCGATAGCCGAAGGCAGCCGGAAGCCATATTCGGCCAGCGTCAGTTTGCGCCGGTGATCCCCGCGTGACATGCCATTGATCTGCCCGATGCTCTGATGGCTTTCATCCACAAACAGCAAGGCATTTTCCGGCAGATATTCAAACAGGGTTGGCGGCGGTTCCCCCGGCAAACGCCCGGTAAGGAAGCGGCTGTAATTCTCGATTCCCGCACAACTGCCCGTCGCCGCAATCATTTCCAGATCGAAATTGGTGCGCTGCTCCAGCCGCTGCGCTTCCAGCAGCTTGCCTTCCTTCACCAGTTCCTCAAGCCGCACGGTCAGTTCGAACCTGATCGCTTCCATTGCCTGTTTGAGCGTGGGGCCGGGCGTGACATGGTGGGAATTGGCGTAAACCCGGATGTAATCCAGCGTGGCAACCTTCTTGCCCGTCAGCGGATCGAACTCGGTAATCTCCTCAATCTCGTCGCCAAAAAAGCTGATGCGCCACGCGGTATCCTCATAATGGCTGGGGAACAGTTCCAGACTGTCTCCCCGCACCCGGAAATTGCCACGGGCAAAGGCCGCATCGTTGCGCTTGTATTGCAGGGCCACCAGTTTGCGGATGATCTCCCGCTGATCGACTGTCTCACCCTTTTTCAGATCAAAGATCATCGCCGAATAGGTTTCGACCGAACCAATGCCATACAGGCAGGACACCGAAGCCACGATGATCACATCATCGCGTTCGAGCAGAGACCGGGTGGCCGAATGCCGCATCCGGTCAATCGCTTCGTTTACCGATGACTCCTTCTCGATATAGGTATCCGAACGCGCCACATAGGCTTCGGGCTGATAATAGTCGTAATAGGATACGAAATATTCCACCGCATTATCAGGGAAGAAACTCTTGAATTCCCCGTAAAGCTGGGCTGCCAATATCTTGTTGGGGGCCAGGATCAGCGCAGGCCTCTGTGTGGCCTCTATTACCTTGGCCATCGTGAAAGTCTTGCCCGAACCGGTGACGCCCAGCAGCACCTGATCCCGGTCCTGCGCCTCTATTCCCGCGACCAGTTCGGCGATGGCAGCGGGCTGATCTCCGGCAGGCTGATACTCGCTGACAATGCGGAACGCCCTGCCCCCATCTGCCTTGGGTGGCCGTTCGGGCCGGTGCGGAATGAAGGTCTGGCCGGTTTCCGGCTCGTCAAGCGTGGTGCAGATAATGAGGGACATTGCGGGAACATAGGCGGGCGGAGAGTGGGGGGCAATGGGAACCATCTTTCGATAGTGTACCGGTTTGAATTTCAGCCTTCTCAATCCTGTCATTCCGGCGAATGCCGGAATCTCACATTTCCTGGCTTGGCGGCGCTCCAAGCAGGAAGAGAGATTCCGGTGTTCGCCGGAATGACCAGCGCACAGGTAATTGAATTTCAGACCAAGGCGCTACCTATCTTTCCATTTCTGTCTGCCGTGATGCTACAATACAATCCTTATTGACATTCATGTCAGCAAATCTAAATTCCTGTGCATGACGACTCCCACGATCTTCCGCGATCCGCGACGCGCGCCGCCCAGATTCCGCCCCTTCAAGGCGCTGGGCCATTTCCGGCAACTGGTGGCGGACAAGGAGGATACGGAGCAGGTGTTCCGCATCTTCGAATGCCTGCCGCGCAAAAGCTTCATGGCAGAGGCGCAGGCATTTTGCGAAAGTGCGAAGGGCAAGGCGCTGATGATGAGCGAGCCCTGCCTGCCTGATCTGCTGGACGATCATGCCGCATTGCTGGCTCTGCCCGCAGGCACAGTCGGGCGGGCTTATGTGGAATTCATGCAGCGCGAGGGCCTTTCCGCCGCCGGTCTGGTGGCCGAATCAGACAAGATGCGCGTTGGCCAACCCAAATATGATGACCAGATCCAGTGGTATGCCAACCGGCTGCGCGATACGCATGACCTGCTCCACATTCTCACAGGTTATGGCCGCGATGCGCTGGGCGAACAAGGCGCGCTGGGCTTCACTTATGGTCAGGATCGGGCCTGGGGCAGCCTGCTGATTGCCTGGGCGGGCGGGCTGGAGCTGAAACGCCGGATCAAGGCGGATGCGCCTGTGCTGGCCTCCATCCGCGAGGCGCAGCGCAATGGAGGCGCCGCGGCCAAGATCTATGAGGAAGACGTCCGCGCCCTTCTCGCCGAACCGCTTGAGGCGGCCCGCGCCCGCATGAAGATTGGCAAGCCCACAAACTACCAGCGCGCACACAGCCATTATCGCGCGGTGGGGATCGATCCGTATAATTTCCTTGCGGCGGCGGCCTGATCGGATGCATGCCGCTCTTTCCGGCGAGTTCGGGGAGCGCGCATGACCCTTCAGGATTTCAGAACCACTACCGGCCGCAATGCCCTGCTGGGCTATCTCGCGATCTGGCTGGTCTCCACAGCCTATCTTGCGTTCAAAGACGCAGACTGGTCCTTTCCCGTCATTTCGCTGATCCTGTTTGGCACCGTGCTTTCAGCGGTCGGCTGGTTCCTTACCCGGCGTAGCGCGGCACCGCCGGTTTCGGTTGCCCGCCCGGCGCGGCAAGTGGCGTGGCTCCTTGCCTATTTACTGCTCTACGCCTTTGTGCTGATCGGCTGGGGTCTGGGCGCGTTGAAAGCCGCCATTCCCGAAGGCCAATTGCAGGATGTGGCCGTGCTTGTTTACAAGCTGGCCATTCATGTCGCCATTCCGGCAGCGCTGATCGCGGCTTTGGGGGGTGCCCTGCGCGATACCTTTGATCCGGGATTGCGCAGGCGCGGCATCTGGCTGGCACTGATCGTCATGTCCGCCATCATGATCGGCCTGCTGGCGGTTGTGTCTCCCTCGCTGAAGCAACTGGGCGAAGCAGGCTTGACCGGCACCAATGCCCTCCCCTGGATTGCCGGATCGTGGCTGTGGATTTCCCTTGAGGCGGGGTTGTGTGAGGAATATCTGTTCCGCGCCGGGCTGCAATCGCGGCTGGCAGCGTGGCTGCATTCACCGGTAGCGGCAATCCTCATCACCTCCGTACTGTTCGCGCTGGCACATTGGCCGGGGCTGTACCTGCGCGGCGGGCCGGACGTGGACGGCTGGTCAACGGATCCGATACAAGTCGCTGCCTTCACCATCGCGTCGCTGTCTCCGCTCGCGGTGATGCTTGGCACGCTCTGGGCGCGCACGCGCAGCCTGGTGCTGGTTGTGATGGTGCACGGCGCGATCGATGCCTTGCCCCATGCAACCGAATTCTTCAAAATCTGGCATTGAGGAGACCAGGAATGGCGGAAAGCCTGTATGTTGATCCCACGCGCGAAAGCTTTGACGCGTTCAAGGCCCTGCCGCGCGACCAGCCGATCCACATGCTTAACCTGCTCCGGTTTCGCGAGGTCGCTGGCTATCCCGAGGGCCATTCCCATGCCGGGCGCGGGCTTACGGGGCGTGAGGCTTACGATGAATATGGGCGCACCAGCGGCCCGATCTTCCAGCGGGTCGGGGGCAGCGTGATCTGGCGCGGAAAGATGGACGTGACCGTCACCGGCCCCGCCGAACCATTATGGGATGCCAGCTTCATCGCGGCCTATCCCCATGCCGGGGCGTTTCTTGAAATGGTAACAGACCCGGAATACCGGCTGGCCGTGGTGCATCGGCAGGCCGCTGTGCTCGACAGCCGTCTGATCCGTCATGCCCCGGTTGCGGGCAGCGGCGCGGGCTTTGCCTGATTGCGGTGGACATATGCCGCGAAAGCGGGAAAAAGTGATGTCATCAATGTCCGGTAATAGGGGATGCGTATGAAGTTCGGATTTTTGGGCCTTTCGGCGTTGGCGTTGCTGTCCGCGTGCGGCAAAGGCGACGTCGATCTGAAAAATGCCTCGGTTGACGATGTGGTGAAAGCCACGGTTACCTCCAAGACGATCAATCCGGGCCAGTGGACTGTTTCCACCGAAGTGCTGTCTGTTGATATGCCCGGGATGCCTGCCGAAGCGAGCCAGATGAAGGACGCGATGACGAAGGCGATGATCGGCAAGAAGAATCTTTCGGAAAGCTGCGTCACCAAGGAACAGGCCGAAAAGCCGCCTGCGGAAATGTTCAGCGGCAAGGGCGCGGCTTCGTGCAGCTTTGACAAGTTCAGCATCGACAATGGCGAGATGAACGCGATCATGAAATGCGCGGGGCCAAACGGAAGCCCCGGTTCCATGACGATGAAGATGCAGGGTCAATATGGCGGCGACAGCTATGACATCAGCTCGGAAATGACGATGAGCGGCATGCCCGGCGGCCCGGCGGGCGCGGCAATGACGATCAAATCCCGCAGCACGGGCAAGCGCACGGGCGAATGCAAGGCAGGTTAGGAGGCGCCGGACAATGATCGGTTACATCACTTTGGGCACTGACGATATCGCGCGTGCCCGCAGCTTCTATGATGCGTTGCTCGGCACGATCGGCGCAAAACGCATCATGGAATTTGGTGAGGATCTGGGGGGCTTCACGATGTGGGGCACCAGCTTTGACAAGCCCGGCATCGCCCTTACCCAGCCCTATAACAAGCAGGCGGCCGTCGCGGGCAATGGCAATATGGCAGCGCTTGTGCTGGATCAGCGGGCCAAGGTGGATGCCTTGCACGCCAAGGCGCTGGAACTGGGCGGCAGCTGCGAAGGCCCGCCAGGCCTGCGCGGGGACGAAGGGCCGCAAGCCTTTTACGGCGCCTATTTCCGCGATCCCGACGGCAACAAATTCTGTGCCTTCAAGATGGGGCCTGCGGACTAGGCGTCAACGCGGCGCTAGCCCCCCGCCAGTAGCGCTGCGTTGCCCCCGGCGGACGTCGTGTCGACCGATACCGTCCGTTCCACACAGAAACGTGGCAGATAATGCGGCCCGCCCGCCTTGGGGCCTGTGCCGGACAGCCGTTCCCCGCCGAAGGGCTGGCTGCCGACGATCGCGCCGATCATCGAACGGTTGACATAGAGATTGCCGACATTGGCGCGGCGTTCCACTGCTTCATGCACCCGGCCGATCCGGCTGTGGACGCCCATCGTCAGGCCAAAGCCGGTCGCGTCAATCGCATCCAGCAACGCATTGAGCTTGCCCGCTTTCCAGGTGACGACATGCAGCACCGGGCCGAACACTTCCCGATCCAGATCAGCGACGCTGCCCAGCCGGATCATCGTCGGCGCGACGAAATTGCCGCTGAGTCCCGAAGGAAGCGCGCAGCGGGCGATCACATGCGCTTCGTGCAACGTGATCCAGCCTTCCAGCCGGGCCTTGGCGGCCGCATCGATTACCGGGCCAATATCCGTTGCAAAATCAAGAGGATCACCGATCACCAGTTCCGCCATCGCGCCCTTGATCATCGCGATGATCCCGTCCGCCACGTCTTCCTGCACGCATAGCAGGCGCAGCGCGGAACAGCGTTGCCCGGCCGAGCGAAAGGCGGACGTCACCACATCATCTGCCACCTGTTCGGGCAGCGCCGTGGAATCGACGATCATCGCGTTGATCCCGCCAGTTTCGGCGATCAGCGGCACAAGCGGGCGTTTGGGATCATCAAGCAAGGTACGGGCAATGCCCTTGGCGGTCGCGGTCGAGCCGGTGAACGCCACGCCGTCAACCCGCGCATCGCCGACCAGCGCCGCGCCAACCTCCGCACCGCCTGCCAGCATGTGGAAAACATCCTTGGGCACGCCCGCAGCAATCACTGCCTTCGCCACCCGCGCGGCGACAAGCGGTGTTTGCGGCGCAGGCTTGGCGATCACGGCATTGCCTGCGGCCAGGGCGGCGGCCACCTGACCGATAAAAATCGCGAGTGGAAAATTCCACGGGGCCACACACAGGAACACCCCACGCCCGGCCAGCCGCAACCGGTTTTCCTCCCCCGTCGGCCCCGGCAGCGCCACTGGTGCGGCCATCAACCGGCGTGCTTCGGCGGCATAATAGCGGCAGAAATCGACCGCCTCGCGCGCCTCACCCTCGGCATCGGCCAGCGTCTTGCCCGCTTCGGCCATCAGCAGCGCAAAATACCCGGCATGATCCGCTTCCATCGCGTCGGCCAGCCGTTCGAGACAGGCCGCGCGGGTTTCGGCGCTGGTCGCGCGCCAGGCAGGGGCGGCGCGCTTTGCAGCGGCGAGTGCAGCTTCGATGGCGGCGGTATCAGCATCAACCAGCTCGTCGCCCCGGCGAAGGCCGGGGCCGCTGAATCGGTGCGCGCTGCCCTGTCCGGCCCCGGCCTTCGCCGGAGCGACGAGATGCGCCTCAATCCCCCGCGCCAGCCCTGCCAGCACATCCGCGTCGTTCAGATCATGCCCTTGCGAATTGCGCCGCGCACCGAACAGATCGCGTGGCAACACGATCCCGGATGCCAACGCCGCCACATCGCCCAGCAATTCCTCAGGATCGGCAAGCAGATCATCATCGGAAATCCCGCGATCCGCGAGCAGGTTCACAAAGCTCGAATTTGCGCCATTTTCCAGCAAGCGCCGGACCAGATAGGCCAGCAACTCCTTGTGCCCGCCGACCGGCGCATAGATGCGGCAGCTATAGCCTTGCTCCGCCACCATTGCGTCATACAGGCCGGTGCCCATGCCGTGGAGCCGCTGGAATTCGAAATCGCGGCGCTTGTCTGCCATCGCGACAATGCTCGCCACCGTCCGCGCGTTATGCGTGGCAAAGGCCGGATAGAGATTCTGCGCCGCCAGCATATCCCGTGCGCAGGCGAGATAGGAAAGGTCAGTCGCAGGCTTGCGGGTGAAGACCGGAAAGTCCGCCAGCCCGCGTTCCTGCGCGTGCTTGATCTCGCTGTCCCAATAGGCCCCTTTCACGAGCCGCACGAACATCCGCCGCTTCTGCGAAGCCCCCACTTCGTCGGCCCAGGCGACTACGCTGCCCGCGCGCTTCTGATAGGCCTGGACTGCCAGCCCCAGCCCATCCCAGCCGGATAGCGACCTGGCCGAAGCCAACGCTTCCAGCACATCAAGCGACAGTTCCAGCCGCTCGCTTTCCTCTGCGTCCACAGTCAGGCCAATGCCAAGCCCTGCGGCCTGTTCGCACAGGGGCAACATCCGCTCAATCAGCTCAGGGATGCAGCGATTGGCCTGCAACACTTCAAAGCGCGGGTGGATGGCGGAGAGTTTCACCGAGATATTGTCGCGCGCGATCAGATCGCCCCGGCCCTTCTGCGCCTTGCCGATGGCGGTAATGGCGGCAGTATAGGAATCCAGGTTGCGCTGCGCGTCGTCCGAAGTCCGCGCGCCTTCGCCCAGCATGTCGAACGAGTAGCGGAAGCCATCGCGAAGGAAGGGCTTGGCCTTGCGCTGCGCTTCCTCGATCGTCCGGCCCAGCACAAACTGGTTGCCAACCAGCGCCATTGCCGCGGCCACAGCCTTGCGGACAAAAGGTTCGCCCGCCCGTTCGACCAGACCCAGCAGCGCGGAACGGTCACTGTCCTCCCCCAGCAGGCTGCCGGTCAGCGCCAACGCCAGCCCGGCACTGTCAATCAGCGTCGATCCCGCCTTGCCCCGGTGTGAGGCCCAGTCCCGGTCACCCAGCTTGTCGCCGATCAGCGCCGCCGCGGTGGAAGGGTCAGGCACGCGCAGGAAGGATTCCGCCAGCGCCAGCACCGCCACGCCTTCGCGCGTGCCAAGCCCGAATTGCTGGAGGAATTTTGCCGCCAGTCCGCTGTCCGCGGCGCGGCACTGCGCGATCAGCCTTCGCCCCGCAGCGTCCCCGGCACGGGCTTCGGCAGGCGTCAGCCGCGCGCGCGCAATCAGGGCAGGAAGCATATCCGCTTCGGGCGGACGGACGGCGGAGAGTCGGGGCTGTGTGTGCGTCATGGCACCGTGTTGGAACGGCTTCGATCCCTCTGCAAGCCTGACGCGGCGCGTTTTCATTGCGTTGTAATAAAATTACGCAAGTGGACAGGCGGCGAAACCAACCGCATCATGAACCCCAACAAACATGAAGGAGATTCGCCGTGAAATATCGCACGCTTGGGCAAGGGCTGAAAGTGTCTGCCATCGGGGTTGGCTGCATGCCGATGATTCGCGGCGGGAACATCATCTATGGCGCGGACGCTGATCTTGATGAAGCGACCCGGACGATCCACCAGGCCATTGATCTGGGCATCACTTTTTTCGACACCGCCGAAATGTATGGCCCCTTCACCAATGAGGAACTGGTGGGCGAAGCGATCAAGGGCAAGCGCGACGGGCTGGTGATCGCCACCAAATTCGCCATGCGCTGGAACGGCAATGACATGACCGGCATTGATGGCTCCCCTGCCAATGCCCGGCGCGCCTGCGAAGGATCGCTGAAGCGGTTGGGCATCGATACGATTGACCTGTTCTACCAGCACCGCGTTGATCCCAATGTTCCGATTGAGGAAACCGTGGGCGGCATGGCCGAACTGGTGAAGGAAGGCAAAGTCCGCCACATTGCCCTGTCCGAAGCCGGACCGGACACGATCCGCCGCGCGGCGAAGACACACCCCATCGCCGCGCTGCAATCCGAATACTCGATCTGGGAACGCGAAGTGGAGGACGAGATTCTGGACATCTGCCGCGAAAACGGGATCGGCTTTGTCCCCTATTCGCCGCTGGGTCGCGGGTTCCTGACCGGCTCCATCCGCAGCCTTGATGATTTGCCCGCCAATGACTGGCGCCGGAATGATCCCCGCTATCAGGGCGATAATTTCGCCGCCAATCTGAAAGTGGTGGATGCCATCGGAGCCGTCGCGGCAAAGCACGGCGTTTCCAACGCCCAGATCGCGCTGGCCTGGCTGCTCGCGCAGGGAGACGATATCGTCCCCATCCCCGGCTTCAAACGCCGCGTGACAATGGAAGACAGTGCGGGCGCGCCCGATGTGACACTGGATGCCGGGGATCTGGCGGCACTGGAAGCGGCAGCCCCGCGCGGCGGAACGGCGGGTCCGCGTTACGGGGAGCGCGGGATGAAGATGGTGCGGATTTAGGGTCTGCTGAGATCAACCATTTGCACGTCCGTCGCCCCGTGCTCGACAAGGGGGCGACGAGGCTGTTTATGTCATCCCGCTCAATATTCCCTTGACAAATAGGATTTTACCTTATATATTCCGCGCGCACTGCCTTTGCGGGCAGGGCACGCTCTTTCTCATTGTCAATTTTTGCACCTATGCGGGTGCGCAACCGGGATGCCGAGGCAGCGGCAGATGCCCGTTGCAAAGGCGCGTCCGGGGGATCTGGCCTACCCCAGCCAGCGCCAGATGCCTGCCACCGGCATGCCAAAGCGCGGGTGCAGCCAGGTCGCGATCAGCCACAAGGCGGTGCCTGCCAGCACGGTCGTCCGCCCCGGCCAGGCCGCTTTCCAGCTCGTGCGGCCCGCGATCTGGTTGCCAAAGGGCAGGAAGCTGGTGCGGGAAGCCCAGTCTTTCCAGCCATCGCCCATCAGTGC
Organism: Sphingomonadales bacterium; assembly: GCA_031411035.1. Taxonomy (GTDB): domain Bacteria; phylum Pseudomonadota; class Alphaproteobacteria; order Sphingomonadales; family Sphingomonadaceae; genus Aquisediminimonas. Next base: position 41,832 of record JANOAJ010000261.1, read on the forward strand.
GGCCTTCTTCCGGTCTTGCCCCAGCGATCCCGCCAGCGCGAGGAAGCCGATGGCGGCGGACAGGATCAGCGTCGCGCAATTGGGGGCGACCAGCGCGTGCACCAGCGCCCACAGCGCAAAGCCCCACATCATCGGATGCCGCGTGATGCCGAACACGCCGCGCGCCGGGGCCTTGGCCAGTTCCTTCGCATCGGGGCGGGGCAAGGCCGGGTTGCCCATGATCGATCCTGCAAACAGGATCGCCCCGAACAGCATCAGCACGCTGGCCACCCACCACAGCGCGTCCCCCGCCACCCAGAGCGGCATTGTTACCGGCGCCGCCTGGAAAGCCATGATCGCCCAGCCAAAGGTGCCGAGCGCGACAAGCGAATAGAAGATCTGGAATCCCGCCGTCCCCAGCATCTTCGCCAGCGGCGCGCGCAAGGGATGGGAAAGCAGGAAATGCGTGCCGAGAAAAACCGCAAGCGCAAGGATCAGGGTGTGCATTCGTTTGGCCCTCCAAAAATCCGTCCATCCTGAGTAGGGGCTGAGCCTGTCGAAGCCCCGTAGCGAAGGGCCGTTGCCCACGTCCTTCGCCACGCGGGATCGTTATGCCCGGCCTCAGGAAGGGAATTTGCCCAAGGCTTATGATCGGTGAGGGCGGAAAGACAGGATATAGTACCGACTATCCTGAGTAGCGATTGAGCTTGCCGAAACCGCGTGGCGAAGGACGTGGGCAACGGCCCTTCGCTACGGGGCTTCGACAGGCTCAGCCCCTACTCAGGATG
>JANOAJ010000262.1:0-1908 GCA_031411035.1 Sphingomonadales bacterium
CAGTAACCAAAGCCCCCATTAGGGCGACTCCAGAATATTGCTCACACATGAACGAGAAGGACCATCCATGAGCGACACCGCAGATCGCGTGAAGAAAATTGTCGTCGAGCATCTCGGCGTCGAAGCCGAAAAGGTGACCGAAGAAGCCAGCTTCATCGATGATCTGGGCGCGGACAGCCTTGATATCGTCGAACTGGTGATGGCGTTCGAAGAAGAATTCGGCGTTGAAATCCCTGATGATGCGGCTGAAAAGATCGGCACCGTCAAGGATGCCATCGATTACATCAACGCCAATCAGGGCTGAGGCCCGGTTGCGGCGCGCCCTGCTTTGCAGGGAGCCGTTTGAACGCTAAAGCGGCTCTCCGATTGTGTCGGAGGGCCGTTTTGCTGTCCGCAGACAGGATGAGGGGAATGCAATGCGCCGAGTAGTCGTAACAGGGCTGGGTCTGGTAACGCCGCTGGGTGCGGACGTCGAAACGGCGTGGGCCAATCTGATCGCGGGCAAATCCGGCGCGGGCACGATCACGCGCTTCGATGCCTCAAACCAGAAATGCACCATTGCGTGCGAAGTGAAACCGGCTGATCATCCTTATGGCTTTGATCCCAACAAGCGCGTGGACCACAAGGTTCAGCGCCAGGTTGATCCCTTCATCATCTACGGCATTGATGCCGCGGGGCAGGCGATCGAGGACGCGGGCCTGACCGAGATGACCGAGGCAGAGCGGTTTCGCGCGGGATGTTCCATTGGTTCGGGCATTGGCGGGCTTCCCGGCATCGAAAGCGAATCGCTGGTTCTGGCCGAAAAGGGGCCGGGCCGCGTGTCTCCGCATTTTGTACATGGCCGCCTGATCAACCTGATTTCGGGGCAGGTCAGCATCAAATACGGCCTGATGGGGCCGAATCATGCGGTGGTGACTGCCTGCTCCACGGGCGCGCATTCGATTGGCGATGCCGCGCGGATGATTGCGATGGATGATGCCGATGTAATGCTGGCGGGTGGCGCGGAAGCGACCATCTGTCCGATTGGCATTGCCGGTTTTGCACAGGCGCGCGCGCTTTCCACCGCGTTCAACGATGCGCCGGAAAAGGCATCGCGACCCTATGACAGGGATCGTGACGGCTTTGTGATGGGCGAAGGTGCGGGCGTTGTCGTGCTGGAAGAATATGAACGGGCCAAGGCGCGCGGCGCGAAAATCTATGCCGAAGTGATTGGCTATGGTCTTTCGGGCGATGCCTACCACGTCACGGCACCGCATCCCGAAGGATCGGGCGCGTATCGTTCGATGGAAATGGCGATGAAAAAGTCCGGCCTGTCCTTGGGCGATATCGACTATATCAACGCGCACGGCACCTCGACCCCTATGGGCGACGAACTGGAACTGGGCGCGGTGCGGCGGCTGTTCGGCGATCATCTGAACACCATGTCGATGAGCAGCACCAAATCCGCCATTGGCCATTTGCTGGGCGGTGCGGGGGCTGTGGAAAGCATTTTCTGCATCCTTGCGATGCGCGACCAGATCGTGCCGCCGACGCTCAATCTTGATAATCCCAGCGATAGCTGCATCGGTGTGGATCTGGTGCCGCATGTCGCGAAAAAGCGGAAAGTGAAGGCGGTGCTCAACAACAGCTTCGGCTTCGGAGGAACCAATGCATCGCTGGTGATGCGGGCGATCTGATGCAGATCTCGCGCGTCGCCCCTGCGCAGGCAGGGGCCTGTTGGGGCAACAAGGTGTCTGTTTGTCAAACAGGCTCCTGCCTGCGCAGGGGCGACGTGTTTTTTCGCTGGCTGCTTGCGTTTTTTATGGCAACGGCCCTCGCCGCCTGTTCCGGCTGTGCGGACAAGGATGTTACCGTCGTTATCCCGCAGGGCTCCAGCCTGAAGGCTGCGGCCCGTTTGCTGGAGGATGC
>JANOAJ010000263.1:0-15572 GCA_031411035.1 Sphingomonadales bacterium
TTGATGACAAGCGCCGCGTCGCGCAGGCCGCCCTTGCCTTTGCCAGAGAGCTGCGAGCATGAATCCACCGATGCCCGTCCCTGTGTGGCTCCAATCGTCATCGCCCGCCCGATATGGGGATAAGCTGGGGCTGAGCTAAGATTGACTTGCCCTCGCCATGTGCCACGTTCGGCGGCATGAAGAGCAGGACGAGATGACTGGTAGGCCGGATCCAGCGCCGCTTACGGGGCAAGTGGCCGTGATCACGGGCGGCGGCGGCGGCATCGGAAGGGCAATCGCCCTCTCCCTTGCCGGTGCGGGTGCCGATATCGTGATAGCAGACATTATTCCGGAACGCTGCGGGGAAGTCGCGGATCGCGTGCGGGAAGCCGGAAGGTGCGCCCTGCCCTGCCCGACAGATGTTTGTGACACGGATCAGGTGCGCGCGCTGATCGACAAAGCCGATGCCGAATTCGGACGGATCGACATACTCGTCAACAATGCCGGTGGCGTTTCCGGACGCACTTTTGCCGAACAGTCCGAACGATCCTGGCGGAAACATATCGATCTTAATCTGGTCAGCATGCTGGCTGCCACCTCTGCCGCGATCCCGGTCATGATCCGCGGCGGGCGCGGCGGCGCCATCATCAACGTAAGCAGTATCGAAGGCTCGCGCGCCGCACCGCTCTACGCCGTCTATGCCGCGTGCAAGGCAGGGATGAACAATTTCACCCGCACTATGGCGCTGGAACTGGGCGCTCATGGCATCCGCGTCAACGGCATCGCACCGGATTATACCGTGACGCCCGGTACGAGTGGCAACGTTTCAGGACCGGTTGATGAGAGCAAATGGTATCAGCCAAGCGCCGCGCACAACAATGCGACGGCCCGGCGCATTCCATTGGGCCGCTCTGGCGTTGACGTGGAATGCGGACAGGCCGCGCTGTTCCTCGCCTCCTCCATGAGCAGTTACATTACCGGCACCATTTTACCGGTTGATGGCGGAGCATGGGCCTCAAGCGGCTGGGTGCGTGACCGGCAGGGCAAATGGGTTCTGGCCGAGCCCTATCCCGATTTCAAAGAGGACTAACCCATGCTTCAGTTCAACATCCCCCTGCCCTTCGACCGTCACGACGCGGAAGCAGAATTCTGCACGATGGAGGCAGTGAAAGAAATCGGCACAGCTATTGAGAAAGCAGGGTTTTCCGCCGCGCTTGTTACAGATCACCCTTGCCCGACCGGGCGCTGGCTGGATGCAGGCGGACATCTTGCCCATGATCCCTTTGTGATGCTGTCTCTGGTGGCCGCGGCAACGACAAAAATCCGGCTCCAGACCGGCATTCTCGTGCTGCCCTATCGCAACCCCTTCATCGTTGCCCGCTCAATCGCGACGCTTGATCGTTTCTCCGGGGGCCGTGTGACCATCGGCATGGGCGCGGGCTATCTGAAGGGCGAATATCGCGCGCTGGGGGTCGATTTCGAACAGCGCAACGAGCTGATGGACGAATATCTGAAAGCCCTGAAACTGGCACTGTCTGGCGAAGAGTTCGCGTTTGAAGGCAGCGGATACCAGGCCTTTGGCAACCGCATCCAGCCCGGCCCGATCCAGAAGCCATACCCGCCGCTTTTCGTGGGCGGCAACGCCAAGCGCGCGATCCGTCGCGCCGTGGAACTAGCCGACGGCTGGTATCCCTTCTTCACCGTCGGCGGGGTTTCGAACGCCACGACGCGCACGGCTGAGATCACAAATGAGGCGGAACTAGCCGAAGCCATCGCCTATATGCACGCACATTGCGAAACCGTGGGCCGGGCGGTGCCGCCGCTTGTCGCAACCGGCAGCCTCAGCCGTCCGGGTGAAAAACTCTCCGCGCAGGAAGCGATAGATCGTGCGGGTCGTTTCGCGGAAACGGGCATTGTCGCCACCGGCATGAGCATTGACGGACGCACCCGCGCCGAATGGTGCGACAATGTCGAACGCTTCGGTGCGGACGTGATCGCCAAACTCTAGCCGACCATCCCGGGTCCGGCGTCACGTCCGGCCCACGCTGCGAAGCGGGCAGCTTGTGGATCAGCTTCGATATCATCATCGAGGTTGAAAATCTTCACCTGCTTGTCGTCATGCCGGTAAGCGGGCCAGCCCGGCCCAGTCGTTCCCGTCCGCACGAAATGGGCGAAATGCCCGTTCATCCGCGCGCCGAGTGCGGCACGTTTTCCTGTCATCCGTCCGCCTCGCGCCAGTGTCGCGCGGAAGCTTTGCATCGGCCAGAGCAGAGTCAGATCAAGCCCGTGTGTCGCCCCGGCAATCGGGTGGGGGTAATCGAAGCGATAAAACCATGTCGGGTTCGCGGCTGCGTGGCGGTGCGCGAAGTTGCGGGTCGGCATGGCGAATGTCAGGTCGGTGGCCAGCGCCCGCCGCCCCTTGCTGGTGCGAGGATACGTCGCGAGAATGCGTGCGGCATGATCGGGGCCAAGCTGAGTATTCAGCAATGCCTCTAGATCGGGCCATTTGGAGGGCAGTATATCCCCCGGCATCAGTTCAAACAGGCGAATTTCATCGCGCGTCGCCCCGGCGAGAAGCGGTACGGACGGCATGGGCTGCGCATGGGCGGCCTCAAGCGAAGCAGGCAGCAGGTCATCATCGAACCAGGGTGCGGCCGGAATGCCGTTACGTTCTTCCGCACCGATTTTGGCCTGCGCCGCAAAGAGCGCGCGGATGTCCATCGCCCGCAGCCGTTCCAGATCCCCCTGATTGACCCCAAGCAGTTCAGCATAACGCCGCGCGACCCGGCGGCTGTGTGCCTGACTATGGATCAGGCTGACCGCCCCGCTTTGCATCACCGCACCATGAAAGAGTGGCGCCGACTTTGCTGCCAGCATCAGCAGCGATACCGACATGGAACCCGCCGATTGTCCGCCTATCGTTACCCGCGCCGGATCTCCGCCAAAGGCCGCAATATTATCCCGGACCCATTCCAGTGCTGCGATCTGATCGCGGATCCCCAGATTGGAAGGAATATCCGGCAATCCCAAAACATCCCCGAAATTGACAAAGCCCAGCACACCCAGCCGGTAATTGAGCGTGACGACGATAATATCCCCGTCACGCGCCAGCTTTGCGCCATCATAGGGATTGGTGCTGCCCGCGACGAACGCGCCGCCGTGAATCCAGACATAGACAGGCTTGTGCCCGGTATCTGATCCCGCTTCCGGCACCCAGATGTTGAGCGCCAGGCAATCCTCGCCATGATCGGGCGCAGCGTAAAAGGCATGCTTTTCCGATTTTCCAAACATTTGCGGGCATTGCGGCGCAAAGCTCCGCGCATCGCGCACCCCGCTCCACGGTTCTACCGGTTGCGGCGCGGCAAAGCGTTCCGCACGCGCGTAAGGCACCCCCCGCCAGCGCCGCACGCCATCAACCATATCACCCTGCACGTCTCCGGAGATGGTCCGGATAACATTGTCTGTCATGCGTTTATCGTCCCCTGATTACGCGACGGGATATTTTTCGCGCAGTTGCCGGTCTGCCTGCAAGGGATCATTCTCCACATGCGGAGCGGCGTCAAACACCATCGTCGCGCGCTTGGCGGTGTCATAGCGCGGCCAGGCGGGTAAGCCTTTGGCAACAGGCTTTCCGCTGCGCGCGAAATTTGCCCATGCCGCACTCGCCTTACTGGCGATGCCCTGTGCTTGCGGATTGCCCTGCGTCATCGGCAACGCTTCGATATTGTCGAAATAGAATCCGCCATCAATGCCATGCGAAGCGTGAAGATAGGGCAGAACCGGGCTTTCCCACTGGAACAGGTACATCCAGGTTGGCCCTCCCGCTTTGCCATGCGCCACGGCCAGTTCGATCATGCTGGCACGCCAGCCATCAGTCATCGCGCGGATCAGCAGGTCACCGGGTGCATAATCCGGGTGGATGGCGCGATATCCTTCCAGAAGTGGAACGGCCTTGTCGGCAAACATCGCCTTGAAACGCGCTTCAAGCAGTTCGGTTGTCACCTTGCGCGGATCAAGTCCGGCTCCCATCAGCATCAGCGCCATCTCATGCTTGGTGCTGCCAATGATCACAGGGATCGGCGCAGAACCACCCGCAACCGCGTCGATCGGGTTCAGCGGCAATTCCGGCGTGCCTGTGGTCGGCACGAAGGTGCGCAGACCCCGTCCGCTCATTTGCGCGGCCCGCTCCAGCTTGGCCTGCACGGCAATGATCTGATCAAAAGGCAGGCCTTGCAACTTGCGGAAATCGCCCTTTGCGATTCCCAGTCCCGCCAGAAGCTGTTCAGTCACCTGTGCCGCTTCGTCACGATCAGGCATCTTGTTGGCAGTGCCGCTTTGCAGGATCGCTTTGTGGAACAGGCCTTTTGCCCCCGGCATGGCGAGCAGCGTACCGATCTTGCCGCCGCCACCCGACTCGCCGTGCACCATCACGCAATTCGGATCGCCGCCGAACGCTTCGATATTGTCCCGCACCCAGGCCAGCGCGAGGATCAGATCAAGCTGGGCCTGATTGCCGCTATGGGCGAATTCTGGATCAAGTGCCCCCAGATAGGCATAGCCCAGAGCGCCGAGCCGGTGGTTGACAGACACCGAAACCACATCCTGCCGCCGGGCAAGGTTTGAGCCGTCAGTCCGCGGCCCCGCTGCGGTGCCGATGCTGAAGCCGCCCCCATGAACCCAGAGCATCACGGGGCGCTTGCGGCCATCGCGCAGGCCGGGCGTGAACACGTTGAGCACAAGGCATTCCTCGCTGAGTGCCGTTTGCGTGCCCGGCGCGGTGCCAAACAATTTGCCCATATCCTGACCCATGCCGCTCGATGGATTGGCCGTGGACTGGCCCTGTGGCGCCATCGGCCCCCAGCCAAGGCAGTCCTTCACGCCAGCCCAGGGCTCTGGCGCTCTGGGCGGGAGGAAGCGGTTTGCTCCGCCTGTGGGCGCACCATAGGGGATACCCTTGAAGGCATATACGCCGTCAGAGAGCACACCGCGCACCTTGCCATGGCGGGTTTCGGCAACGGGTTCCGTGGAACCTTTGGCAAGACCGGTACCGGCGGCCAGAATGCCGCCAGCGGCAGTCACGGAAGCGGCGGTGAAGGTGCGGCGCGTCATGCTCATCCTCTTTCTCCATCATTATTCTTTATGTTATGTAACATAATATAAGTAGATTGTGCGTAGCGCGCAAGCGGTCTAAACGCGCTCTATGGACGAAATCGCACCTGCGAACGAAATCAACGACCCGCTTCAGTCGATGCTGGGCTTCCAGTTGCGCCGGACCTCGGTGGCGGTGATGAACGCGCTTGCGGTGGAGCTGGAACCGCTCGGCATTCGCCCCAGTGAAGCGACTTTGCTGATGATGATCGGTGCCAATCCCGGCTGCACGCAAAGCGATGTGTGCCGCGCGCTGCGCGCCCAGCCCGCCAATATGGTGCCTTTGGTCAACAAACTAGTGGTGGCGGGTAGCATTGAGCGAGAACGGGGCAAAGGCCGCGCCATTGGCCTGAGGTTGACTGACGATGGCAAGACGCTGTTCGAAAATGTCCGCGCGGCATTCGCGCGCCACGAAGCCCGCATCGCCCGCAACCTGCCCCCCGCGATGCGCGCAGACCTGATCCCCGCACTGATGCGGATATGCCGCGATGCCTGCTGCCCTGACTCGGGTCGATAACGCCCCTCACCCAAAGCTGATCAGGTTCGTCTGGTCGGATCGTTCGATCATCCCGTACGCCGTCTCATTGCCCCATGTGTAGCGCACCCCGCTCTGTTGCAGGTGCATCCCGCCAATATCGGGATTGCCGATGCGAAAGGTGGAAAGCACGGTTTCTCCCTCAATCCGCGTAAGGCCGAGTTCGGATTCCAGCGTGACCGACACATTGTCCCCATTTGGCACCACGCGCCGCAGCCAGGGGGCATTCACCACCCGCGCCGGGATCATGCGTCCGTCCTGATAGAGATAGCCCTCGTTGAAGGTCACTGTACCATCCTCACGCGGCGGATAGGCGATATAGCCAAAGGCCTTGCCGCTGGGGAACAGGCAGGATTGCCAGCAATGTCCGCGAAAACCGCCCAGCGGGCGCGCGCTTTGACGGTGGATGCGCAGGCCCGTGCCTTTGAAGGGGCGGTTTATGCCATCCACTTCGAAGGTGCCGGTGGCGCGGAAGAGATGTTCGAAACGGTATCCGATGCCCATGCTTTCCGCGTCCGCGCGCTCCGCGTCACTGAGTTTCGATAGGTCGGTGGCGCTGTTATCCTGCACCCAGGCAGGGGTCGCCATGTCCATCTCTATCTCGAATCTGACAGGCGAGCGGTGCGTCTGATCGAGCGCACCGGCAATCTGGTCTGAGACGTGTCCGTCCGCCGCATCCCCATCGAACCGCGCCGTCCAGCGTTTGAACGGCTCGATGCACTGAAACACCAGCGGCCCCGCACCGATTATTGCAGGCTTGCCCTGCGCATCAAATGGCGAAGGCGCCGGCCCGCGGCCCGGGCCAATCAGCACACGCCCGTCAGCAAAGGCCATATTGGCCTGGAACATCCGATCATCCCAGCATTTGGCTTCCGCTTCGATTCCTGTGCGCGGAAAGCCGAAAAGGCCATTTTCCTCGATAAACCAGAGCGAAGTGCTTTCCCGCATATCGGGATCATCGGGGCAGATCGGGAACACATAATCCTTATCCAGCGCGAGTCCGCCGCTGAGTGCGCTGCCTGTCATAATCCGTTCCTCTACTCGACGCCGAACCGGTCTGCGTAGAAAGCAAACCGCTTACCAAGCGCTGTCAGATCAATACCGAATGCAGCGGGATCGTACCTATGGCTGCCATGCTTATCGCGGGCATTGGCATCCTGCCATGCCTGCATCCGGCTGCGTGCCTCATCGGTCAGGTCTTCGCCCAGCCAGCGATACAGCGCCTCGAGCACTGCAAACGGATCTGTCTGGAACGGCGCAAAATGAATGTCGAAAAAGCGGTGATCATTTCCGGCATCGCGAAAGGCGATCATCCGCTTCATGCCCAGCTCGCAGAAATCCGTTGTCACATCGCCCAGCCACGCCTTGTCCACCTGATCGGAATAGGCGCTGGATAGCTCCAGATAGAGATCAGCCACAGAAGGGATGACGCTGGCGACATTGCGGTGCGTCATCCAGAAGCGCGCATCGGGGAAGACCTCATTCAGGGCATTGATGAACATCGAATGGGTGGGGTTTTTCAGCCGCCAGCGGGTTGGCGGACATTTCCATTGCAACAGCTTCAGCACACGTTTGACATAATGGTAGGTCGGCACCAGATCGGCCTGGTGGTTGAACCACTCCACATAGCTCGGGATATGGGCGAACGCCTGAAACAGTTGCGACTTGAAGTCGTAACCCATGAAAGTCTGGCATTCGGTGGGCGATGTTGCGCTGGAAGGCACCATCTGCTTCATGCGCGGGAACAGACGATTGCGCCTTTCCATCGACAGTTCGGCCTTGGCAATTCGTGGATCGCTATCCTGTGTGGCGCGTTCGGGCGGCGGGCACGGCGCTTGCGCTTCCCAGTTACGCAAGCTGCGCGCCTGCGGATCTTCGGCCAGAAAGCAGGAAAGCGCGCTTGATCCAGTGCGCGGCAACCCCATGCCGATCAAAGGCGCAATGATTTGCTGCTCGTCAATCTCAGGGTGCCGATTGTACCAGTCCTCGACGTGCAAGCGGCTGGAAAGCATATCGACAATCTGAATATCAAACGCTGCTGCACCTATATCCGTAAAGCGCGCTTCACGATCTGCCGACATGACCAGAATTTCCAGGCCCTCGCGAAAGGAATCCTCTCCGAAATCCTCAAGGCCTGTCGCGGCCTTTGCCGTGTCCAGCAGCGCGGCCGCTCGCGTCATCAGGCTGTTCCTCTCTCGGTCTATTGAATGGCGGACATCAGGAAAGCCTAACCGCGTTTCCGGGCTAAGAAAGGGAGGGGCCAGAGTTAGCGCCACCACGATGCGGAACCGGTTTTTGACAATGACCCGGCACGCTAGCAGGAAGGCTCAGGGCAAGCGCACTGGTGCTGAGCGAAACAGACAAGAGATGGGATGGCAATGGGCCAGAAGACAATGGGCGCCGCCCATGAATGGCAACGATATGGAATCCTGCCCGTCACGGCGGCACTTGGCTATGCCACCAGCGTCATCCATATTTATGGTCTGGGGCCTTACATCGAACCCATCAGCACTGCCTTTGGCTGGTCACGGACCCAGACGACCATCGGCCTGACGCTTGCGACCCTGATTCAGGCGCTGTGTTCCATTCCCATCGGCATTTTTGTGGACAGGGTCGGCCCGCGCCTTTTGGGGGTCATTGGTGTCATTCTTACCTGCGCAGCTTTTGCGCTCCTCGGCACGGCGACCGGAGACAAGGCGAACTGGTATCTGCTGTGGTTCCTGATGGCCGTCGCCACGCTGCCGGTGCAAGCGACCATCTGGACAAGCGCTGTCGCTGCCCGGTTCGAGGCATCGCGCGGTCTTGCCTTTGCCATCACCCTGTGCGGCGCATCCGTTGCGGTCGCGCTGTTTCCGTTTCTGGGAACCCGCCTGATCGCTGCCTTTGGCTGGCAAAGGGCTCTGATCTGGCAGGGTGCGATTTGGCTGGCGATTGCCTTTCCGATGATTTTCTTCTTTTTCAAAGGCCCGCGAGATGACGCCGCCGATCGCGGCAGCGCACCAGTCATCAATTCTCGTGACCGGGAGGGCGTCAGCTTTGGCGAAGGATTGCGGTCATCAATCTATCTGCGCCTGCTGGTCGCCAGCCTGTTATTCACCTTCACGATCATTGCGCTGGTCGTCCATTTTGTGCCCATTCTTACCGGGTTGGGCAACAGCAAGCTTCAGGCGGCAGGATTTGCCTCGCTCGTAGGCTTGTTCTCGATTGCTGGCAGGTTGGGAACAGGGCTGATGCTTGACCGGTTTCGGGGATCCCTGGTGGGCGCGATTGTCTTTCTGCTGCCGGTAGGCGCCTGTCTGCTGCTGATCGCGGGCGCTGCCAATACCACCAATGCCGCCATCGCCGCCGGTTTGATTGGCCTGACACTCGGGGCGGAAGTGGATGTGATCGTGTATCTGACCACCAAGCATTTCGGCCTGAAAAGCTTTGGCGCTCTCTATGGTGGCTTGCTGGCCGCGCTTTCCATTGGCACTGCGACGGGGCCGCTCGGCGCGTCACGGATTTTTGATATTTATGGCAATTATGTGCCGTTCCTGTGGCTGACCATTGGCTTCATGGTGGCAAGCAGCCTTGCGCTCGGCAGTCTTCCCCGCCCTGCCTTTGGTGAGCCTGGACGCGGGTAGATCAGTCCGTTGCGATCGACGGCATGACGACAAGCCGGTCCAGTATTTCCGCGATCCGTTCAATCTCGAAATCCGGCCCCTGCTTCAACCACCAACTGATAATTTCAACTGAGGCGCTGACCGCGAACACCACGCGTAATTCATCGGGAAGCCAACCGCCCACATCCCCTTCGGCTTCCGCGATCCGTTTTGCCTGGGCCGTGAACTCCTCCTTCAAAAGAGACGCCGCCCCGCCGGTCAGCAGCGCTGACCAGAGCGCCCGCCGCGCCGCGACATAAGCGAACAGGGTGATGCAGGATTGGCGGGTATCGACCGCAAACAACACAGGAAGCGCCTGTTCCAACAGGCTGGCAATTTCACCTGCCGCCAGGTCATGCAGCAAGGCATCCTTTGACGGATAGTGCCGGAAGAAGGTGGCATAGCCAATGCCCGCTTCCTTCGCGATCTCCCGAATGGTCACCTGATCAAACGGGCGCACCTCGATGAGACGCAGCAACGCCTCAAGCAAAGTGGCGCGCGTGCGCACCTGGCGCGCGTCGGTCGGGGTTGACGGACCATCTGTCATTTGATTATGATACACTGTATATCATAAAAAGCGAGAACTCCATGTCTGCCGCTGCCACAGCCACCACCGTCTGCCCCTTCGACGCAAATCGCGATGATCGCAAGACCGCCCAGATTGCCGCGAAACGCGCCACATCGGAAAAGGGGGCGCGGATGGTGGGCACTTACCGGTTTGCGCGCGATATGCTCCGCGGCCCCGGCATCAAGCAAGGTGGTGGGGGCATCGAGATTATCGACACAAGCAACCCTGACAAAGCGCCGGTCTTCTTTCTGGATGGGCCTGCACACAAGAAGAAGCGTGCCACAATCGCCCGGTATTTCACCCCCAAGGCGATCACCAGCCGTTACCATATCATCATGGAAAGCGTGACCAGCATTCAGCTTGCGGCGCTGCGTCGGGACGGGCGGTCGCGGCTGGATCTGATGAGCTTTGATCTTGCCGTGGCGGTGGCGGCGGACATTGTCGGGCTCACCAACAGCGACCGGAACAGGATGGCCCGCCGTCTTTCGATCCTGTTGTCCGCCGCGTTTGTGCACAAGTTCAACTATATCGCCAGAATGTTCATGATGGCGCGCAAGCTCCTCATTACGCTGGATTTCTTCCTCAGGGACGTAAAGCCCGCAATCAGGGCGCGGCGGGAAACGCCGAAGGATGACATTATCTCCCACCTTCTCAAGGAAGGCTATTCCGAAAAGGCGATCCTGATCGAGTGCATGACCTATGCAGGGGCCGGCATGGTCACAACGCGCGAATATATCGTGGTCGCGGCCTGGCATCTGTTCGACAATGACGGTCTCAGAGCCCGCTTCCTTTCCGGGGATACCGACGATCAGGTCGATATTCTCCTCGAAATTCTGCGCCTCGAACCCATTGCCCACTTCCTTTATCGCAAAGCCGATCCCGATGCGCCCGCCCTGCCCTCTGGCCCCGTGGAGGGAGGCCGCCTTTATGGCCTTGATCTGCGGCAGACCAATTTTGACGAGGATGCGGTGGGTGCCTGCCCGTTCGCACTGGATCCGGATCGCGCAAAGCGGATGAAGGCCAATGGCAGCTATCTGAGCTTCGGCGATGGCGCGCACCATTGCCCTGGCTGGCAAGTGGCATTGCATGAAACCCGGATATTCCTGGACGCATTGCTCCGCGTGCCCGGTGTCCGCCTTGATCGCACCCCCGATATCGGCTGGGTGGACCTGCTGCAAAGTTATGAATTGCGTAACGCAGTGGTGGCCTGCGACCCCGTCTAGTGTAGCATCCTCGCCGACGTGATCGGGAGGGACTGATGGATACGGGGCAGGACGCACTGGCGACGCTGATGGCAAAGGAAGAAATCCGCCAGTTGGCAATGCTGTATTCACGCGGCGTGGATCGCAAGGATGCGGCCCTACTGCGAACGCTCTACACTGATGATGGCTGGGATTCCCACGGTGCCTATTTTGATGGCCCGGCGAGTGACTATGTTGATTTTCTCGAACGGCAATTGCCACACATGCACATTGGCGGGCATCATATCTGCAACCATCTCGTCTCCGTGTGCGGCGATGCGGGTGAGGGAGAAGTGTACGCCATTGCGTGGCATCTGATCCCAGATGGTGCGGGCGGGCTGAAGCATGATATTCAGGCAGTGCGTTATATCGACAATTACCGGCGCGAGAGCGGCCAGTGGCGCTTTGCCAGGCGGGTGGTCAGCTTTGACATGAAGATGGTGCTGCCCGCCGATGATCACGGCGAAAAACCGGATCCGGCGCGCGACCCCAGCTATGCGGAGTTGGTTTCGCCCCTCTTCGCAAGGGGCAGCCGCATCTGAAGGGCGCTGAAGCCTATATTCGGCCCTTCCAACCGGACGTCCGCACTTTCCCCTCTTTTCTTTCCGCGACAAAACCGCAAGAAGCCCCCGAGCAGACAATCCGAGACAGGCTAAACGATGATTGATCCCGCAGTTTTCCGGCAGGTTTTGGGTAATTACCCCACGGGCGTGTGTGCCATCACCACAACCTGCGTGGATGGCATTCATACAGTCATGATTGTCGGATCATTCACCTCAGTATCGCTTGATCCGCCGCTTATCGGGTTTTTTCCGGACAGGAAGTCAACAAGCTGGCCGTTAATCGCTGCTTCGGGGAAATTCTGCGTCAATGTGTTGGGCAGCGACCAGCAGGAATTGTGCCGTCGGCTGGCAACGCCCGGGCCAGACAAGTTCGTCGGCGTGGAATATTCCCGTTCCGAGCTGGGCTCTCCCATCATTGCGGGTGCCATTGCGTGGATTGATTGCACCATCAGTCAGGTTGTCGACGCCGGAGATCACTATCTTGTCCTCGGGCTTGTCGCCGGATTGGGCGCGTGCCGGGATCATGATCCGATGCTTTTCTTCAAAGGCCGATATGGCGGCTTCGCCCAGGCGTTATAACTTTCCCTTGCTTGACATCCTAATCAACAAGGGTGTTCAGTGAAGATCGAAATCGGGATTTCCCGAGCCTTGCGATTGATAGGAAGGAAAGCACATGACACGATCACTTCAGGGCAGAACTGCCGTTGTTACAGGGGCAGGATCGGGGATTGGCCGCGCGATTGCGCTGCGTTTGGCCGAAGACACTGCCAAGATTGCTATTTGGGATATCAATGGTGATGGCGCGGAAGAAACGGCAAGGCAGATCCGCGAAGCGGGCGGGACGGCGATAGCGATCACCGCCGATTGTTCTGACAAGGCGGCCATTCGCGCCGCGGCCGAGCAGACCCGCAAGGAATTGGGCCCGATTGTTATCGCGGTGAACAATGCGGGCATAGCGCCGTTCAACGCGTTTTTGGAATCGGACGACGATCTTTTTGACAAGGTCATCCGTATCAATCTGCGCGGGCCGTGGCTGGTTACCAAGGAAGTTCTGCCTGACATGCTGGCCGCATCCTGGGGTCGCGTGATCAATATTACCTCTTCTTCCGTGCAGACCGGGTCTCCCGCGCAAGGCCATTATGTATCCTCCAAGGGCGGCCTTATGGGCATGACCAAGGCACTGGCCCTGGAATTCGCGGCGACGGGCGTCACTTTCAACATGATCCCGCCAGGCTTTATTGATACCCCGATGTTGCGCGCAGCGCCCATCGATGCCGAAGCCTTTGCCCAGACACTCCCGATGAAGCGCGTGGGCAAGCCAGAGGACATCGCGGCAGCGGCGGCCTATCTGGCTTCGGAAGAAGCGAGCTACATCACCGGCCAGACGATCAGCACCAATGGCGGTCGCTACATGGGTTCACATTAAGCCAGGGGAATAGAGATGCGGCTCGCCGGAAAAATTGCCATTATCACGGGCGCGGCGGGCGGCATGGGAGAAGCTGCGGCGATCCTGTTCGCGCGTGAAGGTGCCACGGTTGTCGCCGTGGATATCGAGGAAGCCCGTGTGGCGCCTATCGCGGCCAGAATCCGGGAAGATGGCGGCGCGGCAATTGCCGTTGGCTGCGATGTTTCCCAATCAGCGCAGATCATCGCGATGGTCGAACGGACTGTTTCCGAATTTGGCCTGCCCACCGTGCTATTCAACAATGCCGGGGTCGACACCGAAGGCAAGCGCTCCATTCTGGATATTGATGAAGACGCGTTTGACAAGGTGATTGAGGTCAACCTGAAAGGGGCGTGGCTGGTTATCAAGCATGTCGCACTCAGGATGATCGAAGCAGGCGGCGGCTCGATCGTCAACACCGGATCGGTCGGGGCGGAAATGGTGTGCAGCTCGGCTGGTTATTGCGCGTCCAAGGCCGGGCTGGTCGCGCTTTCGAGAGTGGCGGCTGTTGAGCTTGGGAAGTTCAATATCCGCGTCAACACCATCAATCCGGGTGCCACAGAAACGCCTATGGCCAAGCATCAACGCGAAGAGATGGTAAGACGGGGGCTGCCCATTTCCAATGAAGTGATTGACCGGATGGGCGTGCTGGGCCGGATGGCGCAGCCAGAGGAAATGGCACAAATGGCGCTGTTTCTCGCCAGCGACGAATCCAGTTTCGCGACCGGCGCGACATTCAACAACGATGCTGGCTGGACAGCGATGAGCGGCATTTCCGTGCAGGCGTTCGCGAAATAGAACTCCTTCGCGCCACCACCCGATACTTAGGATCGCAACATGACTGTAAGAGAGATGACCCGCCTTTGCTATGAACAGATCAAGCCGAAAATCGGCGCGCGCATCCTGAACACCAAAGAAGAGCTGCTGTCTGGCGATCTGGCAGAAGAGATCAACGCCCTGCTAGAGGAACGCTGCGTGTTGGTTTTCCCGCAGCTTCATTTCACGGACGCCGAGCAAGTTGCCTTCACCAATCTGCTGGGCGGCAACGCGCTGGAAATCCGCGGGGAGGAAGTGTTCAAGGTCAGCCTCGATAAGACGGTGAACCAGCAAGTGGCGGAATATCTGCTGGGATCGCTGTACTGGCATATTGACGGCACGATGAACCCCCTGCCCATCCGCGCGTCCATGCTGTCGGCCAAGGTGCTGGCTCCCGAAGGTGGCGACACCCAATTCGCCAACACGGCGACATCCTATGAAGATCTGCCGGAAAGCCGGAAGGCCGAAATCGAGAATCTGCGCGTCCAGCATTCGCTGTGGAATTCGGCCCTGTATCACACGCCCGAGCCGACCGATCAGCAACTGGCCGACTGGCAATCACGCGGCGAAGCCGAAGTGCCGCTTGTCGCGAAGCACAAATCGGGTCGCAAGAGCCTGGTACTCGGCAATACGGCCGCGCATGTGATTGGCTTGGATTATCGCGAAAGTGCCAGGACACTCAACAGTCTGCGCAATTTCGCCACCAGTGAACCCTATACTTACACGCACAAATGGACGGTGGGCGATACGGTGATGTGGGACAATCGCACATCGCTGCACCGGGCAACGCCCTATGATCCCCAATGCGGTCGGATGATGCACCGCACGATCCTGAAAGGGGGCGAGGCGTGGGAACAGGAATGACTTCGCCCGAGCGTTAAGCGCCGGGCAGGGTTCACCGCCTCCGCCAATTACCACAAACGGATAGCCATCCATCAAAGTCTGGAGTTTGCCATGTCAGTCATGACCGCCGCGCGCCTTTCCGCCGAGGCCATCAACCCGCAAATCGGCAGTCGCGTGCTCAACAGCAAGGCGGAACTGCTGGAAGGCGGACTTTCAGATGAGATTCGCGACCTGCTTGAACAGCGCGGAGTTCTGGTGTTCCCACAGATCAATTTCACGGATGAGGAACAGATTGCCTTCACCAAGACATTGGGCACCTACACCACCGAGCAGGCCGATGGCACGGCGTCGAAAATCACCGTAAACGCCAAGCTCAATCCCGATGGAGCGGAATATCTGAAGGGCAGCCTTTACTGGCACATTGATGGCACGATGAATGAAGTGCCGATCCTCGCCTCCTTGCTGTCGTGTCGCAAGCCTGCGCCGAAAGGAACGGGAAATACCGGGTTTTGCAGTACCTATGCCGCGTGGGACGCCCTGCCCGAAGCGCGCAAGGCGGAGTTGGACGGATTGCGCGCCGTTCATGGCGTATGGCCGACCGTACTGTATTACGAACCCGAACCGAATGTCGCCAAACTCAAGGGCATGATGGGCGTCGGCGAAAATGAACTGCCGCTGGTATGGACGCACCGGTCAGGACGCAAGAGCCTGGTTCTTGGCTGCACAACCCAGCGCGTGATCGGCAAGACTGCGATGGAGGGCGCTTTGCTGATCCACGAATTGCGCGAATGGGC
>JANOAJ010000264.1:0-10176 GCA_031411035.1 Sphingomonadales bacterium
CACGGATTCGTCGTATTCCTGTTCATCGCAGGCCTGGACACGGTGTTCGCGACGCTGAACCTGATATGGGTATGGCTTGCCAATAATCCCGAGCGTCGCCAGGAAATCATCGACAATCCCGAAAATATCAACGCCCAGGTAGAGGAATTGCTGCGCGTCCATTCGGTGACATTTTCGGGCCGCACCGTGGCGCAGGATACCGAATTGCGCGGCGTGACGCTGAAAAAGGGCGACAAGATCACCAGCCTGCTGCCCGTCTGCAATTTTGATCCGGACGTGTTCCCCAACCCGACCGAAGTGGATTTCCACCGGCAAAAGAAGATCATTCTGGCCTTCACCGTTGGCGTGCACAGTTGCATGGGCGCGCATCTGGCGCGGCTGGAAATCAAGATTGCGCTGCAGGAATGGCTGAAACGCATCCCCAATTTCAAACTGAAGCCCGGCACCGAGATCGAATACCGGCCTGGCGGCGTGATCGGGCCGGAACGCGTGCCGCTCGTCTGGTAACGCCGGGGCGGTTTGTCTGTTTTCCGGCTGGATTTGGGGCCGGATGCAGGCAAGACTGCGCCTCTACAGACGGAGAGGCACATGAAGGTTCAGCCAGCGGCATTCCTGCGGACAACATTGCCGCTGGGTATCGACCAGATCGCCAATCTGGACACAGGGCGCTACCATTCGATCTGGCTGCCGGATCATATGGTCAGTTTCTGGCCGGATTCGATCTGGACGCCGGAATTCACGGATCTGGCAACGGCCTCTCCTTCACCCCACCGTCATCTGGACGCCATGGCCGTGGCGGGTGCTTCTGCGGTTCTGACCAAAAACGTGCCGATTGCCACCAGCGTCGTGGATACCGTGCGCCGCCATCCCGCCATGCTGGCGCAGACCGCCCTGACAATCGATCATCTTTCCAAAGGCCGCTTCATTCTGGGGCTGGGCAGCGGTGAGGCCGAGAACACGGTTCCTTACGGCTTTGATTTCTCCAAACCTGTGGGCCGCTTTGAAGAGTCGCTGAAGGTCATCAGGCTCCTCTGGGAGAGCGCGGGGCCGGTGAGTTTTGAAGGCCAGTTCTACAAACTCGATCACGCCCTGATGGATACCGAGCTTTATGACGGCAAATGCCCGCCCATCTGGGTTGGGGCGGGCGGCCCCCGGATGCTGGACATCACAGGGCGCTATGCCGATGGTTGGTGGCCTGCCGGAGCCTGGACGCCCGAACAATATGCCGAAAAGCTGGGTATCATTCGCGCGTCAGCGGACAAGGCCGGGCGCGACCCGATGGCGATCACCCCTGCCTTTATCCAGACCTGCCTGATCGCCAGCGACGACGCGGAACTGGCCGAAATTGTCGCGGCCCCTCTGGTCAAGTCGATTGTCCTGCAGATTTCCGCCGAGGAGTTGCGCAAGTTCGGCCATAGCCACCCGATGGGCGATGCGTGGCGCGGCTTTGTTGACATTGATCCGCATGTGCTGACGCGGGAGCGGATCATCAAATTCTGCGCGGAACTCGACACGCAGATTGTGCTTGACCTGTTACCCCACGGCACGCCCAAACAGGTCGCCAAAGTGGTCAAGAGCTTCTGCGATGCCGGTCTGCGCGTGCCCAAAATCCTGGATTATGGCGGAATGGCCGGGCTGAAATTCGGGGCGCTGTCTCCCGCCAAGGTGCGTGAGGCAGAGGATGAATTGCTCCGCTTGTGCGAGGGCGTGTGAGCGGATTGATCGCGGGCGATCTACTGGCTGCCGCGGGGGCCGAAACCGGCCTGTCCGACTGGGGCGATTCCAGCTTTGTTGCGCGCTTCGGCCTTGCGGTCGATCTGATTAACAGCGCGGAAATGGATGCCGCAGGCCAGCAAGCGGCAATCCGCAACTGCCACTGGCTGCTGACGGATCGGCTGCGTTTCTTTGACGACCACAATACCCATAATCTTGACAGCGAAGTGATCAGCCGGCCCCTGTTCGTCACCGGGGAGCCGCGCTCGGGAACAACGCTGCTTCACGCCCTGCTCTCGGTTGATCCCGAAGCACGGGCATTGCGCTTTTGGGAAGTAATGCATCCCTCGCCCCCGCCGGGGCTGGCCGCGCCTGATGATCCCCGCCGCGCCCTCGCGGATCAGGAATGGCGGGAAATCAACGCGCATTTGCCACTTTGGCTCAAAAGCCATCCTTATAACGACATGCTGGGCGATGGCCTGCCCGAAGACGAACGCTGCTGGGGCATGGATTTTCGCGTGCTGACGCCAACGGCCTGGTGGCGTGTGCCGATGGGGATGAAGATCGCGGGCCTTCCCATCGATCCATCCGCGCAATACCGTATTCACAAGATGATGTTGCAGGCGATCCAGAACGGACAGCCGCAAAAGAAATGGGTGCTCAAGGGCTTTCACGCCGTGCGGTTCCCGGCCTTTTTCGATACCTATCCCGATGCGCGTGTGCTTTATATCCACCGCGATCCCGTCCAGTCGATTGCGTCGCGGATCAAGATGGTGGCGGATTTGACCCAAGGGCTGACTGGTAGTGTCGATATGGCCGAACAGTCCCGCATCCACACCGCTGCCGGACGGGCCGGGTTCCACGCGATCATGGACAACCCGATGATGAACGACAGCCGCATCCATCATGTCCGCTATCAGGATTTCATCAAGGATCAGGTGGCCGTGATCCGGGGCTTTTACGACTTTTCCGGCCATGACCTCAGCTCGGACGCAGAAAGCGCGATGCGCCATTACCTCACCAACAATCGGGGAGACCGGCATGGCAAATTCCACTATTCGACTGACCTGATCGATGGGGATGTTGCCGCTCTGCACGCGGAATTTGCCGGGTATCGCGAACGCTTCGGCATAGAGATTGAGAAACGGGGATAGTACGCAAATGCACCCGCGCGTCTCGCTTCACCAAGTGGCATTCATGGCCGAAAGCACGGATGCGTTTCTGGGGTTTTGCCGGGAGGCAGGCTTTGCCAACGCCGTTCTTGCCGCGCCAAAGCTGCGGGTCGAAGGGTTTACCGCCCTGAAAGGCGATATGCCGCGCATTGCTTCATTGAACGATATTTTCGACGCGGCAAATTTCCACGACACGGTCGATCTTGCGGCCCAGATTGGGGCCACTTCGCTTTACCTTCTGACCGGTGGCCGCGGCGCACACGATTGGGAAGGGGCCGCCAGGCATTTTGCGCAAACTCTGGCTCCCGGGATGGCAGCGGCGCGCACCGGGGGACTTTCGGTCATGATCGAAAATGCCCCTGCCCTCTACGCTGATATCCATTTCGCCCACACGCTGGCAGATACAATCCGCTTGGCCGAACAGGCCGATACCGGCATCTGCATCGAACTGTTCGCGTGCTGGGCAGAGGCCGGCCTGAAGACGTTGTTCGGCCGCGCCATGCCCCGCTGCGGCCTTGTGCAGGTGAGCGATTATATGCTGGGTGACCGTTCCCTGCCCGCCCGCGCGGTGCCCGGGGATGGCGTAATCCCGCTTGAGCGGCTCATCGGTGATGTGCTGGACGCGGGATATCAGGGCGTGTTCGACATCGAGCTGGTCGGCCCCCGCATCGCTGCCGAAGGCCCGCACGCCGCGTCGATGCGCGCGGGCGACTATATGTCGGCATTGCTCGCGAAGCTGGGAGCCTGAAGATGGCCTTTGGTGATGACCCGGATGACGCAGCGCTTAAATCCGCCTGGGAAGGCTTTTGCGACAGGCTTCGGGCAGCCGGCGATCTTGCATTCAAGGATCATAACCCCGCTTCCGCCCTGCACCGCGCCGATGCCTTTCGCTTCCTTACCCAAAACCTTGGACAGGCGTTTGATCTGGCGCTGGAAACGAAAGATCCGGCCTTTCCCCAGATACACACCTTCACGCATGCCACCAGGAAGCTGGGCAGCGACGCGGCTGATTTTCTGTATCAGCAGGCGTGGATCAGCGGGGACCATGCCTATCGCATTTCGGGCACCAAAGGCAGCGCGCGCTTTTTCAACCTGGCGGTGCAAGGCCCGCGCCCGGAAACGCAACCAGGTACCGGATGGCCCTCGCTTCACGATCCCTTTGGTGACGTGCCCGAAACCAATATCTTCGGCCATCAGATCGTGGCGGACGCTGACGACAGTTTCGAACTCTTCATTGGCGGGCCGAAACAGGTGCAGAACTGGCTGCCCACAACGCCCGGCTCGCGCAAACTGTTCATCCGGCAGGGATTTGACCGCTGGGATGAGACACCCTGGAACCTGCGCATAGAACGCATCGGCATGGCCGAACCGCGCCCGATGCCGACCCCCCAAGTGATCACGGACTCAATGGACTGGGCGGGCAGGTTCGTCGAAAATCTTATGCGCGACTGGCCGGATCATCCCTATCAATATAGCGGCGGTGCGGTTGATCCGGCCTGCCTCAACGCCTTTCCGCCCTTGCCGTCGAGCGATGGCAGCGCGGATGCCAAACGCGGTCGCGCGGTGGCCAATATGGTCTGGGCGCTGAAGCCGGATGAGGCACTGATCATCAGCTTTGACCCACCCGATGCATTCTGGATGGCATCGCTTGGCGGCGTGTTCATGAACAGCTTCGATTATCTCTACCGCCCGGTCAGCTACACGCCCTCACGCGCGGCTGTGGACGGGGATGGCAAGGTCCGGCTGATCCTCTGCGCGACTGATCCCGGCTATGCCAACTGGCTGGACTCGCAAGGCTTCGCGCAAGGCAATCTTGCCGTCCGCACATTGTTGAGCAGCAGCGGCCCGGCGATTGGGACACAGTTGGCAAGGTCTGGCGAACTGTCCCGGCATCTGCCTGATACCAGCGCTCGCGTCACGCCTGCGGAACGCGAGGGGCAGATGCGCGCGCGGTTTCGGGGCATCCAGATGCAGAGGTTCCCGGCCTAACCGGGCTCCACCACTGCGCCAACCGGTACCTTTGGCGGATTCTTGCCGGTCTTGAGCTTTTCAAAATCCGCCTCGAACTTCGGGCGGATCGTGCCGCACAACCGATCCCAGATCGTTGTATAGCCGCCGAAATTTGCCGTGAAATATTTGTGGTGCTGATCATGGAAGGTCGCGGTGATAAACCACTTTGTCGCCCAGCTCTTGTTCCACCAGCGCGGGAAGAATTCATAGCCGGAATGCACATACAAACCCATGATGATGTTCGTTGGCGTGATGAGTGCCATCGATTGTTCGTGCACCGTGAGTGCTGCCAGAAACAACGGCACAAAGCCGCCATTAACGAGCGATTCCAGTGGGTTGACTGAAAGCGTCGTCAGCAGGTTGGGCGAAGTTGAAAAATGGTGGATCTTGTGCACCCAGGTATAGACTGGCTCTTTGTGCATGAAGCGGTGCAACCAATAGAACCATGTGTCGAACAGGATGAAATACGCCACATATTCCAGTGCAATCACCCACCAGGCTGCGGGCGCGGTGTTGATGGTGATATAGCCATGCGCCTTCAACCAAGCAGTCGGCGCGCCGATCAGAAAGCCTGACGCAACAAGGTTGACGGTGGCAAAAAATGCCTCGTTCCGAAAGGTTTTCCACTTGAAGCCCTTGGGCTGGATTTTGCGCGCGCGGAAGAATCCGCTCCAGATGCCTGCCACCACCCCACTTGCCAGAAACAGCGCAAACCACAGCGCAAGGCTTTTGTCGCCGCCCATCAGATTCACCAGCGCCTGCCAGATTCCCATGCTGTCCAAAACCTCTATCGAATTGATCCCATGACGAGCGTGGCTGATCCGCCAAACTCGCTATCCGGCGCGCGCTAACATGGTTCATTAAATGAATCAATATCGAGCCATCCTCCGCGCCGGGAAAGCTGCGCCAATCGCACAAACGGATGCGCCTATTGTTTAGATCGGTGGAAATGCGTCCGGTATCTTTCTGTCTGGAAACGCATCTTCCCTTGCGGAACGATTGCGGGAGGAGAGCCAGCCCATGTCCTTCGAGCTGAACCGCAAGCTTGCTGCGAAGCGCGATCCTTTGCCGACATCAGCCACGATCGACCCGGTGACCGCAGACATTATCCGCAGCGCTTTTGAAACCGTGTGTTTCGAAGCGGCCACGCACCTTGCGCGGGCAGCATCCTCGCCCATTATCAACCAGTCCAACGAACGCAACGCCGCAATTGTAGACGCGCACGGCCGCTTGGCGATGGGCGCCATTGGCACCCCGCACCTGACCTTCGTCAATCCGATGATGGTACGCTGGGGCCTGATGAACTTCGATGAATATGACTGGGGCCAGGGCGATGTTTTCCTCTCGAACGATCCCGATCACGGCGGCGGGCATCTTCCCGATTATTGCGTCTATGCGCCTGTCTTTGACGAGAAGGGGGAACTGGTTGTCGTCCAGACATTACAGGCACATCAGGGGGATACCGGCGGCAAGGATCCCGGTGGCTTCACGCTGGAAGCGACAGACATTTTCACTGAAGGCGTATCCTATCCCTGCGTGAAGCTGATCCATCGGGGCGAAAGGCGCAGGGACGTTTTCAGCATGGTGGAACGCAACAACCGCTTTCCGAGCTTTGCGGGGGATCTGGCGGCTATGGTGGGCGGCGTGCAGCGGGCCGTCGGCATGCTGGAAGGCATGATCGCCAAATGGGGAAGCGACAGAGTCAAGGCCGCCATCAACCATTCGATCGATCACAGCGAGCAGCGCTTCCGGGAAGAAGTATCGCGGTGGCCGGATGGCACGTATGAAGCAACCGTCCTGATCGATCACGATACCGCAGGCACCAAGGATGTGAAGGTGCAAGTGGCCTGCATCATCAGGGGGGATCAACTGACTGTTGACCTGACCGGAACCGATGACAGGCCCCATCTCGTGGGCGTCTGGAATACATTCGCCAACACCCGCAGCTACATCATGACACAACTGACGGCGGCGATTGATCCCGGAATCGTCAAGAATGAAGGCATGTTCAACGCCGTGGAAATTGTGGTGCCGGAAGGCTGCATTGCCCAACCGCCGCCCAACAAGCCTGCGGCGCTCGGCTCCTTCCACCCAGCCTGCGAAATTACAGAGGCCGTGTGTATCGCTCTGTCACACGTCGTCCCGGAACGCTCGGCACCACAGCTTTACAAGATCGGCATGCCCAACGCGGTGATCGGCTTCGACAAAAATGGCCAGATGTGGATGGACCAGGGCGTGGACTGCCGCTCAATGGACACGTCTGCGGTGCAGGGGATTGATGGCTGGGGTTCCTGCCCCGTTAGCCTGGGCAATCTTCTGCTGTCGGAAGCGGAAGATGCCGAGTGTCGCTTTCCCATCCTCAACATCAGCCGAGAAATGACAATTGACGGTGGCGGCGCGGGCCAGTGGCGCGGCGCGGCGGGCAGCCTGAACGTCAAGCAGGTGCTGGAACCGGCAATGGCCATGGCGTGGATGGTCTCCGCCGATCACCCCCTGCGCGGCATGTGTGGCGGGCATGATGCCCTTCCCTATTCAAACCGTTTCAACGTTGGCACGCCAGAGGAATACAGGATTGAACGCACCGCCCAGGCACAACTGCCTTCGGGTGCGGTGATTGCCTACCAGCATGGCGGCGGTGCTGGTTTCGGCCCGGCGCTGCTCCGTGATCCGGATGCCGTGAAGGAAGATGTGCTGGACGAGTATGTCAGTCTTGCCGCCGCGCGCGCAAAATATGGTGTAGTCTTGACGGGCAGTCTGGAAGACTATGACCTGGCTATCGATATTGCTGCGACCGAGACATTGCGGAAGGAGATGGCCGCCGCATGACCTATCGCGTCGGGATCGACATTGGTGGCACGTTCACCGATTTTGCCGTGCTGAAGGGGGATGAAGTCATCCTCCACAAGAACCTCTCCACGCCGCAGGATCGCTCGCTCGGCGTGATGGAGGGGCTTGGCAAACTGGCGGATTTGGAGGGGCTTTCGCTTGGCGCCTTCCTCAATCGCTGTGATGCGATCGTTCACGGCACCACCGTTGCCGACAATACCCTGATAGAAATGAATGGCGCCGTTACCGGGCTTATCACAACAGATGGGTTTCGCGACGAGATCGAATATCGGCGCGGCTTCAAGGAAGACATCTGGGATGTCCGTCTTGAACCGCCCGTCCAGATCACGCCGCGCCGCCGTCGCCTGACCGTGCCGGAGCGCGTGTTGCATGATGGCACAATACATAAACCGCTCGATGAAAGCGCTGTGCGGGCGGCCTGCCGCAAACTGGCAAAACAAGGCGTGGAATCCGTCGCTGTCTCGTTCCTCTTCTCGTTCGTCAATCCGGCGCATGAAAGGCGGGTGGCAGAGATTGTCGCGGAAGAGCTGCCCGGCGTCCCGGTATCGCTTTCCCACAAGGTCCTGCCCCGGGCACCGGAATTTGATCGCACCAGCACAACCGTGGTGAATGCCTATATCGCCCCGCGCGTCACCGAATATCTGGAAAAGCTCGTCACGCGCCTGAAGGATGGCGGTTACGCCAACCAGTTGATGGTGATGCAGGCAAGTGGCGGCGTAATGACTGTGGAGTATATTGCAGGCTCCCCCATTCGGGTGCTGGCATCCGGCCCCGCAGGCGGTGTGGTGGGGTCAGCGCATGTCGGCGCGGCAAAGGGGCATACCGATCTGCTCTGCGTCGATATGGGTGGCACATCTTACGATATGTCTCTGGTGTTGAACGGTTCCGCTCCGGCGGAGGCGGGCTGGAACATGCATCACCGTTACCTGATCGGCGTCCCCATGGTGAAAGTGGAGACGCTGGGAGCTGGTGGAGGATCAATCTGCCACGTCAGCGGCGGCGCGTTACGCGTGGGGCCGCAGTCGGCAGGCTCCGAGCCTGGGCCGATCTGTTACGGCCGGGGCGGCACGCAGCCGACCGTAACCGATGCGCTCGTGATGCTCGGCATCCTATCCACCGATGACGGGTTCGCAGGAGGGAGCTTCACCCTGACGCGCGATGGCGTCGAGGCGGCGTTTGCCCGGGTTGGTGCACAGATGGGCTATAGCGCGGAGGATGCCGCCTTTGATTGCTGGCGCGTCATCAATGCCGGCATGTCGCAGGGCGTGCGGCGCACCACGGCAGGTAAAGGGATTGATCCACGGGACTTGGTTATGCTGGCCTATGGCGGAAATGGTCCTGCCTTTGCCGCCATTCAGGCAGAGGAGCTGGGCATTGAAAAGGTGCTGGTGCCCAAGGCTTCGCCCACATTCTCTGCGCTTGGCACGCTGGTCGCCAACCCCAGCATTGACGAGGAACGGTCTCTGATCGTGAAGGCAGATGCCCTTGATCTGGAAAAACTGAAGGCGCTGTGGACAGACCTCGCTGATCGGGCCGCCAGATTCTTTGCTGAAGCATCATTTGCTGCGGAACAGGTCGTGGCCTGCTACCAGCTCAACATGCGCTATGCGGGCCAGAATTTTGCGCTGACGTTTGATGTACAGCCTGACGGCATCCTGCACGACCTGTCTTTTGTCGATGACGGGCTCGGTGCGCGGGCCATCGCCATGTTCGATCAGCGGCACATGGCGGAATATAACCATATCCGCGCACATGAAGTGCCTGAAGTGACCGGCGTGCGCCTTTCGAGCCATGTCGGAACGCCGTCCCCGTGCGTCGTGAAGGGAAGTTCCGCCCCAGCGGCAATCCCGGTGCCCGCCAAATCGCGCCGTGCCAATTTGGGGCAAGGCTACGAGCTCACCGATATCTATCTGGGTCAGGAATTACGGCCCGGTGACCAGATATCAGGGCCAGCCATCATCGAGGAAACCTTCACGACGATTGTCGTCTATCCGGGCTGGCAGGCTCTGGTGGATGATGCGGGCGACTATGAATTAAATCGCTTGGCCTAGATGGGCATCGCGCCGAAAATTCCCGTCAGGAGACCAGCGTGTCCAACGGCGACTCTGCCCGGCGCTTGCGCGCGGGAGTCTGGACAATCGTGGCAAGCGGATCAGCGGCGTGGGCGCGCGCGATCAGGGATGCATCAGCGTCCCCGTAAAGGGTTGTGCGGGGGCGGGGCAAACGCCCGACTGCGCGGATCAGGCTGTCCATTTCCTCCGGTGGCAGTTCCTGGCCATGTCCGGCCCCTGCCGCGCGCGAAATGCTTTCGTTCATCAATGTTCCGCCCAGATCGTTGACACCCGCCGCAAGACAGGTGGCCACGCCGTCTTCACCCATTTTCACCCACGACACCTGAATGTTTTGAATCACCGGATGCAGCACCAGCCGCGCC
>JANOAJ010000265.1:0-3172 GCA_031411035.1 Sphingomonadales bacterium
CGGCGGGCTATACGCGCGGTTTTGCCACGCCTCAACCCAAATGCCACACTTTTTTGCGCGGCTTGCCGGAGCGCGCGCCGGGGGCTATCCGCAAATCGCGAAAAGACGGAGGCAATGCGTGACCGAAGACGAGATTCTGGCGGAATTCCGGGCAGCCGAAGCGTTGCTGGAAGGCCATTTCATTTTATCGTCCGGCCTGCGCAGTTCCCGCTATCTGCAATGCGCCCGCGTGCTGATGAACCCGGCCCGCGCCGCGCGGCTGGCGAACGCCCTTGCCGGAACCATCCCCCCGGAGATTCGCGCGCAGATAGACGTGGTGATCTCCCCCGCGATGGGCGGCATCATCATTGGCCATGAAATGGGCCGCGCGTTGGGCCGGGATGCCATATTCCTGGAACGGCCCGAAGGCGTGTTCGAACTGCGCCGGGGCTTTGCCGTGCAGCCGGGGCAAAAAGCGCTGATGGTGGAAGATGTTGTCACGACCGGCCTGTCGTCACGCGAAGCCATTGCCGCAGCGGAACGCGCGGGCGCTGTGGTGATTGCCGAAGCGTCACTGGTCGATCGGTCGAACGGGTCTGCCGATCTGGGGGTTCCCTTTTTCCCTCTGATCCGGCTGGATGTGCCCAGTTATGACGCGGACGCACTTCCCCCCGAACTGGCAGCCATCCCGCCCGTGAAGCCCGGGAGCCGGAAAGTGGACGCGTGAGTTTCCCCCTGCGCCTCGGCGTCAACATTGATCATGTTGCCACCATCCGCAACGCGCGCGGCGGGGAACATCCCGATCCGGTGCGCGCGGCGGAAATCGTAGCGGCCGTGGGCGGAGACGGAATCACGGCGCATCTGCGCGAAGACCGGCGGCATATCCGCGATGCCGATATCGAAAGAATCATGGCTGCCACCAGCCTGCCCCTCAATCTGGAAATGGCCGCGACCGAGGAAATGCTGGCAATCGCCCTGCATCACCGGCCCCATGCGGCCTGTATCGTGCCGGAAAAGCGCGAGGAGCGGACGACTGAAGGCGGGCTGGACGCCGCAGGCCAGCACAATCACCTTGCTCCGCTCGTCACCCGGCTGCGCGAGGCGCACATCCGGGTGAGCCTGTTTATCGAACCCGATCCCCGCCAGATCGACGCCGCGATCCGCCTGGGCGCGCCGGTCGTGGAATTCCATACCGGCAAATATGCCCATCTGCTGCTGGATGATGACCGGGCAGGGGCCGAAGCCGAACTGCGCCGGATCAGCGATGCCGCCGCCCTTGCCACCAAGAACGGCATCGAACCCCATGCCGGCCACGGCCTGACCTTCGACAATGTCCAGCCCATCGCGGCCATCCCCCAGATCGCCGAACTGAATATCGGCCATTATCTGATCGGCGAGGCCATTTTTATCGGGCTGGAAGAAAGCGTGCGGCGGATGCGCGCGCTGATGGATGCGGCGCGGTGAGGCCCCTTTCGTCATTCCGGCGAACGCCGGAATCCCGCTTTGCTTGGCATGATGAACCACCAAGGCAAGAAAGGGAGATTCCGGCGTTCGCCGGAATGACAGAAATATGATCATCGGCCTCGGTTCCGACCTCTGCAATATCGAGCGCATCCAGAATTCGCTCGACCGTTTTGGCGAGCGCTTCACAAACCGGGTGTTCACGCCCGTCGAGCGCGCCAAGGCGGAGCGGCGTCCGTTCACCAAGGCCGGCACTTATGCCAAGCGCTTCGCGGCTAAGGAGGCATTTTCCAAAGCCGTTGGCACCGGCTTCAGGCGCGGCGTGTTCATGAAAGACATTGGTGTGGTCAACGCCCCCTCCGGCGCGCCCACGCTTGCGCTGAGCGGTGGCGCGAAGGCGCGGCTCGACGCGATGATTCCGGCGGGCTATGACGTGCATATTCATCTGACGCTCACCGACGATCATCCATGGGCGCAGGCCTTTGTCATCATAGAGGCCTTGCCTCGACCAGCGGAAAGCCAGACGTGAGCGAACCCAGCCAAGCCACCCTTCCCGCCGATGCCGCGCCCCAGGAATCGGTGAAGCAAAAGAGCAAGATCCAGTGGTGGTCGGAAACCGTGGGGATTTTCTGGCTGGTGCTGGCTGTGCTCGGCTTTCACAGCTTCATTGCCAAACCTTTCTATATCCCTTCGGAATCAATGATGCCGGGATTGCTGAAGGGGGACCGGCTGGTTGTTACCAAATATCCCTATGGCTGGTCGTTCGCGTCGCCCACATTCCATCTGCTGCCCTATATGAAGGGCCGCATTTTCGGCAGCCTGCCCGAGCGGGGGGACGTGGTGATTGCCAGCCCGCCGGGCGTGAAGGAAGATTATATCAAGCGCGTCATCGGCCTGCCAGGAGACAGGCTGGAAGTGCGCGGCGGAATCCTGATCCTCAACGGCGTGCCGGTGAAGCGCGATCCCGTGCGCGCCACGCTGATCCCCGTGGATGCCAATTCGCCCTGCACGGACTATAAATATTCCGGTCTTCTGGTCACGGGCAAGGACGGCAAGTCCTATTGCCAGATGCCGGTCTATCGCGAGACGCTGCCGAACGGCAAAAGCTATGACACGGTCGATCTGGAAAACGGCCTGCCCGGCGATTATTTCGGGCCGGTCACCATCCCGGACAACCATGTATTCCTGATGGGCGACAACCGCGACAACAGCGCCGACAGCCGCTTCCCCCAGAATGAAGGGGGCCTTGGCGGCCCGGTTCCCTGGGAAAATATCGGTGGCCGCGCGGAATTCATCACGTTCTCGCTGGATGGCAGCACCAATCTGCTCAACCCCGTAAGCTGGTTCACGGCCCTGCGCGGCGGGCGGGCCGGAACCAGCCTGCGGCCGCACCAGGCCGAGTGACATGACCGAGCCGCATATCGAGGAACCCGGCCCCAACGAGCTGCGCGATCCCTTTGTGCGGCAGGAACTCAGGCGTGCCTCGATCTGGATCGGGCTGGCCGTGCTGGTGGCGCTGGTGTGGCTGCTGGCACAGCCGTTGCTGCTGATCATTGGCGGGGTCGTGTTTGCGGCCATGCTGGATGGCGGCACACGGTTGCTGGGCCGGGCACTGCCCATTCCCCGGCCGTGGCGGCTGCTGATTGTGGCGATTGCGGTGCTCGCCTTTCTGATCTGGGTGTTCATGCTGGCGGGAAGCCAGCTGACCGACCAGTTTGAAACGATGCGGGGC
>JANOAJ010000266.1:0-5660 GCA_031411035.1 Sphingomonadales bacterium
GCGATGAACTGGCGCGCTTCGCAGAGATGGCGGCGGACCGTGGGCTTGGCGTCACGCTGGAATATATGGCGGGGATGGCCGTCGGGGCGCTCGAAACCGCCGCAGCTTTGGTGCGGGCGGCGGGTGCCGCCAATCTCACGCTGATGATCGATGCGATGCATCTGGCGCGCTCCGGCGGCGCGCCTGCGGACGTGGCCGCGCTTGATCCGTCGCTGATCGGCTATCTCCAGCTATGCGACGTGCAGGATAAGCCGTTGGACGCCAGCTATGGCGAGGAGGCCCGGCACAACCGGCTTGCACTGGGTACTGGCGATCTGCCGCTGGCGGCGCTTGTTGCTGCCTGCCCCGCGACCATTCCTGTCGGCCTCGAAACGCCGATGCTGACGCGCGCGCTGGCGGGCGAGCGGGAAAAGGAGCGGCTGGCCAAATCGGTTGCCGCCGCCAAATATTTGTTGGGAGAGGCTTGATGACCCCTGATCCACTATTTGATTTCACTGGCAAGGTTGTCCTCGTCACCGGCGGTTCGCGCGGGCTGGGCTATCAGATGGTCAGGGCATTTGCCGAACGCGGGGCTGATGTGATCATCGCCAGCCGCAAGCTGGAAAATTGCGAGGCTGTGGCAGACCAAGTCCGCGCGCTGGGGCGGCGGGCGGCTGCGATTGCCGCGCATGTCGGGAAATGGGCCGAATGTGACCGACTGATCGAGCAAGCCTATGAAGCCTTTGACCGGATCGATATCCTCGTCAACAATGCCGGGATGGGGCCGCGCGTGCCAAGCCATGAGGTGAGCGAGCAATTGTTCGATTCGGTCCTCAACCTCAACTTCAAGGGCCCGTTCCGCCTTGCCAGCCAGATTGCCAAACGAATGTATGACGCAGGCGGCGGGTGCATCATCAACGTGTCCTCAACAGGGGCGCTGATGCCATTGCCTGGAGTGATCCCCTATGGCTCGTCCAAGGCAGCACTCAACGCCATGTCTGTAAGCCTTGCCCGCGAATATGCACCGCATGTGCGGGTGAATACGCTGTCGCCGGGGCCGTTCCTGACGGACATTTCAAAGGCATGGGCGGAGGAAGCGCGCGAGACATCGACCAATGCGCGCGGACGTCCGGGTGACCCGCAGGATATCCTCACCGCCGCGCTGTTTCTGGCCAGCCCGGCCTCGATCAACGTGACCGGCAGTCTGATCCGCTGTGATGGAGGACAGCATTGATGGCTACGCCTTTGCCGGATCGGGTGCCAAACCTGTTCGATTTGTCTGGACACGTTGTGCTGGCGACCGGGGGCAACAGCGGCATCGGCCTGGCTTTTCTCACCGGCTGTGCGCGGCAGGGCGCGGACGTTGTGATCTGGGACCGGCAGGCTGACGGTCACGAGGCTGCGCGCGACAAGCTTGTGCGTGCGGGGGCAGGGCGCGTGCATACCGAGACAGTTGATGTTGCGGACGAAGCGGCAGTTATAGCTGCCTTTGCCTCCACGCTGAAGGGCATGGGCCGGGTGGATTGCGTGCTGGCCAATGCCGGTTTCACATCGCGCGCGGCATCATTCTGTGATTTGACGAGCGAAATGTATCACAGCCTGATGGACGTGAACCTGCACGGCGCATTCTACACATTGCGCGAAGCCGCGCGGCACATGCGGGAACGGGCGCTGGCGGGAGACGCCGGTGGTTCGATCGTCGTCACAGGAAGCCTTTCCATTTTTCACGGCTTGCAAGGCATGGAGCATTATGCCGGGGCGAAGGGCGCGCTGGCAGCGATGGTCAAGGGGCTTGCCGTGGAACTGGGGCGGTATGGCGTGCGTGCCAACATGCTGGCACCCGGCTTCATCATGACGGGTATGACGGACAATAATCCGCAGACGGAACAGATTGTCGAGCGCATGTCTTCGATAACGCCGCTCGGGAGACCGGGTACGCCCGGTGATATTGAGGGGCCTTCTGCCTATCTCGCTTCCGATGCGTCGCGGTTCCATACCGGAGATATTCTGGTCATCGACGGGGGACGTCATGTCAAATCGCTCTGAAACCTATTTCAGGAGGCTGAAATGCCACGCGCAGTAATCGGAAATGAACTCGGCCCGCCGGAAAATTACCGGTTGCAGGACTTTGATCCCGGCCCACCCAAGGCCGGTCAGGTGCGGATTGCGATCAAGGCTGCCGGTATTTCCTATGTGGATGTGCTGACGGCGGCAGGCAATTATCAGGTCAAGCCGCCTGTGCCCTTCATTCCGGGCAGCGAATGTGCCGGTGTGGTCGAAGCGCTGGGAGAGGGCGTGACGGCATTTGCCGTGGGTGACGCGGTGGTGGCAAGCGGCTGGGGAGGCGTGTTCGCTGATGTTGCGAACCTGCCTGTGCGCAGCGTGAAGCCGGCACCGAAAGGCCTCAGCTTTGCCGAAGCGGCCGTCTTCCCGGTCAGCTATTACACCGCCCGCTATGCCCTTGTGGAGCGCGCGCATCTGAAGGCGGGGGAGACGTTGCTGGTGATCGGCGCAGGCGGTGCAACGGGCTATGCCGCCATTCAGATTGGCAAGCATCTCGGCGCGCGGGTAATCGCCTCTGCCTCATCGCCGGACAAGCGGGCGCTGGCGCTGGCTGGTGGCGCTGACGTCGCGATTGACGCGAGCGGCGATGACTGGCGGGACAGGGTCAAGGCGGCGAATGGCGGCAAGGGCGTGGACGTGGTGTTCGATCCCGTTGGAGGCACTGTCACGGAACCGGCGTTCCGTTCGCTCGGATGGAACGGGCGGCATCTGGTCGTCGGCTTCACCGGGGGCATGGCCAGTTTCCGCACCAACCTGCCGCTGCTGAAGGGTGCCAGCCTGATCGGTGTCGATATCCGGCAATATGGCATCAATGAGCCGGAATTTGCGGCAGCGAATGTGCAGGCCACCTATGCACTGGCCGAAACCGGGGCAGTGCGGCCCGTGATCGCCACCTCCTATCCGCTGGAGGCATTCGAAGCCGCGATGCGGGATGCGGCCAGCGGCGCGCGTGCCGGGCGGATTGTGCTGGAGATGGGGTAAAAGCCGGCACCGCCGGAAAGTGGCGGAAAACAGGGAAAACCCTCTCAGAGCCATTTTAAGCCATGCTACAGGCGTTTTCCTATCGTTTGCCTACGTAGGTAGCTGAAAGTCTCTTGCCATGCCCTGAGGGGGCTCTGAGAGCATTTTAGGACTATTCCTGTTTAAGGTTTGAGGGGAGGCAAAGGCTGGGCGGGAATGACGGGGTGTGCACGAGTCATTGGCATCGCACGCTGGTCTTAACTCCCCGCGCGGAATTTCTGCGGGGTGCTCCCCGTCCAGCGCTTGAAGGCGCGGCCAAAGCTGGTCTGTTCGCCATAACCGAGCCGCTCTGCCACTTCATCGAGTGGCATCCGGGTTTGTTTCAGATAGATTCTCGCCAGCGTTTCTCGCTGCGTCTCCACCAGTTCGGAAAAGCTGCTACCATGTGCTGCCAGTCGCGCCTGAAGCGTGCGCACGGACAGGCCCAGTTTTTCCGCGCAGCGTTCCACCGAACAGGAACCGGCAGGCAGGGCACCGCGCACATAGCTTCCCGCGCGGGCGACGATGGTTTCGCGGTTGACGATCTTCAACCGGGCCAGATAGCCGCCCAGCAACCGATAGAGCAGCCGGTTCGCGCTCGCCACGGGCTGTCCCAGCGTTCGCGCGGGGAAAACAATGCCATTGCATTCCGCCTTGATCCGCACCGGGCAGCCGATGAGACGCTCAATCTCCGGCACGTCACGGCGGCGTGCGTCTATTCCGATCAGGGCATGATCCGGCACACCGCCAATCGCGCGGAGCAGCTTCAGGTTCAGCGCCAGCGCCTGATACTGGGCCTGATCATTGGCCCCGAAATCGGTGTTTACCTGCCAACCCAACATCGCGGTTTCCGGGCCTTCCGAAAGTGTGACAACCGCTTCGGGCGAATGCACCACCGGAATATAGGCAATCAGGCTTTCCAGTGCAGTGCGGACATCGGGCGCGGCGCGGCATAGTGCCGTGACACAGCCAAACACATCGGGTTCCTGCATCATAGCGAGGCGCAGGCCGAACAGCGGATCATCGAACAGGGTGGCGCAATATTCCAGCGCATCGACAACGGCCTGACAGGGCACATGACTGTCCGGATCAGCAATGGCGCGCGGATCAAGGCCGTGCCGTTCGAGGATGCGGCGCGGGGCCCCGCCCATTTTCCGGACAAGATCGGTAAAGCCCTGGAAATTTGCCGCACGCATCTGGCCTGGCGCGGGGATCGCATCAAGCGGGCCATCGAGCCCGAAGAAATACATCTCATCATCCATCGTGGCCCACTTGTTACCCTCAGGCAGGCGTGGCGTCCATTGTCGAAAGGGGTGCGCCAAATGCCTATACAGGCAATGACGCCTATGGCAGCCTTGCCGCAATCAATGAATGCGCGGAGAGAGTGATGGCCCAGGCGACCGGTGCGGAGCTGAAGGAAGAGGCAAAGCAGTTTGTTCGCTATGAAAAGGACAAGGTGCGCAAGATCGCGACTGTCACGTTTGACCGCCCCGGCAAGGCCAACACCACAACCATCGGCATGCGGCTGCTGTTCGGCGAAATCGTGCACAAGGCGAATATCGATGACGATGTGAAAGTGCTGGTCATCCGGGGCGAAGGGCAGGATTTCGGTTCGGGCGGCGACATTGACGAACATGGCGAAATTTATCTCGACCCCGATACGGATCGCGATTTCCTGCCCGATCTGATGATTGATGATCCGGATGTGAAATATCCCCCGCCGGGTTCCTACCGCTTTCTCCACGGCCTGACGGATCACTATGCCAAGGGCTATGCCGGCAACCGCCCGCTTCAGGAATTCAAGAAGATCAGCATCATCGAAGCCAAAGGCTATTGCTATGGCTGGCATTTCTATCAGGCGGCGGACGCCGATCTGGTGGTGAGTTCGGATGACGCGCTCTTCGGCCATCCTTCCTTCCGCTATGCCGGATGGGGGCCGCGCATGTGGCAATGGCTGGAAATGGTGGGCATCCGCAAATTTTCCGAAATGTTGTTCACCGGACGCCCCTTTACCGCAAAGGAAATGTTCGAAACGAACTTCGTCAACAGCGTCGTTCCGCGTGACCGGCTGGAGGCGGAAACGGAAAAATATGCCGACGCCTGTTGCCGCACCCGCCCGATGGATGTGGTGGTGGCGCAAAAAACCTTCATTGAAACCTACAAGCAGTATCGCGGCGAATATATGGGCAGCCTGATGACCGGCTGGCTGGAAGGTATGCTGCCCCTGATGAAGGATGACAGCCCGGCTGATGTCAATCTCGGCAAGGGCGGCTTCGACAATGGCATCGCCAACACGGTCAAGAATAATGATCTGAACTATCCCGCCGACTGGCGGCTGAGCCGGGGCGGTCGCGCCAAGCCTTAAAGACGTAGAGACGATAATGTGACGGTCATTGCGAACGGAGCGAAGCAATCCACAGTCAGTGCAAAGAGGCTGGATTGCTTCGCTCCGCTCGCAACGACGAGCATGGGATGTGAATTATGGCTGAAACCCTGTTTTCATTCGACAAACGCAATTTTCGCGATTGCCAGAACCTGTTTCGCGGGGAGCGGGACCAGGAATATTATCTGGGCGATTACTGGATCGAGGATGGCCATGTCATCGAGGTGCGGGCCGA